>JAAWHU010000004.1 GCA_022796015.1 Hungatella sp. | reverse complement strand
AACCGAACATGTTCGGTTTTGCATCCACGCTACATAACTAGACAACACAATCATAGGAAAAGAGGTCAAGGATGAAGAGAAAAGCATCGGCATTTCTGGCATGTCTGCTGGTATTGAATATGGCGGCATGTTCAGGGTCACAGGAAACCAAGACGACTACGGCAGCACCTCAGGAGACCACCACCGAGGCCCTGGAGACAACGGCAGCGCCCAAGGAAAGTGAAGGCTCAGAGAAGGGCGGGGAAGGGACGGCTCTGCTGAATGTGGAGGATGGAAGCTACGAGGGAACCGGTAAAGGCCACGGCGGCGATGTCAAGGTGACTGTGGAAGTAAAAGATCATGCGATTACCTCGGTGTTGGTGTCGGAACACCAGGAGACTCCGGGAATTGCAGATAAACCATTGGAGGCTGTTCCCCAGAGGATTATAGATGCCCAGTCGTTATCGGTTGACACCATATCCGGAGCTACGGAGACCTCCATGGCTATTCTGACGGGAGCCGAGGAAGCCTTAAAGGCGGCGGGAGCCGATATGGAATTGCTGAAAGCCGCCTCAGAATCTCAAAGGGAAGCACAGCATATTGAGAGGGAAGCGGATATTGTCATTGTCGGCGGCGGTGTGGCAGGTCTCACGGCAGCCGTGGAAGCCTCGACTACGGGTCTGGATGTAGTTCTCATTGAGAAAATGGGAATGCTTGGAGGAAGCACATCCTTGTCCGGCGGCAAGATTTTAGCGGCGGGAAGCGTGTTCCAGAAAGAGCAGGGAATCGAAGATACGCCTAAGGCGTTTTACGACTTTATGATCGGTATGGGAGATGGACTGGTCAATGAAGACAGGCTTAAAATGATCGCGGAAGGTTCCGCCGCCAATATTGACTGGCTTATGGAGCAGGGCGTGGAGTTTTCCGGTGAGATAGATACTCCCAATCCTGCCATGAAGCCTAATCGGGGTCTGACGGTTGCATCGGGAAACGGAGCGGGATTTATTACTCCTTTGGAGGAAGTAGCAGTAAAGCAGGGCGTGGAGATTATGCTGGAGACAAGAGGGACAAAACTTTTAACAGATGGGAGCGGGGCTGTCATTGGCGTGAAAGCCCTTCAGGCCTCCGGCGACACCATAACCTTCCATGCAAAGGCCGTAATCCTGGCTACAGGAGGATATGACCGCAATGAGGAAGTAAAACAGCAGTATTCCCCTACATATGCTAACTCCAGAACCAATGTGGGTGCAGGCAACACGGGAGACGGCCTGATTATGGCCCGGGAGATCGGGGCTAATATTATCGGCAATGACAGCGCCATTGCACAGATTATGCCTTACGGCGCGGCAGCCAGAGATATGTTTACTTTTGCAGGGCTCTATGTCAGCGTGAAGGGCGAGCGGTTTATGGATGAATCCTGCCCAAGGCCTGTCCGCACTCCCATTGTCTTAAGAGAAACCAAGGCGCCGGAATTTTACATGATTATTGATAAGAAACACGAGACAGAAGGCATACAGACGGCAGTAAAAGATGGAACTGCATTCAAGGCAGATACTCTGGAGGAACTGGCCCAGGCAGCCGGCATGGATCCGGAGCTTCTGGTAAAGTCTGTAGAGCGGTACAATGAACTGAAAGCCAAGGGAACCGACGAGGATTTTGGAAAGGCCATGGAACTGCTGGAGCCTATCCAGGAGGCTCCGTTCTACGCGGTTCACTGCAATATGAATACAGCGGGAACTTTCGGCGGTCCCCAGACCGACCTTGAGGCCCAGGTCCTGGATACAGAGGGCAATGTGATTCCGGGTCTTTATGCGGCAGGGGAGGTCAGCAGCGGGGACTTGATTAACAAGGAGTATCCGGGAAGCGGTATGGCCATTCAGACCTTTGTCACTATGGGAAGAATCGCAGGCAGGAACGCCCTGGATTATGCACAGAAGAATAAGAAATAATCAAGAATCAGGCAGAACAAAGAGGCCCATGGAATATGTATCCCGGGCCTCTTGCATGTTGTAAGCCTAAAGGAGCTGTTCGGTACTGCAGACATGTTCCGGGGAGAGGATTGGGCCTGTGGCATTCTCGATTATAGAGATCAAATGGTTGGTCTGGGCCATAAGCTTTGAGGCAATGTCATAGCTGCCATCCTCAATGCAGTATCGGATCATATTGCCTAAGATCAGGGTGAAGAGATGGTCGAGAACTTCATCGTAAGTATAAGTATCCTTCATCTGCCCCTTTTTTTTGGCGCGGACCAGGATCTCTTTTACCAGGCCCCGGAATCTGTCCATGGGGTAGGCGTGATGGTTTATATTATAGGTGTAAAGGAATTTTAATCTCTCCACAGGGGCAGAGAGGGCCGAGTCAATCTGAAACTGGATATAGCTGCGGAGATTATCCCATTCCCAGGAAGCTGTGAACTGGTTTTGCACCAGAGAAGCCGCCTGGTCTGCGTTGGAGAGAAATAGTTGGACAATAACATCATCTTTTGACGAAAAATAGTGATAAAAACTGCCGATGGACACTCCTGCCCGACTGCAGATTTCTCGAATCGTAATTTGTTCCAGTGCGGCGGCGTCAATCAGTGCAGCGGCCTGAACCAGGATTTTTTCTTTGTTTGTCTCTTTTTTCATGTTCCTAATTATAACATGCATTGTTTTGGCCTGCAACAGTTCTTTCTTTTTCGTTCCGGCATAAACATGGAAGGAGAAAGAAAGGGGCTGTGCTGCATGAAAGACTGGTACCAATGTACAAAGGAAGAGGTTCTGTCCCGGCTTGACACTACAAAAGAAGGACTGACCCAAAGGCAGACGCAGGATAGAATCAGGCAGTATGGGCCGAATCTGTTAAAAGAAGCAGGAGGGAAACCTGCCTGGAGAGTCTTTTTAGAACAATTTCAGGACCTTTTGGTCATAATCTTAATCGGCGCTGCCGTTATTTCTATGATAACGGATAATCCGGAGAGCGCGGTGGTGATATTCGCAGTCATTACCCTCAATGGGATTTTGGGCACTGTGCAGCATGAAAAAGCCAGAAAATCCTTAGAGAGCCTGCGCTCTCTGTCCGCACCTATGGCAGTCGTCATGAGAGAGGGAAGTAAAATACAGATTCCGTCGAAAGAGGTAGTCCCCGGGGATATTCTGTACCTGGAAAGCGGTGATCTGGTAGTCGCAGATGGCCGGATTTTGGAGAGTACGGCTCTGCAGATCAATGAGAGCTCCCTTACAGGAGAGTCGGATGCCGTGTTAAAACAGGAGAGAATTCTGCCAGGCAGCCTTTCCATAGGGGACCGCAGCAATATGGTATACAGCAGCTCTCTTGTAACCGGAGGACGAGGCGTGGCCGTGGTAACCGCCACCGGGATGGATACGGAGATCGGAAGAATTGCCTCCATGATGAGCAGTGCGGAGGAGAAAAAGACCCCCCTGCAGATCAGCCTGGATCAGTTCAGCAGCCGTCTGGCAGCGGCCATTATGGTGATCTGTTTGGTGGTTTTTGGCTTAAGCCTATACCGGGGCATGGCTATGCTGGATTCACTGATGTTTGCCGTGGCTCTGGCTGTGGCCGCCATCCCGGAGGCCCTAGGCTCCATCGTCACCATCGTCCAGGCCATGGGGACTCAGAAGATGGCAAAAGAACAGGCCATTATCAAGGACTTAAAAGCAGTGGAAAGCCTTGGCTGCGTATCCGTAATATGCACCGACAAGACCGGGACTCTGACACAGAATAAAATGAGTGTGGAGCATGTAGCTTTAAACGGCAGGCTGTTTCCTCCCTCCAGGCTGAACCAGACCGATAAACAGCACAGACTGTTTGTAGAAATCTGTGCCCTGGTCAATGACGCCTGGGCGGAGGAGCCGGAGACAGGACAGAAAAATGAATCGGGAAGCAGACAAAAGACGAAAAGGAAGATGTACAAAGAGCAGAGGGAGATGGGAGACGCCACGGAGCTGGCTCTTCTTCGGCTGGCGCAGGCGGCAGGAGTGCCCCAAGGCCGCCTTCAGAGACGGTTTCCGCGTATCCGAGAAATTCCTTTCGACTCTGTGAGAAAGATCATGAGCACCGTTCATCAGCTGCCCCAGGGACCTACGCTTCTGACAAAGGGGGCCATGGATATTCTGATGGAACGATGTACGTTTATTGACCAAGATGGGGAGATCCGCCCTATAACGTTTCAGGATAAAAGAATTTGGATGCAGCTCCATGACACTTGTTCCAGGCAGGGGCTAAGAGTGCTGGCGCTGGCGTACCGCCCCCTGAAAGACCATATGATTTCATCTGGTGCGAAAAGCCTGGAGCGGGAGCTGGTATTTCTGGGATTTGCAGCCATGATGGATCCTCCCCGCCCCGAGACCAGAGAGGCCGTAAACGATGGAAGGAGAGCCGGCATTAAGCCGGTGATGATCACGGGGGATCACAAGGTTACGGCTATGGCCATAGCCGGACAGATCGGGATTTTGAAACCAGGAGAGGAGGCTGTGGAGGGAAATCAGCTGGACCATATGGATGGGCAGGAGCTCTCCAATCGAATAGAGAATATCAGCGTCTATGCCAGGGTCTCCCCGGAACATAAACTGAGAATCGTAAAGGCGTGGCAGGAAAAGGGAAGGATTGTGGCCATGACCGGAGATGGGGTCAATGATGCGCCGGCTTTAAAGCAGGCGGACATCGGAGTGGCTATGGGGCAGACAGGAACAGAGGTATCCAAGGATGCGGCAGCCATGATCCTGGCGGATGACCACTTTGCCACCATCATAAAGGCAGTGTCAAACGGCCGGAATGTATATCGGAATATCCGCAATGCCATAGAATTCCTTCTGTCCGGCAACATGGCAGGGATTTTCTGCGTCCTGTACACCACTATGGCGGCTCTTCCCCTTCCCTTTGCGCCGGTCCATCTTTTGTTCATTAATCTTCTGACCGATTCCCTTCCGGCCATCGCCATCGGTATGGAGCAGCCGGAAGGAGAACTTTTGAATCAACCCCCAAGGGATCCTAACCGGGGAATCCTGACAAAGCGTTTTCTCAGGGATATTTTGATTCAGGGCGGGCTCATTGCAGTGTGCACCATGTATGCTTACCGTACAGGACTGACCCAGAAAGGCAGCGCCCTTGCCAGCACCATGGCCTTTGCCACCCTGACTCTTGCAAGACTGTTCCACGGATTTAACTGCAGGAGCAGCCACTCTATCTTTCATCTGGGTTTGTTCAGTAATCTTTATACAGTTATGGCTTTTGAGGCAGGAGTTCTTCTCATGGCGGCAGTTCTTTTTATTCCACAGCTGCAGACGCTTTTTGCCGTCTCAGACCTGACGGCATCCCAGCTTTTGACTGTGGGAATCTGTGCCCTTGCCCCTACCATAGTCCTGCAGCTGTGGAAGGTGCTCCGAGAGATTCGCCGGGGGATGGTCCGGAGGTGAAGGTAGGGTGCAACCTGGTTTTTTGCAGTTGCTTTTACGGGGAAAATATGCTACTCTTAAAGCAAGCCGAGAGAGACATGAGTGGGGAATTGGCGCGGAAGTTCCGTGAGATTCCCTGCTTTTTTCTATGACGGGGAAGGCTTTTATGATAATTACAGAAAGACAAGGAGGGGTTTATATGGCAAAGTATGTGATGGCACTGGATCAGGGGACCACCAGCTCCCGCTGTATTTTGTTTGACGAGGCAGGGGAGATCAAGAGCGTGGCTCAGAAGGAATTTACCCAGATCTATCCTGAGCCGGGCTGGGTGGAACACGACCCTATGGAGATCTGGTCCTCCCAGTTCAGCGTGATGATGGCTTCCATGGCCAATATCGGCGCCCATGGGGAGGACATAGCGGCCATCGGCATTACCAATCAGAGGGAAACCACCATTGTGTGGGACAAGAACACGGGCATTCCCGTCTACAATGCCATTGTGTGGCAGTGCCGCAGGACGGCTGGCATGATAGACAGGATGAAGGAAGACGGACTGTGGGACAAGGTAAAGGCCCGGACCGGCCTGATTCCCGATGCCTATTTCTCCGGAAGCAAGATTGCATGGATTCTCAACGAGGTTCCGGGGGCAAGGGAAAAAGCCGAGAAGGGAGAGCTTTTGTTCGGCACCGTGGATACATGGCTTATCTGGAATCTTACAAAGGGGCAGGAATTTGTCACGGATTACACCAATGCCTCCAGGACCATGCTTTTTGACATCCACAAGCTGTGCTGGGACCAGGAGCTTCTGGACTATTTTAAGATTCCCGTATCTATGATGCCCAAGGTCAAGCCCTCAAGCTGCGTCTACGGCCATACCCACAGCTCGGTCCTGGCGGGAGACGTGCCCATTGCCGGGGCGGCGGGAGATCAGCAGGCGGCTTTGTTTGGACAGTGCTGTTTTGAGTCGGGGGATGTGAAGAATACATACGGCACCGGCTGCTTTATGCTGATGAATACAGGGGAGAAAGCGGTCTCATCGGAACACGGCCTGCTCACCACCATCGCAGCCGGTGTGGGAGATCATGTGGAATATGCCCTGGAGGGAAGCGTCTTTGTGGCAGGAGCCGCCATTCAGTGGCTTCGCGACGAACTGAGGATGATACGGACAGCCGCCCAGACAGAGGAGTACTGCCAGGTGGTTCCCGATACGGCCGGTGTCTATGTGGTTCCTGCTTTTGCCGGTATGGGAGCGCCCTACTGGAATCCCTATGCCAGAGGCACCATTGTGGGTCTTACCCGGGGAGCAAGCAAAGAGCATTTTATCCGTGCAACGGTAGAATCCTTAGCTTACCAGGTCAGCGACCTGTTGGAGGCCATGCAGCAGGATTCCGGTATTCTCATGAGAGAGCTGAAGGTCGACGGAGGGGCCAGCGCCAATGACTTTCTTATGCAGTTCCAGGCGGACCTTTTGGGAGCCAGGATCGCCCGTCCCCAGTGCATCGAGACCACTGCGTTAGGAGCCGCATACCTGGCAGGGCTGGCAGTGGGATACTGGAAGGACAAAAACGATATTGTGAAGAACTGGCAGATTGACAGTTACTTTGAAAGCAAGATCGACGGGGCAAGGAGAGAAGAGCTTATTAAAGGCTGGAAGCGGGCAGTAAGGTGCGCCCTGGCGTGGGGAGAGCAATGATAAAAAAGTAACAATGCTTGACGGTTTGTGTCATATGTGGTAAACTATGGATAATTTATTAAATATTTACCTGTGAGATGAGAGTAGCAAGGTATGATTTGTGGAGAGAGACCACAGATTTGCCTTGCTCTTTTTTCGCTTTTTTCATGATAAGCCACTGGAAAATCTTGAGGATGGCTGGATAGGACAGCCGGCTTCATACCCTTTTGTCTCATAAAATCTTGTTGAATAGAAAGGGTCAGGGAGGATGAAAACGGGGAAGAATTTTCTGATTTCAGGAGAAAGGAAGAGGTGAGAGGATGTTAAATGAATTCCTGTCCATAGCAGAAGGATGGTCGACGGGAGCCATGATCATACGAATGGTCTGTGCTCTGTTTACAGGTACGATCATCGGCATTGACAGGGCCATTAAACGGCGGGGTGCAGGAATCAAGACACATACGCTGGTATGTCTTGGAGCGGCACTGGTCATGATGACCGGGCAGTATATTAAGATGAATTTTGAGGGCAATATGGATATTGCACGTATGGGAGCCCAGGTAATCAGCGGCGTCGGCTTTCTGGGAGTAGGTACCATCATTGTTACAGGAAAGAATCAGATACGGGGACTGACTACTGCTGCAGGGCTCTGGGCATGTGCCTGCCTGGGCCTGGCTATCGGGATCGGATTTGTAAAAGGGGCTCTTATTACATTGGTTCTTGTCATGTTTACCATGAAGATTCTGACAAGGATGGACAGTAAGCTGCATACATACGCCAAAGTGTTTGACTTATATGTAGAATTCACCTCCAACCAGGGTGTGTCTGAATTTATGGAGAGAATCCACGCCATGCAGGTTAAGGTCTATAACATGGAGATGAGCAAAAGCAAGATAAAGGGGGAAGGACCCAATGCAATCCTCAGCATTGAGGTGGAAAGCTTAAGCCAGAGGAGAAATGTTGTGTCCACGATCCGCGGCATGCAGTGTGTAAAGTATGTAGAGGTATTATGACAGAGTTACTCTGTCCAAATAATAAAAAAGGAGAGACGATATGAGTGGATTGCAGTATGATGTAACGATTATTGGCGGCGGCGTGACAGGAGCCGCGGTAGCCAGAGAATTGTCCAGATACCAGTTGAAAACTTGTCTGGTAGAAAGGGCGGAGGATGTGTGTTCCGGGACATCCAAGGCTAACAGCGCCATTGTACATGCCGGCTATGACGCGGCTGTCGGCTCCGTAAAGGCAAAGATGAACGTGGAAGGGAACCGGATCATGGGAGACCTTTCCAAGGATCTGGATTTTGCATTCCGCAGAAATGGGTCTCTGGTTTTGTGCTTTTCCGAGGAGGACCGGCCGGCTCTCCAGGCACTTTATGAAAGAGGTGTGGCCAACGGCGTTCCTGAGCTGAAGATCATCTCAGGAGACGAAGTTCGGGCTATGGAACCCAATATTACAGATGAGGTGGTAGCCGCTTTGTACGCTCCCACAGGTGGTATCGTATGCCCCTTCGGTCTGACCATTGCCCTGGCGGAGAACGCTTGTGATAACGGGGTAGAGTTTAGGTTCCTCACGGAAGTAACAAATGTAACAAAGATAGAAGGCGGCTATGAATTGTTCTTAAAGGATAAAGAGCCTATAACCACCAGATTTGTTGTCAATGCGGCAGGCGTTTATGCAGATGTTTTCCATAACATGGTGAGTGAAGACAAGATTCAGATTGTTCCCAGGAAGGGTGATTATTGTCTTTTGGACCAGGAAGCAGGCAAACATGTGGATAAGACTATCTTCCAGCTTCCCGGCAAATACGGCAAAGGCGTTCTGGTTGCCCCCACGATTCACGGCAATCTGCTGATCGGGCCTACGGCCGCAGATATTGAAGACAAAGAAGGTACTTATACTACGGCAAAAGAACTGGCGGAGGTTACGGCAAAGTCTGCCATCAGCGTGAAGAATATTCCTTACCGTCAGGTGATCACATCCTTCTCCGGCTTGCGGGCCCATGAAGCCGGCGATGAGTTTATTATCGGAGAAGCAGCAGAAGGATTCTATGACGCTGCAGGAATAGAGTCTCCGGGTCTGTCCAGCGCGCCGGCCATCGGAGTTTATCTGGCAGAGCTGATTGCAGAGAAGGCAGGAGCTGAGAAGAAGGAAGACTTTATCTCCACGAGAAAGGGAATTCCTCATGTGGCAGCCATGAGCAGGGAGGAAAGAGCCGCATTGATCAAAGAGCGTCCCGACTACGGAACCATCGTATGCCGCTGTGAGAATGTAAGCGAGGGCGAGATCGTGGACAGTATCCGGCGTACCTTGGGCGCCAGGTCTTTAGACGGAATTAAGAGAAGGGTACGTCAGGGAATGGGACGGTGCCAGGCGGGATTCTGTACGCCCAGGACAATGGAGATTTTGTCTCGTGAAACAGGGATTCCCATGGAACAAATCTGTAAAAATCAGCCCGGCTCTGAGATGATCACCGGAGAAGCATAGGAGGAAAAAAGATGACACATCATGATATCGTAATCATTGGCGGAGGCCCGGCAGGATTATCCGCAGCAGCAGCAGCAAGAAAAGCCGGAATACAGGATATCCTGATTCTGGAGCGAGATGGAGTACTGGGCGGAATTCTGAACCAGTGCATCCACAACGGCTTCGGCCTTCATACCTTTAAAGAAGAACTTACCGGCCCCGAATATGCTTCCCGCTATATCGCCATGGTAGAGGAGGAGAAGATCCCCTACAAACTCAACACCATTGTCGCCGACATCAGTAAAGACAGAGAAGTTACCTATATCAACAAAGAAGAAGGCCTTGTGACCATCAAGGCAGGCGCCGTGATCCTGGCTATGGGATGCCGTGAGCGCCCAAGAGGCGCCTTAAATACCCCTGGATATCGTCCGGCAGGAATCTATTCTGCAGGAACCGCTCAGAGACTTATGAACATTGAAGGGTACTGTGTGGGAAAAGAAGTGGTGATTCTCGGGTCCGGCGATATCGGACTGATTATGGCCAGACGAATGACTCTGGAGGGAGCCAAAGTAAAGGTAGTGGCGGAGCTCATGCCTTATTCCGGCGGCTTAAAGAGAAATATTGTTCAGTGCCTTGACGACTACGGCATTCCTCTGAAGCTGAGTCACACCATCATTAACATCGAAGGCAAGGAGCGCCTTACAGGAATTACCCTGGCTCAGGTAGATGAGAACCGCAACCCTATTCCGGGAACAGAAGAGCACTATTCCTGTGATACCCTTCTTCTGAGCGTAGGTCTGATTCCGGAAAATGAGCTGTCCAAAGGAGCCGGCGTATCCATGAACCGCGTTACCTCAGGCCCCAATGTAGACGACCGTCTGGAGACCGAAGTGGAGGGAATCTATGCCTGCGGCAATGTCCTTCATGTACATGACCTGGTAGACTTTGTATCCCAGGAGGCCGCTCTGGCAGGAGAGAACGCTGCTGTCTATGTAAAGAACGGAAAAGAAGAAGGCAAAGGCCATAAGGTGCCCCTTCTTGCAGAGAACGGCGTGCGCTACACGGTGCCCCAGGTTCTCAATGTGGATACCATGCAGGATACGGTTACCGTGCGATTCCGCGTGGCTGATGTTTACAAAGACCGTTATATTGCTGTTTACTATGATGATAAACTGATTTCCCGCAAGAAAAAGAAAGTCCTTGCTCCAGGAGAGATGGAACAGGTGGTTTTAAAGAAGAGCAGCTTTACCGATTACCCGGAGATTGGCAGGATTAAGATTTGTACGGAGGTGGAATGATGGAAGTAAGGAATTTGATCTGTATCGGCTGCCCTCTTGGCTGCCCGGTAACTGTGACTATGGATGGCGATGATATCAATGTAACAGGCAACACCTGTCCCAGAGGGGCGGATTATGCCAGGAAAGAGGTTTTGAGTCCTACCAGAATCGTGACTTCCAGTATCAGGGTGAACCAGGGAGCCATTGCCAGAGTGTCTGTAAAGACCAAGAATGATATTCCCAAGTCAAAAATCTTTGAAGTGATGGAAGAGATCCGCAAGACCCGTGTCGATGCGCCTGTGGCCATGGGCCAGATTCTTATTGACAACTGTGCAGAGACAGGGGTGGAGATCATTGCTACCAAAGATGTAGAACGCGTATAATCTGCAGGTCTGTCAGAATACACTCCCCTAAACCTGCTGCAATTTGAGCAGAAAGTATTCTGTCAGCCCCAGAATGCCTATATTTAGATTTCGGCCCGGCGGCAGCAACGGCAACCCCCGATGAAATGCTGCCGCTTATCAGGCCGGAGACGACAAAGCAGATGGAGAGGACAATAAGTGGAAAGACCAAAAAAAACTGACGGAGAAAGTCAGGAACTGGAGAGGGCCCTGCTGCTGAAAAAGATGGGCCTGTTTGTGTTGGATATGGATGGCACATTTTACCTGGGCGATCATGTGATTGAAGGCGCCCTGGAGTTTGTTCGCTATGTGGAGAAAAAAGGGCGCAGAATTTTATTTTTTACCAACAATTCTTCCCGGTCTCCCAAGGTTTATATGGAGCGTCTGGCAGGGATGGGATGTCCCATTACCCGGGAACAGATTATGACATCCGGAGACGTAACCATTGCCTATTTGAAAGAAGAATATGCCGGGAAGACCATCTACCTGGTAGGAACCCCTGCTTTAGAAGAGAATTTTCGGGAAGAAGGAATTCTTCTCTGGGAAAAGGGAGATCCGCGGCCGGATATTGTAGTAGTAGGCTTTGACACCACATTGACTTATGAGAAACTGGATAGGGCATGCGCCTTTATTCGGGAGGGGGCGGTCTTTTTAGCCACCCATTTGGATATTAACTGTCCCACAGAAGGAGGATTCATGCCTGACTGCGGAGCGTTCTGCGCCGCAATCACTTTATCCACAGGCGTGGAGCCCAAGTATCTGGGTAAGCCTTTCCGGGAAACCGTAGATATGGTACTTCTGCGAACCGGGGAGGAGAGGGAACGAGTCGCTTTTGTAGGCGACAGGCTGTACACAGACGTGGCAACAGGCGTGAACCATGGGGCTCACGGTCTTCTGGTGCTTTCCGGGGAGACGAAGCTGGAGGATCTGGAGAAATCTGAGGTAAAACCAGATGGGATCTATCAATCTTTAGGCGAGATGAAGGAACTGCTGGAACGTGTTATGGACTGACAAAATGCCAGTCCAGTTCAAAAGCATATTCCAGGAAACGGATCATAGCATCCTGATGCTTGGTGTAGGAGAATACCATAAGATAATGGGGGGCGGCCTCAGGCGAGGCTGTCCCTTTTTCAAATCGGGATTCCTCCAGGCTTATGGCGCAGGCTTTTGTGACGCCCTGGGAGTCAGGGATGTAGTACAGCTGATCACGGAATCGTGTCACAAGCTCCGGCGGGAGAAACTGCTCTAAGTCATCCACCGGAAGATTCTGACTGTAATATTCCGCAAGTTCCCGGGTGGTTACCAGAAAGTCCAGCTCCCTGGCTGATACATAGGCTACAATCTTCCCCTGGCTGGCCGTGTGATAGTCCACAGAAGAGCCGGGTTGTACATAGAGGCTGTCGTCAAAAACCACCTGCTGTCCCGAAGAAAGATTTAGAAATTCCGAGAATTCCTGGGTAATGGTCTTGGCAGGGAAAAGATTCTCTTCATCGTTGGTGAAGAACCCTTCAAGAACCGTATCCCGTCGGGTCTGTATCCAGATATCGCCCAGATAAAATCCTGCGAGGCAGAGACAAAAAAGGATAAAGGCATAGCCTCTGTAATAATCCAGAATAAAACGTAGTTTCTGCCGAAAGGAAAGCGCCTTTAAGGTCTGCCGGTCTTTGGCAAGATTAGCTCTGAGTTTTGATAAAAGCTTCATAAAATTCTCCTTGCAGTACGAGATTGTGTTATACTAGGCAATATGATTAAAAAGGAAGGTATGCTATGAATTATTTGTTCAATCCGGAAAACAGGTTTTGGAGCTTTATGGGAAAGATTACAGACGTATTCTTTCTGGGTGTCCTGTGGTTTATGTTCTCGGTTCCGGTGATTACCATAGGCGCCGCTACTACGTCCCTGTATCAGTTTACCTTAAAACAGGCTGATGATGAAGAGGGGTATGTGTGGAAAAGCTTTTTCGGGGCCTTCTGCAAGAATTTCAGAAAGGCTACGGCGCTGTGGCTCATCATTCTGGTTTGCGGAGGATTCCTGGCCGTTGATCTGTGGGCGTGTCTGCAGCTTCAGGCGCCCGGCGTCCTGCGTATGGTGTGCTTTGGCGTCCTTTTATGCCTATGTCTCATCTGTTCTCTGACAGCTCTCTATGTATTCCCCATCCTTTCGCGGTTTGAGATGAGCGTGAGAACCATCCTCACCCACAGCTTTATCATGGCTATGGGAAACCTGTATGTGTCGGTGACAATTCTTGTGATCTATGGGCTCTTCGGAGTGCTTTCCTATTATGTCACATTGTTTTTTCCTGTATTTATGGCATTGGCCGCATTTTTCAGTTCTTATTTCTTCCGAAGCGTTTTCAGCAGATACTGGGAGGAGGAAGAACACTCTGCGGCCGAGGATGAGACTTCCTGACAGAATCCTCTCCGTTTCTGGTGTGCGGACACGTTTGCTTTCAGGCAGGTCAGTTGGCGGAAGGTGAACGTGTAAGCACAATAGACTAGTGAGACCGTGCCGGCCCCGTGGTACTTCCCACCACCAGATTGCTCTGATACTCTACTCTTGTAATGGCATTCTCGTCGATAAATTCTGATTCTCCCCGAAGTTTTTCCGATAAAAGGCGTATACTGCTTCGTCCCCTTTCCACAATGGCATGTTCTATGGTGGTTAAGTCCACACCAGGAAAGCGGGAGGGATAGATATTGTCAAAGGCACAGAGGCTCATATCATCAGGGATGCGCCTGCCTGCGTCAATGAGGGCGGCCCTGACACCGTATGCCACCATGTCATTGATCGCCACAATGGCTGTGACATGGGGGGACTCCTGGAGGCACTTCTGGGTCAGGCTATAACCTACCTCGTGCTCAACCCCGGTGACATAGAGCTCCTTGTGGGAAGACACGTCCTGAGTATAGACCGTGACGGTTCCTGCGGGACATGACTGAAAATATTCGTCACTTAATCCGTCGCACCGTTTCATCCGGGAGGAATGCTCTTCGTTTAAAGTAGTCGAGATATAGGCTACATGTTTGTGGCCCAGGCCGATAAGATGGGATGCCACCATCCTTCCGGCAGAATAATTATTTACATCCACAGTATCCAGCTTCAGGTTGTAGGTTCGGTCCCCTACAGCCACCATGGGAACCAGCTTGCTGACTTCCTCCGCCATGTGAGGCTGCTGAGGAATCATGGAGAAGATAATCCCGGCGATACTGGGGTCCGTGGCCATCTCCAGAACCTCTCTCTCCGAGGCTTTATCCCAGTAAGTAGTAAATATCATAGTTAGGTACCCTCGAAGCCGGGCTTCCTGTTCCATACTCTGAATCAAGGTTGCGTAGTAGGGGTTCATAAGAGAGGGGCAGACAATAATAATGGTCTCTTTAGGGTTTTTATGCCGCTGCTGTTTTTTGGGAAGGTATCCCAGCTGGCGGCTGGCTCGGTAGACGTTCTGAATGGTCTGCTCTGTAAACCGGGATAAATTTCTGCCGTTGAGGATCATGGAGACTGATGCAGGGGATACCCCGGCGGCGGCCGCAATATCTTTTATGGTTGTCTTTTTCATGGTTTAGGTCCTCCTAAGAAGTTGCCGGTTGTAGTATACCTAAAATTTTAACATTATTTAACAAAAAAATCAACCGGTTCATGTTAAATTAGTGATAAATAGACAAGGAAAAAGGGTAGAATTGTAAATAAAAGGCTTAAATTTGGAGAATTTGTCTGTTGAAAATAAATTTAATGTTTTTCAACAGAAAAAATATAAAAAATAGTAAGAGGAGCCTTAAAAAATATTCAAAATATCTAAAAAAATCACAAAAAACAAAAAAAGTGCAAGGATAATATTGACAAATAGCACAAAACTATGGTAACTTTATAACATACAAATGGAACTGTTAAAAAAGAAAGCAAGTAAAACATTGGTGAAAAAATATTTCATGCGCGCTTAAAATTGATGAAAAATTTTAACAATGTTTAACACAGTTTTAGCAGCGGTATTAAGATTCAACATTTTACAAACATGAATGGAGGAACGTATCTATGAGAAAAATGTTAGCAGTTGTGTTGACGGCAGCCATGGGATGCAGCTTACTCAGCGGCTGCAGCGGCGGAGGTTCCACAGGCGGCGCTAAGCAGACTACCCAGGCTCCTACTCAGGCAGCAGGAGGTTCATCTTCAGGGGAGACCAAGGCAGCAGATACAGCTCCCGCAGCAGATGCGTCTATGTATGAAGTTACAGAGCCCATTACCATTCAGTGGTGGCATGCTTTAGAAGATCAGTATTCCCAGACTGTGGATGACGTAGTAAAAGGTTTCAATGAGTCCCAGGATCTGATTACGGTAGAGCCGGTTTATATTGGAAGCTATTCTCAGCTCAATGAGGCTCTTGTAGCCGCCAATGCGGCAGGTACCGGACTTCCGGCTATTACCGTAACCAATACACCCTATGTTGCCGAGTACGGCGCAGGCGGGCTGACAGAAGTTCTCGATCCCTATATTCAGGCATCGGGGTATGATGTAGAAGACTTTGGTGAAGGTATGCTTGAAGCAGGCAAGTACGACAGCAAGCAGGTATGTCTTCCCTTCCTGATCTCCACGCAGGTAGTATACTATAATAAAGATATGGCCGATGAGCTGGGAGTTACGGTTCCTGAGAAGTGGGCGGATATGGATGAGTTCCTTGAAAAGGTATCCATTGTGAATAACGGAACCACAGAGCGGTACGGCAGCATTGTTCCGGGCTGGGATCAGTGGTATTTTGAGACTGTTTATCTGAATTCAGGCGTAAAACTTGTAAATGACGATATGACATCCACAGACCTTGACAGTCAGGCTGCAGTAGATCTTGTATACAAATACAAGGAGTGGTGTGACAAAGGACTGATCTACTGGGCCAATGGTGCAGACGCATCTTCCATTATGAGACAGAACTTTATTGACGGAAAAGCATTCTCCGTATTCCACACAAGTTCTCTGTACAACACCTATGTTGACAAATGCAGCTTTGAAGTAGGCATGGCATGGCTGCCGGGCGGCGAGAGCACCAAGAACCAGGAGATCGGAGGAAGTATGCTTTTGATTCCCTCCAAGAATGACCAGGCTACCAAGAATGCAGGATGGCAGTTCTTAATGTATCTGTGCGGTAAAGACGTTAATATGAAGTGGGCAAAAGAAACCGGCTATATGCCTACCAGAAACTCCGTGCTTAAGACTGATGAAGGTAAGAAATTCCTGGAAGAGAAACCGGCTTTCCAGTGTATCTTTGATAACTTGGATCTGATCAAACCAAGAATTTCTCATCCCGGCTGGAACCAGATGGTTACCATTTGGAAGAGCTATCTGGCAGAGATTATGATTGAGGATGTAGATATCCCAAGCAAGATTGAGGACATGGTGGAAGAGATCAACGAAGTTCTTGAGGATGCATAATCTGACGGATTGATGAACGGCCTTCGGTATCTACCGAAGGCCGTATTATGAAAAGGAGGTATTCAGGTGGAGAAAAAGACTTTTTTGAAACCCAGGACCATGTCGGCAGTAAAGGATTTTATCTGTGTCTTCCCGGCTATGGTATTCCTTGTGATCTTTACATACTATCCCATATGTAAGCTGTTTCAGATCAGCTTTACGGACTGGAACTTAATCAATGATACATGGAACTATGTAGGATTAAAGAACTGGATCTGGCTTTTCAACGGATCCGGAACCAAGCATCTGCTGAATTCCCTTCGGGTGACCGTGCTGTACTCCATTGGAGAACTGACCATTACCCTGGTAGGCGGTATGATTTTTGCGTTGATTTTTAACCGCATGACCAAGTCCTTTTCCATTATGAGAGCGGTGGTCTTTATGCCTAAATATGTGGCTATGTCTTCTGCGGCAGTTATATTTTTGTGGATCTTAAATAAAGATAACGGTATTTTAAATTTCCTTCTTACAAGCGTAGGCCTGCCGGCAGTTGACTGGCTGGGGAACCGGAAGACGGCCCTGATCTCCGTGCTTATGCTTACAGGATGGAGAGCCATCGGCTACGGCATGATGATCTATCTGTCCAACATGATCGGAATTTCCAGAGATTATTATGAGGCGGCATCTCTTGACGGCGCGACTGCAGTACAGTCCTTTTTCAAGATTACCCTTCCTATGCTGTCTCCCACTACCCTGTTTTTGTTTGTTACCACATTTATCTCTTCCATGAAGGTGTTCCAGTCCGTAGATATTTTGACGTCAGGAGGGCCTTACCGGTCAACAGAAGTGTTCGTTTATGTTATTTATAAGTATGCTATGGAGGATTTCCGTATGGACAGAGCATCCGTAATTGCCATTGCGTTCTTTATCATGCTTCTGGTTGTCACGGCATCTACTTTTAAAGTTTCCAACCGCAGCGTACACTACGATTCATAGAGGAGGCAGGTATGAGCAAAACCAATAGTAGTCTTGAACGGCAGCTGGCTGCCAAAAGGAAGAAAAAGATTGTTATGTGCGTACAGTATACCCTGGCCATTATTGTGACTCTCATAGTGGTATTTCCTCTGTACTGGATGATCTCGTCCTCCGTAAAGTCTCAGGAGGAGATACTGCTCCTTACTCCCACGCTGTGGCCCCGTGAGATTCATCTGGAGAACTATGTAAACGTATTTAACAGGGTAAACTTCGGCAAGTATTATTACAATACGATTATCATGACGGCAGGGATTCTAACATCCCAGATTGTTACGGGCGTATTTGCGGCCTATGGTTTTTCCAAAGGCAAGTTTAAAGGCCAGAATGCATGCTTTATTTTTGTCCTGGGCGCCTTGATGATTCCTCTGCAGGTTACCTTTATTCCCATCTATATTATGTGTGCAAACTGGGGAATGACAGATTCCTTCATGGGACTGATCCTTCCGGAATGTGTTTCGCCATATTACATCTTCATGCTGAGACAGACCTTTATGGCCATTGACGACAGCTATGTTGATGCGGCAAAGGTAGATGGACTGGGACGAATCGGTATTATTACCAAGATTCTGACTCCTATGTGTAAATCCACGCTCTTTACCGTTACTCTGGTAACTTTTACCAACGGCTGGAACAGTTACTTCTGGCCCAAGATTATCGCCAAGAATGAGAGAAGAAGAGTCCTTACCGTAGGTTTGGCCCAGCTTAAGAATACCTTTGCGGGACAGGCTACCATGAACAACCATGAGATCATGGCAGGAGCGGTTATGGCCATTCTGCCAGTAGTAATTCTGTTCTTTATTTTCCAGAAATACATGCTTACCGGTTACTCAAAAGCAGCTATGAAATAAAGTAAAATTCTCTTGAATTATGGAGTGTGCGGCGTTATAATAAGCTGTCAAATGATTCGGCGCGGTCAGGACCAAAAGCGCCAGAAAGAAAGAGGATTCTTAAAGATGAAAGTAATAGCACATAGAGGTTACAGCGGAAGGTATCCGGAAAATACGATGCTGGCTTTTAAAAAAGCTGTTGAAGTCGGATGTGATGGGATTGAACTGGATATTCAGCTGACAAAGGATGGAGTGGTTGTGATCATCCATGACGAGAAGATCGACCGCACCACCGATGGCGCCGGCTTTGTGAATGATTACACCTACGAGGAATTGAGAAGGTTTAATGCTGCCAAGAATTTTTCCGGAGTAACGGATTTTCAGTATATTCCCACCTTTGACGAATACTGTGCCTGGGTTTCCACTACGGATATTACTACGAATATTGAGATAAAGACAGGTCATATTTATTATGAGGATATTGAAAAGAAGATGCTGGACATTATCCACAGCCATGGCCTGGATGAGAAAGTAATGTTTTCTTCCTTCAATCATATGTCCTTAGTGAAGGTCAAGGAACTGATGCCTAAAGGGGAGTGCGGAGCTCTTTTGAGCGAGCGGGGAATAGGCAATGCAGGTTATTATTGCCACACCCATGGGTTTGAGTGCTACCATCCCGGATATCAGGGACTTACCAAGGAACAGGTAGATGGATGTAAAAAGTACGGAATCAAGATCAATGTGTGGACCGTGAATACCATGCACGAATTGGAGCAGCTGTATGAATGGGGCTGTGATGGCATTATCACCAATTACCCGGAGGTGTGCAGGGCTTGGGTAGAGTATAAGGAGAAAAAGAAGGATTCATGAAAAGAAAGAACAAGATGAGATGTCTGGCGGTCCTGGCTGCACTGACAGTAACCCTGACCGGATGCGGCACAGGTACGGCAGGCTCTCAGAACAGCCAGGCTTCCCAGACTGCTGCCGAGGCAGTCCAGACATCAGAGGCCCGGACAGAGGCGGCTCAGGAACCTGTGACCACGGCCCAGGAGACCACTCCTCAGGCGGATGCCCAGGAGAAGGGAGATTCGCCAGACTCTTCGATAGACCGGTATGAGGAACTTATGGATCGGTCCGGCGAAGAAGGAAAGTTTACGGTCTATTTCCTGGACTTGGAGGTGGAGGGCGCCGCGGAAGAGACGTCCGGAGATTCCGCCATCCTGATCTCCCCCGATGGAAAGGTAATGCTGCTGGATGCGGGACATCCGGATTCCTCGGATATTGTGGTAAAAACCCTGAAGGATTTGGGGATTGAGAAGATTGATTATCTGGTGGCCTCCCATCCCCATATTGACCATATCGGCGGTGTACCCGCAGTGATGGAGGAATTCTCTGTAGGTACGGCTTACAGATCCTATGTGGAATACACCACCAAGACCTACCAGAATTATGTGAATGCTCTTGAGGAAGGGGGCATGGAGATCGTGTCCCTTAAGACGGGAGATTCCTTCTCCTTCGGAGATCAGATTCAAGTGAAGGTTCTGGGGCCGGACGAGGAGATTACCTATCCGGCGGGATTTCCTGACAACAGCACCCAGTTTCTTAACAACAATTCACTCCTTTTAAAGTTTATCTATGGTGAGACCACGGCTTTGTTCGGAGGCGATCTGTATGTGGCTCAGGAGAGAGACTATTTAGATCAGTACGGAGATGAACTGAAGGCAGATCTGGCTAAGGCCAATCATCACGGAAAAAACACATCTAATTTAAAGAAGTGGATTAAGACCGTGAGTCCTCAAGTGGTGGTGGCCATGGGCGATGTTATGGGCAGTATGGACGTGTATGACAACTATGTAAAGCAAGGGGCCGAGTTCCACCTTACTCTGTATGATGGAATCGTAAAGGTTGTTATGGACGATCAAGGCGGCTGTGAGGCAATAGACCAGCATGACAGCTGGATGAACTGAGTGTTTTGGCAGCAGACAGAGAAGCATCCTGCTTTTTGTCTGCTGCCATTTGATTTTCTAAAAGGATTGGTGTATGATAGGGGAAGGCAGGGGAGGGAAAAAGGTGAAATTAGAAGATATTTTTGCATCATCTCCGGTTATAACGGCTGTGAAGGACGAGACAGGGCTGGAACATGCCATGGAGAAGGATTGCGCAATGGTATTCATTTTATACGGAACGGTATGCAGCATTCCTCAGATTGTGGAAAAGGTAAAGGCACATGGAAAGCTGGCCATTGTACATGTGGATTTGATTATGGGCCTTAGCTCCAAGGAAGTGGCAGTAGACTTCATTAAAGAAAATACCATGGCCGATGGGATCATCAGCACCAAACCGGGTCTTGTAAAAAGGGCTATGGAATTGGGGCTGATCGGAGGCCAGAGGGCATTTTTAATTGACTCCATTGCCCTGGAGAACACCAGAAAGCAGCTGGCATCCTTTCAGCCTGATTTTATGGAGATCATGCCCGGCATGATGCCTAAGATTCTAAGGCAGATTCGGGACACATCATCAGTTCTGCTGGTGGCAGGCGGTCTTTTGTCGGACAAGCAGGATATTATGGCGGCCTTTCAGGCAGGAGTGGATGCCGTGTCTACAACTAAGGAGGACTTGTGGGAAGTTTAGGAGGCAGAAGATGAAGATATTGACATACGAAGTAGAAGGCAGGCAGAGAATCGGAATCTGGAATCAGGGAGAGACTTGGATCTACCCGGTGGAGAGTTTTGGCATGGAGTATCGGAAGATGCAGGATGTCATCGAAAGCATCAGCGAGTCCGAGATCCATCTGCTGAACCATATGGCATGCAAGGATCCTTTTGAGATTCAGGGAGCAGTTCCCACAGCGGAAGCCAAGATTCTGGCTCCCATTCAGAGGCCTAAGCAGGACGTGATCTGTCTGGGAATCAATTATATGGCTCATGCAGAGGAATCTGCCAGATATCAGAAGGAAGCCTTTGGCGGGGAGCGCCCTTATGCAGTATATTTTTCCAAGAGAGTGAACCGCTGCGTGGGGCATCTGGAAGGGATTCCATCCCATGAAGAGCTGGTGGACAGTCTGGACTATGAGGTGGAGCTGGCAGTGATTATAGGCAAAGATGCGTTTCAGGTACCCAAGGAGGAAGCAAAGAATTATATATTCGGCTACTCTGTGGTCAATGATGTGAGTGCGAGGAACGTGCAGACACGCCATCAGCAGTGGTATTTCGGTAAAAGCCTGGATGGGTTTTTCCCCATGGGCCCTTGTATCGTCACGGTAGAAGAGATCCCATATCCGCCCAGGCTGGGGATCCGTTCCTATGTCAACGGACAGCTGAGACAGAACAGCAATACAGAACTTCTGATTTTTGATATCAGCCATGTGATCAGCGAATTGTCCCAGGGAATGACCTTAAAAGCAGGAACCATCATTGCCACGGGAACCCCGGCAGGGGCAGGGATGGGATTTGATCCCCCCAGATTTTTAAAGGCAGGGGACCAGGTCTCCTGCGAGATAGACGGGATCGGGAAGATCACCAATCCTGTTGTATGACAGGCAGCCGTTCAGGGATGATCTGAACGGCTGCCGTGACGGAAAGAGGAACAATTATGCATCAGCAGTCTTACATCAGGGGGATCAGAGAAGGGATTCCTGTGGGGTTAGGATATTTTGTGGTGTCCTTTACCATTGGAATTGCCGCCAGGAAAGCCAGTCTGACTCCCCTTCAGGCGACAATCATGTCTTTTACCAACAATACCTCGGCAGGGCAGTTTGCATCCTTTGCCCTCATCGCCTCCGGGGCTCCCTATGTGGAGATGGCCATATCTCAGGCTGTGATCAACTTAAGATACTGCCTTATGTCCTGCGCTCTGTCCCAGAAGGTGGATGGGAACCTGCCCTTTTATCACCGGCTGTTTCTGGCCTTCGGAATTACGGACGAGATCTTCGGACTGTCCATAGGGCAAAAGGGAAAGCTGGATCCATGGTATACCTACGGAGTTATGAGTGTGGCGGTTCCCGGCTGGTCTTTAGGAACCCTTGCAGGGATTCTCTCCACAGGGGTTCTGCCCCGTACCTTTCTCAACGCCATGAATATAGCGCTCTACGGAATGTTTATTGCAATCTTTATGCCGGCGGCAAGGGAAGATAAAAAGCTTCTCCCTGTTATTTTCATATCCATGGCACTGAGCGCTCTGGTTCAGATGTTGCCGGCGTTTGACTTTATCTCCTCGGGGATGAAGATTATTATTCTGACTCTGGTCATATCCATGGGGGCTGCTCTCATTATGCCGGTGCCGGAGGAGAAAGGGTGAAGGACATGAGAATCTATCTATATATTTTGGTTATGGCAGTGACTACTTATTTTATCAGGGTCATTCCCCTGACCCTTCTCCGCCGGGAGATTAAGAACCGGACCTTCCGTTCCTTTCTCACATATGTGCCCTATGTAACCCTTTCTGTCATGACCTTTCCCGCAATTTTAGAGTCCACAGATAATCCATGGATTTCTTTTGTAGGATTTGGAGCCGCCATGATTATGGCTTACTGCCGCGTCAGCCTGTTTGCAGTGTCCATGGGATGCTGCCTTCTCGTATTTTTGCTGCAGCTTGTGTGAGATACCTCTTGCCAGAGCTTGGGAGATTTGGTAGAATAGGTGGGACATACCAAGAAGCTTGTGAAGGCAGAAGAAAGGAATTTATGAGTATGAATCATCCAGTTGTTACAATCACTATGGAGAATCAAGATGTGATCAAGGCGGAGCTGTACCCGGAGATTGCCCCCAACACGGTGAACAATTTTATCAGCCTGATTAAAAAGGGATTTTATGATGGGCTCATCTTCCACAGAGTGATCAACGGTTTCATGATCCAGGGCGGATGTCCTGATGGCATGGGAACCGGAGGGCCGGGATACAAGATTAAGGGAGAGTTTTCTCAGAACGGAGTTGCCAACGACCTAAAGCATGAGGAGGGAGTACTCTCCATGGCCCGGGCCATGGCTCCTGATTCCGCAGGCTCCCAGTTTTTTATTATGCATAAGAAGGCTCCCCATCTGGACGGCGCATATGCTGCTTTCGGAAAGGTGACGGAGGGCATGGACATTGTAGATAAGATTGCAAATGTGCGTGTGGATTTCAGCGACCGTCCCATGAAGGAACAGAAGATAGAGACCATGACAGTCGATACTCTGGGAGTGGATTATCCGGAGCCGGAGACCTGTTAAGACAAGCCGGTCTTGGGTAAGGCCATGAAAAAAGAGTACAAGGTTGTTGTGGAAGGACAGACCTACGGTGTGGTAGTGTCTGATGAGAATAAGGCTCTCCTGGCTGCCGGTGCAGACAGGAGGGCCTTTATCGGGCTTTGGAGGGATGGCCGGGATCTTCCTGGAGCCAGATACGTGGTGGAGTCAGAGGAAGTGTTGACTCAGGACTATCTGGAAAGGGTGGTGCGCCGAACCCTAGGGCTTCCCTGGCATATAGCCGAGACAAAACGGCTTTTGATCCGGGAGTTTCAGCCTGGGGATGAAAAGCAGATTCCTAAAGAGCCGGAGGACAGAGAGGCAGACGCGGTTTTCCGCTCCGAAGAAGAATTGAGAGAGTATATCCGCTGCCAATACGGATTCTTTCAATATGGGATATGGGCGGTTGTGCATAAGAAGACAGGTAAGCTCGTGGGGAAGGCCGGGGTGGCGAATTTGCAGTGGACCTTGGAAGAGGGCGGGGAGCAGGCCGGCCATGTGTCAGGGCTGGAATTGGGATACCATATTTTTGCCCCGTACCGGAGAAAAGGGTATGGAAGAGAGGCCTGTCAGGCGGTTCTTGCCTGGTGCCGTGAAGAGCTGGACAGCCCAAAAGTTTACGCAAAGATAGACGCTTCCAACGAAGCGTCTATCCATCTGGCGCGGAAGCTGGGCTTTCGGCTTACAGGTCAAAAATATATCGAATCAGGGCAATGCCATTGTCTCTATGAGTGGAATTGTCAAGGAGAGTAAGGTTTGAGGCATTGTCCGAGAGATGCATGGCAAGAGCGAAGGGAGTTCCGGCAATGTCAATGGACACTGCCACGGATTCGCCGGTGCTGCCGGTGGAATAAACCAGCCGGTCCTCCACAACCTGAAGAATATCCTCAGGAAGAACCTGCTTTAAGTCGGAAAGGCCATCCATGGAAGCATAATGGTCAATGTTCTCCTTGTCTGCAATGAGAACATCCAGGTCTCTGGAAGCCACAAGGGCAGAGATCTTAGCCATGGAGGCATAGCTGTATTCCGTGGCATTATCTCCATAGGTGATGAACATGGATTCCACATAGACAGGCTCCTTTTTTCCGAAGTTCATATAGGCATGGAAATCCTCCTCCAGAAGGGAAACATCCAGCTCCTGATTGGAGTAGTTATTAATAATCGCACAGTAAAGGCCGGGGTGGATGGTGGAATTGTAGATGGAGGTTCCCACCACATAGAGGAGCATGATGGCAATTACCACGCCGCCCATATGAAATTTGTAATATTCCCAGATGTACCAGAGCTTGTCCTGAAAGGACATATCCTTCAGCTTCCGGCGTTCGGTCTGCACTTCTTGTTTGAATTGTTCTTTTAATGACATGAGGGCTCTCCTTCTAGGTTTCTTGCCCTCCGCGGACAAGGAGGGTAATTTTGATTATACCACTTTCAACCGAATATTTCATAAAGTTTCTATGAATTTCTTGCAAAAAATTGATTTTTGCTCCTGGATTCGATATAATAAAAAGATAATGTGTGTATAACAAAATACAAGAAAAGAGGAAATGCCTATGTTATCAGGTCTGTTTAACTATGATAATCCGGTCTGGCGGTTTATCGGGAAATTCTGGGATGTGCTGATTGTAAATATTTTGTGGGTTATCTGCAGCATTCCCATTTTTACCATAGGCGCTTCCACCACAGCTATGTATTATGTGACCTTAAAGCTGGCCAGAGATGATGATGGATATACGATTCGTTCGTTTTTCAAGTCGTTTAAACAGAACTTTAAGCAGGCCACAGTGATTTGGATGATCTTCCTGGCGGCAGGGATTGTGCTGGCTATTGATATCTTTTATTTTGTGAAGATGGCTTCGCCATCCACCTTCCGCACGGTTATGGTTTCCGTGTTTCTGGCCTTTACCTTTGTCTGGCTGGCTATGTTTACCTATGTGTTCCCCCTTCAGGCCAGGTTCTATAATCCGGTGAAGAGAACGATCTTCAATTCCTTTTTTATGGCGGTGCGCCATGTGTTCCAGACCATCGGGATGCTGGCTGTGGATGGGGTGATCCTGTTTTTGTCTGTGACTTATATTCCCCAGCTGAGTATTTTCGGCGTGGCCCTGGTTGCGTTTTTTAATTCTTACATGCTTAACGGGGTGTTCAAGAGGTATATGCCTAAGGAGCAGGATCCGGCGGATATGGAACTGCGGCCTCTGTTTGCAGACGAGGAGGAAGGGGGAAAAAAGAGTGTGACGGAAGAAAGCCGGGCTTAAGGCCCGGCTTTTGGAGTATTAGGCGACAAACTGATACATCATAATATAGTGGCAGAAGCTGCCTCCCATGACAAAAAGGTGAAAGATCTCATGGGAACCGAAGTTGTGGTGTCTGGAGTTGAACAGCGGGAGCTTTAAAGCGTAGATGACGCCTCCTGCGGTATAAATAATCCCCCCTGCCAGAAGCCATCCGAACGCGGCCCGGGGAAGGGCCTGGATGATCTTCCCGAAGGCCAGGATGCATACCCAGCCCATGGCGATATAAAGGATGGAGGAGAACCACTTAGGGCAGGTAATCCAGCACGCTTTAATCAGGATTCCCAAAAGGGCAATGCCCCACACCAGGGCCAAAAGCCCCCAGCCGGTTCTGTCTCCCAGCACTACCATGCACACAGGGGTATAGGTACCTGCAATAAGAATAAAGATCATCATATGGTCTACCTTGCGCAGAAGCTTATTTACCTTAGGCGAGATGTCCAAAGTATGGTAGATGGTGCTGGCGGCGTAGAGAAGAATCATACTGGTGATGAAAACCGCCAGAGCGGTGGTGGTGAAGGTGCCGGAGTCCCGATAGGACTTTACAAGGAGCGGGGTGGCCGCAAGGATGGCAAGAACCATGGCGATAAAATGAGTGATGGCGCTGCCCGGATCTTTGATTCGTAGTTTTGTCATAGTGAAACCTCCTTGGATAATATGGGAAGGTGAAGGCGGAAGCTTCGGCCAAGGGTATGGGCTTTCCTGTACCTGCGCATATTATTAATATAAAACTACATGAATAAGTTATAAAAGCTTTTATATGTAGTTTTAAAAACTATGTCATCTGTTGATATATACTATACAGCATCTTAGAAAAAAATGCAAGGGGTTTTGAAATTTTGCGTTATTGATGGTATATGTGATTGGAGGAGAGGAATGTCTATGAAGGCAGCAGTGGATTTTTATAATTCCATGTATGAGGAGGTAAGCCGGGCACATGAACATGGGAAAGAGGAGCTTGACAGACTTCTGGGGCCGGCTGTCAGGTCATAAAGGCCAGGGAGGGACATGATGCTGGAAGTATTATATGAGGATAAGGAAATTATCGTGGTGAAAAAGCCTGTGGGGATGGAATCACAGTCCTCCGCCTCCTTTGAGCCGGATATGGTAAGCGAGATTAAGAAACATATCCACAATTTATGCCCAGAGAAGGGGGAACCCTATGTGGGAGTTATCCACAGGCTGGACAAGCCCGTAGGCGGGGTTATGGTGTACGGGAAGACCAAAAGAGCTGCCGCTGCCTTAAGCGACCAGATTCGCGCAGGAAAAATAAGGAAAATGTATATGGCCGTCGTTTGCGGGAGAACTGTGGATAATGTGGAAAACTTTGTGGATTATTTGTTGAGAGACAGCAGGAAGAATGTGTCGAGAATTGTGGAAAAGGGGATAACCGGGGCGAAGCGTGCCGAATTAAGGTATCGGGTTGTGGATAAAAGGGAGGAACCAGAACCTCTCTCCCTGGTGGAAATTGAGTTATTCACAGGCCGCCATCATCAGATTCGGGTTCAGTTTGCCGGACATGGCCTGCCGCTGTGGGGAGATAACCGGTATAATCCGTCCTGGACAGACAAAGGGCCTAAGGGGCCCGGAAGAATAAGAGAATCCGTGGCCCTTGCTGCCTGCCGCCTTGCCTTTTATCATCCGGTCAGCGGGAAGCCTATGGAATTTTTTACGGAGCCGGAGGGCCCCGGTTTTGAACTTTTTCAAAAAAATGGATAAGGTCTTCATACATAAGAACGAAATACAGGGGCATACTGATATCGTACAAATGAAGTACAAATCAAAAACAGGCGAGTCCATGGTTCAGCCGTGTAAAGAACTGAAGATGGAATAGCGCAAGGGGGAGCCGAGAGGCTCCCCTGTTTTTGTGGTCGGATTTCTTATGAAGTAGTTTTTGGAGCGCCCAGATCTTCGCGGATCCACTGAAGAAATTCCAGACAGTCCTGTCTTACGTGCTCCTTGGGATTAAGCTGCAGTGCTGTCAAGAATGCATCCTGGGCTTTTAAAAGCAGAGACTTGGTCTTTTCCGGGGCCGGAGTCTTCATCGCCGAATAATAGAGGGCATATCCCATGTGGTACTGCCAGGAAGCCGTGAAGCAGAACCGGTCCCTCAATTCCTCCAAGACCAGAATGGATTTCTGGTATTCCCCCAGATTGTTGTAGGCTACGGCCAGCTCGCCCATTAATTCATCTGTACATTCAGAACCAGGCAGCTCTAAAATCGCCTGGACCGTGTGCTCGTGTTCTCCTGACTGAAACCAGCAGTCGATCTGTTCCCGTAAGGTCATGGCCTGTCTCCTTGTGAACAACGGTTTTCCATATTTTATCACATCCGGCTCTGACAGGCAAGAGGCCCTGTGCTTAAGAGAAAGGTCTTGTGGCAAATCAGAACATATTGTAAAATAATTCTTATAAACCTGGACAGGTGTCAAAGGCCTGAAGAATATGAGGAAAAGAGGACGGGAAATGAGCCATCAGGAGGAAGTAAAGGTGATCCACACCACAGGGAGGAACAACTGCGGCGGGCGGTGTGTGATCCATGCCCATGTGCGGGACGGGAAAATAGAGAAGCTGACTACAGACACGGCAGAGGCGGCAGGGTGCAGGGTTCCCCTTACGGCCTGTGTCCGGGGAATGAATTATCACAAGACCTTTTTGGGGGAGGACAGGCTGCGCTATCCCATGAAAAGGACAGGGCAGAGAGGAGAAGGAAAATTTGAGAGAATCACCTGGCAGGAGGCGGTGGATACCATCGCGGCAGAGTGGATACGCATAAGGGACACCTATGGGCCGGGTTCCAGATATGTGAACTATGCCACGGGAATCAGCGCCCTTTTGCGGGGCACCACGTTTGCCAAAAGGCTTTTAAGCCTGGATGGGGGATATCTGGATTACTATAATTCCTACAGCACGGCCTGTATCCGTCAGGCCACCAGCCTGATGTATGGAACCAACCAGACAGGCAACAGCTTAGAAGACTGGCTTAACACCAACCTGATTATCCTATGGGGCCACAACCCGGCTGAGACCAAGTTCGATACCACCATGTATTATCTGAAGAAGGCCAGGGAAAAAGGGATTCCCATTGTGGTGGTGGATCCAAGAAAGAACGATACGGCCCTGATGCTGGGGGCAGAGTGGATTCCCATAAGACCTGCCACAGACAGCGCCATGATGGATGCCATGGCCTATGTGATGATTAAGGAGAATCTTGCAGACCGGGAATTTCTGAACCGGTGCTGTCTGGGATTTGACAAAGAGCATATGCCGGAGGGAGTCGACCCTTCTGAGTGCTATCTGTCCTATGTGACAGGAGAAAAGGATGGGATTCCCAAGACTCCGGAGTGGGCCCAGGACATTACAGGAGTAAAGGCGGATCAGATCAGCAGTCTTGCCATACGCTATGCCACGGCAAAACCGGCGGCCCTGATTCAGGGCTATGGCCCCCAGCGCAATGCTTACGGTGAACAGAGCACCAGGGGAGGGATTCTTCTGGCATGTATGACCGGCAATGTAGGCATAAAAGGCGGGTGGGCCAGCGGCGTGGCAGACAACAGCCGCCATAAAAAGCCTTCTTTCCCCATACCGCCTAATCCATACCCTATGAAGATTCCTGTATTTTTGTGGACAGAGGCAGTGGTCCGGGGCCATGAGCTGACGGAGCTTGACGGGGTTACCATAGAAGGGGATGCCCCAGGCCTTCATCTGGCAGGGGATATCAAGATGATTTTAAATCTGGCCGGGAACTGCCTGATTAATCAGCACAGCCATATCAACAGGACGTCAGAGATCTTAAAAGATACATCCAAGTGTGAATTTATTTTGTGCAGTGATCTGTTTATGACGCCCAGCGCCAAATTTGCGGACATCCTTCTGCCCGGCGTCTCCATGTTTGAATGCGAGAATATTACCATGCCCTGGCAGTACGGAGATTTTCTGGGTTTTAACAACAAAGTCATAGAACCTCTTTACGAGGGAAAATTTGAATATGAATGGCTTGGCCAGGTGGCGGAAAAGCTGGGGCTTTATGAAGAATTTACAGAGGGAAAGACTGCGGGACAATGGCTGGAATCCATATACAATGATTTGAGAAAAGAAGAAAGGGAGCTGCCGGATTATGCGGCCTTTAAGGAGGCCGGAATCTACCGATATGAGAACAACCCGGAGGTAATCGCTTTTGAGAGGGAGAGCAAAGACCCTGACCAATATCCCTTTCCCACAAAAAGCGGGAAGATCGAAATCTTCTCGGAGAAAATTTACCGGACAGAATACAAAGAGTTTGTGCCGGCGATCCCCCGGTATGTGGAGCCGCCGGAAGGCCATCAGGATCCTTTGGCCCGGCAGTATCCCCTTCAGCTTATTGGCTGGCACACCAAGCGCAGATGCCACAGCATCCATGACAACAACCGCGCCATGGACAAGGTAGATCCCCAGGTGCTGTGGATTCATGAGAAGGATGCCCGTGCCAGAGGCCTTAAGAGCGGGGATGAGGTTTTTGTGTGGAATGACAGAGGGCGCATCAGGATTGGGGTGAAGGTGACGGACCGGATTATGGAGGGCGTAGCCGCCCTGTCACAGGGTGCCTGGTATCATCCCGATCAAGAAGGCACAGACAGAGCCGGTTCCATCAATGTGCTTACCTCCCTCCGGCCCACTGCCTATGCCAAGGGAAATCCTCAGCATACCAATCTGGTGGAGGTAAAGAAAGCAGAGGTGCCGGAGAAAAAGAGGAACCATATTGCCGGCTACATCCTGGCGGGGGGCAGCTGCCGCAGAATGGAAGGAAGAAAAAAGCTGTATCTGGAATATGAGGGGGAGGCTTTTTACCGGCGTATCTTAAAGGCCATGAAAGGGTTTGAGCGGACCTGCCTGTCAGTGGAGAGGCGAGAAGGCTACGAGAATGTGGAGCTTCCCCTTGTGGAGGACCGTTATCCCGGCCTGGGGCCTTTGGGAGGGATCTGCACAGGGCTTGAGACCTGCAGAGAGCAGGCCCTCTTTGTAGCTGCCTGTGATATGCCTCTCATAGATGGCGGGATTGTGGAAAAGCTTGTGACACGGTATGAGGAAAAGCCGGGCATCGTAGTGGCCCAGGCAAAGGGCCGGCTTCAGCCTCTTCTGGGAATCTATCCCAAAGAGGCGCTGCCTCTGCTTCTTGAAGAGCTTAAGGCGGGAAACCGGAAGATGACAGAAGTAATAAAGAAAGCCGGATATGAGGCCGTGGAACTGGGAGATCAGGACTACAGCACCGTCAATATCAACACGCCGAAGGAATACTCCTGGCTTTTGGAACACGGCAAAAAGAAGGCTCCCTTTCTTTTTGCGGTCAGTGGTTTTAAAAATACAGGGAAAACCACAATGATTACCAGGCTGATTCCCGAGCTTAACCGCAGGGGATATAAGGTGGCAGTGGTAAAGCACGATGGCCATGACTTTGAAAGTGATGTGCCGGGGACAGACAGCTACCGTTTCCAGAAAGCAGGAGCTTATGGGACGGCAGTGTATTCCTCCAGACGGTTTATGGTTGCCAAAGAGTGCCGGGAGCCCCATATCACCATGCTGCTTCAGGCCTTTGGAGAGGCGGATATTATCTTGATTGAAGGGCTCAAAGACAGCAGCTACCCCAAATACATCTGCAATTATCCTTTGGAGCTCCCTGTCTCTGCGGAGGAGCTGGCAGACCGGATTGAAAAACTGATGAAAGGGCGGGATTAACTCCCGCCCTTAACAAGGTTTAAGCGTTTTTCTTCTTGCTCTCGGCAAATTCCTGTTTTACCTTATCCATAAGTCCCTCTGTAGTGATCAGGTCATAGGAGGCCCCGGCGATCGCCTTGGCGCCGTAGATCACGCAGTTGTGAGCAGCCTCGCTCTTTCCTGCATCTACATATTCCTGGGAATGGGATGCCGTCCCCTCGGGAACAAATGCCACCCGGATGCAGGAACCGGGAATCTCATACATCACATTGCCGAAATCTGTGGAGCCGGTCTTTTCCCGGGGCGGGGCAAGCTGGGGAGCTCCGGCAAGCTTCGCGTTATCCATAAGGAGATCGTTGAGGAGAAGAACAGGGATTTTGTTGAAGAAGGTAGTCCCTTTTTCTACATCATAGGTTACTCCTGCAATAAGGGCGGCGCCCTTTACGATATCAAGGAAACGCTCAGACACCTGCTCCAGGGTAGTCTTAGAGAAGGAGCGGATGGAGAAGTCGCCTACAGCTTTTACAGGCACCACATTGGCCGGGCCGGGAAGTTCTTCTACGGTGTAATGCATCCTCACATCATCGGGCACATGCTCCCTTAAAAACTCCACGCCGTTGAAGGCTACTAAAAGTGCGTCGAAAGCGCTTCTTCCTTTGTCCGGGGCAAGGGCTGCGTGGGCCCTTCTGCCATGGAAGGTGACGGTATAACTGTTCTGGGCCAGACATTTTACGTCCGTACAGGTGTTGGGAGCGCCGTGCATCATAAATGCCACATCCAGCTCCTTAAAGCAGCCGTTTTTGATCATCTCGCACTTGGAACCCAGAGTCTCCTCCGCCGGTGTTCCGTAGACCACCAGCTTAAAAGCCTCCTTAAGTCCTGCATTCTTTAAGGCAATGGCAGCGCCCAGACAGGAAGGCCCCTGCATGTGATGGCCGCAGCCGTGGCCAAGGCCTCTAAGAGCATCATACTCACAGAGGATTCCGATTACAGGGCCGCCGTTCCCCTGTTCATAGACTGCCCGGAAGGCTGTCTTGAAGCCGCCTACACCCGTTTCCACGTCAAATCCGTTCTCCTTCAGATAGTCTGTAAGAAGGCCGGAGGCCATAACCTCCTCCCCCTCATATTCCGGATTGTCAAAGATCTGATCAGACATAGCAGTAAGGCGGCTGCGCTGATCCTCGATTGCGCTGAAAAGCTGTTCTTTCATAAATGAGTTCTCCTTTTTTATATGGTGCAAATTACGATATGCTCCGAATGACTGAGACGCCGTTTACATGGGGCCCAGGTGGATAAGCTGGGCGATAATCAGCAGGATGGCGCCGGTGATCATCCAGATCAGGAACATTTTCCACATGAATTTCATCCAGCGGTCATAAGGAATGTTGGATGCGCTGATGATTCCCATAAGGGCAGTGGAGGTGGGCAGTATGTAGTTGCAGAAACCGTCACCGAAGTTGAAAGCCAGGATAGCGGTCTGGCGGGTCATGCCGATAAGGTCTGCAAGAGGAGTCATAATAGGCATAACAGCGGCCGCCTGGCCGGAGCCGGAGGTCAGGAACACGTTGATAATGGTGTTGGCAACCAGCATAGCCGGACCTTGAAGGATAGCCGGAACCGCATTGAGAGCAGCGGCCAGTCCATGTACAACCGTATCAATAATCTTTCCATCCGTCATGATAGTGCTGATAGACTGGGCCAGGCCGATGATGATGGCGGCGGACAGCATTTTCTTGCAGCCCTCCAGGAAATTCTTGGAGATGGTGCTGGAGTCAAAGCCGGCAATGATACCTACCACGATGGCAAGGGCGATGAACATAGCAGCCATTTCCTCCATGTCCCAGCCGTATTTGATACTGCCGAATACGATGGCGGCCAGGGCCACAACCAGGGCCAGAAGATTCAGGATCTTTCTTAAGTCCAGCTCTCCGAAGGCTTCCAGGCCTTTTCCTGTGTTCAAGGCATTGTCCTTATCCAGGTCATACATGGGGCTCAGTTCAGGATTTTTCTTAACTTTCTGAGCATAGCGGATCAGGAAAATGTTGGTAACTACATAGTATACGGCAAAGCATAGCCAGCGGAAGCCGATGCCGGAGTAGAGGGGAAGTTCCGCGATTTTCTGAGCGACAATGGTGGTGCTGGGGTTTAAAGTACCTGTTGAAAAACCGATGGCCCCGCCTAAAAGGATAATGGCCGCGCCGGTTATGGAGTCAAGGCCCATGGCCAGGGACATCATGATCATAACAGGGGCAAAAGCGATAAAGGTGTTCACTCCCTGAGTGGTGCATACAAGGCCGAATACCAGAGTCAAGATGGGAATAAATACATAAAGCTTGTCAGAGAATTTTTTTGCAATCTTGGCAACTGCCGTCTGAAGAGAGCCGGACTCGGTCAGCATGTGAAATGCGCCGCCGGAGAACAGGATAACCAGCAGAAGATCCACACGCTTGATAAACGCTTTTACAATGTAAAGAGGGATCAGCAGCGGGTTCACCGGTGAGCGCTCTAAATACTGGAATTGAGTGGGATCAATGACTTTAATACCCTGGGCGTTTTCAACCCGAAGGTATTCGCCGGCCGGAATAATCCAGGTCATAAGCACTGCCGCCACAATAATGGAAAACACGATGACAAAGCTGTGGGGCATTTTGAAAGCTTTCTTTTTCTTGTCCATAGTAACCTCCTGAATAATAATATGAAACTTTAACGGATAAATTCATTATATCAGAAGGAGGTTTTATACACAATTTAGAAAAAATTAATAGGAAATTAATCTATAGTTATATATTTGCGCCAGCTTTAAAGAGAGAAGTAACGCTATTCTGTACTAATTGCATAAAATAATCCATATATGGAGTGAAATGCAGCCCCTTGTGATAAGCAAGAACCAAGGGGGAGGTGTAGGGGATGGAGCCCACCAGGAAGTATCTCACATAGGGAAAGCGGTTCATGGTAGAAAGGTATCCCAGACGGTTAAATCCGATTCCCAGGTTTTCATTGACCATGGCCATAATTGTTTCAAAGTTGCTGATTTCCTTTACAATCCTGGGTCTGACACGATACTGCTCCAAGATCCGATCCGCCGTCATCCGAAGGCTCTGATCTTTTAGCGGAAGGATAAAAGCCTCCTTGTCCAGACACTCCGGGTTCAGATGGAGGAAGGGATCTCCCGGAACCTCCCATGCATTTTCCACGGCCGGGTGATCCTTATGGAGCGCAATCAGGACCGGTTCCTGGCATAGTTCCAGGTGCTCGGTATCCGGCAGCTGTTCTCTGGCAATGTAGATAATCATGTCCACAGAGTCATTCTGATACATCTGAACCAATTCGTCATGAGCCTCATCTTTAAAGCTTAAATTGATATTGGGGTAATGTTCGGCAAAACGGGACAGGACAAAGGGAGCCATGGCAATGGCGCGGCGCTGCTGGACCCCTACTTTAAGCACTTTCTTGTCCTTTCCTGTGGCATCATTAAGAATCTGGTCAAATTCTTCTTTCAGCTCCAGCATGACCAGGGCCCGTTTTACATACTCCTCCCCTATGGGGGTCAGCAGAAACATCTTTCCCGTCCGCTGGAACAGCCGGGCGCCTAAGACCTTTTCCAGGTTGCTGATATAGGTGCTGAGCGCCGGCTGGGAGATGCATAATTCTTCCGATGCTTTTGTGATGGTTTGGCATCTGGCCAGAGTACAGACATAAAGCTGCTCTTTCAGTGTCATTTTTACGCCCCCTTAAAGATGTGTGGTTGTTGTAAGCATTATACCTAATTCCAGCCAGGCAGGCAAGGTGCAAAGGAAGATTTGTAACGACTTTATCCCTGCAATAACCGCGTTTTGAGAAACGTAGCTTATGTGCATGTCAGTGATCGGCAATATATTTTTTGAATGACAAAGTAAATTTGTCTTCCCCGCCTTTTACTTCAACAGGGATAATCTCAGTACCATGTTGCAGCGCGAAGTCCATCTCGTTACTTTTATTTCAAATGTGTTTTACACGTTTTTCTGGCAAATTCAACCCTATAAATCACATTATTTTTATCAATGGTTATTTTGGCAAGCTATAGTATAAGGGAACTACGGGTCGCTTAGAGCATAAATCTCATCGGGTTTTTTGTTGAAAAAATGCAGATTTTAATGTACTATAAATTATTATGAGCGTTATTTCAAAAAGCAGTCTGGATAAAAAATGGAGGGAATTGTTAATTTGAATACTTTCGGTGATGTTGTACCGGTTGGTGGTGACGATACACTATTGGAAATAACAAAAGGACTGTTGATGGAAACCCGTGCAACTCTTGGAACAAAGAGAACTATGAGTGTTCCTATTGCAGAGCTGTCAGCTTTGGGCGCAGGAGTTTCATCCATGATTCCTGCTCTGAATACAATTACGCAGACTACCACCATTGTAACAGAGGGGTGGTATACGCTTGCCAATGCAGGTGTTGGTGATGCTTTGAAGGCCGCAAAAAATGGAAATTTTTGGGGCGCGTTTAAGACCGCAGATGGAACATCCAAGCTTGCACAGTTGCAATCTGCAGGCCCCATATCTGCGACCACACAGGCTGCTGCATTTAATCCAGCAATGATAATGATGGCAGTAGCGTTATTCTCCATGGAACAGGAACTTGGTAAAATTGAGGAAATGCAGAGGCAGATACTTTCATTTCTGGAAATTGAGAAGGAAGCCGAAATTGAAGCTGATGTGGAAACCATAATGGGTATCATTAAAAAGTATAAACTTAATTGGGATAATGGGAAATATGTTGCCAGCAATCACAAACTGGTGCTTGATATTCAAAGAACTGCACGGAAGAATATGAATGCTTACCGGAAGATGATTGCAGAGATTATTGGAAGGAAGCAACTCCTCGTTGCACAAAACAAAGTGAAACAAGTTTTTCGTGATCTTGAGAAGAAATTCAAGTTTTATCATCTATCACTTTATACATTCTCATTGGCTTCCCTTATGGAAATCATGTTGAGCGGGAATTTTACGGAAGAATATATTTCTGGAATCAAAACTGAAATTCAAGAACTTACGGAAGAATACCGTTCCTTGTTTGATAAGAGTTCCATCTATCTTGAACGATTAGGCAACTCCACTTTGGAAGTAAATGTTCTCAAGGGGGTTGGTACAGTAGGAAAGACAGTAGGAAAATTAATGGGTGGCATTCCGCTCATTAGGGAGGGAGCGGTTGACGATTTTTTGCAAGATAGCGGTTCGCAGCTAGAGAAGAATGCTGAGGATATGAAAAGAGGAGCAGTTCATCTTTTTGCTTCTAACAGTAATCCAGGCACCCACATGATTGTGGAGAAGTTGGAAGATATAATTCAGATATATAATTACACGGATCAGATTTGTATTGACCATAAGAAGATATATCTATTGTCAAATAATTTGGCTGGATGAAAGGGACAAAGTATGAAAAAGAGAAAATCTATTAGAGTGGCGGCGCTTGTTCTTACATTGACACTTACAGGCTGTGGCAATAAAATACAAAACACAGCATCCTCTTCACCTGAAATGCAAGAAAAGGTTCAAAACGAATCGGCTGATTCTAACAATGACAATAGAACGGGGATACCTGACATTACAGAGGTTGCTGAAAATAAGGAAAATTCAAATCAAGGGACAACTGATGAAACCCGTTTAAAAGCTGAGGAAGAAATTCGTTTAAAAGCCGAGGAGGAGGCTCGCATAAAAGCTGAAGAAGAAAAAAAGTTAGCCGAGCAACGCAATTCTTTTTCTATGATGTGTTACTTGGCAATTACTGCTGAGGAAATTCGTACTTCAAAAAATAACCGTCTGATTCTAGAGGACATTTATACTTCACTGCTAAATGACATCAATCCAGGAGCAGTAGATGAAATAACGCAGGATCATCTTAAAAACTTACGCGACATAATAAAGTCATATCTGGATATCTCCGTCAAGAGGGAGCGATTACAGTTCATATATAACCAGGAAAAAGCGTCAGCTATGAGAAGTGCTATTCCAGATCCCCTGGCCATTTTATCTGTATCGAATGCCTTAGATTGGAGAAAACTGGCTTTAACAGTAACATATACAGCGGTGGATTCATATAACAACTATAAACGTGCCAGTGAAAATGCGGATATGGCATTCATTATGAGTGGATGGGAGTTGGATGATGAAGAGAAAGAAGCTGTTATGAAGAACCGAGATCGTGCCTTCGATTATATGGTGGATATGGTTCAGGAATACCACCTTGATGGTTTGAAAACTTTAAATGAAAAATCTATAAAAAAATTTGCAGAAATCTGTGCGACACAGAATGCATCGGAAAGAATTAAGCTGTTAAAGGCAGAAGAGTATACTTATAGCGTGTTAGGCAATTATTGGCTTGAGTTGGCAGATGCTTATTTTGAAACGTCTCAGTATTTAAAATGCCTGGAGTGTGTTGACCATTATAATAATCTAGCCATGGGAATTTACCGACAAGACTTCAATTATCTCCAGATTTTACCTAAAGTTATTGTGGCAGCACAAGAATCTTATTCAGGAGAACGGTATGTCACAAGCATAAACGGATTTGCTGATGCCATTATTGAAAATACATCAACGGACGATTGGTGTGTGCGTTATTTTGCAGCTCAGGTTTATTTAGATTTGTATTCAAAAACTAACGATTCAAAACATCTTGAAAAGGCATATAAGATTGCATCAGAGAATGTTACGGTTCTCCTCAAACAACAGCGTTTAATCAATTCAGCGTATTTAAGCGATGTTGTTGAAGAAACGGTTGCAGAACCAGATTACAGATATATGACCGACCAGGAGAAAAAAGATAAAAAGAAAGAATACAAGGATGAACAAAAGCGAGTTAAGCAATATAATAAGACCTTGAAAGAAAATAGAAAGACAGAACTTCCTTCATTATATGAGCCATTAGTTCTTAATTGCGAATTGCTGTTTGAACTTGCAGATCAAATGAATATCAATAGTTCCGAAAAAACAGAGATTGAGTCCATTTTGGAGACGGACAATAATGGGATTTTTATAATAGAACCTATCAATGATGCGTATTCTTTTACCAGCATTGAGAATAGGTATTCTATGGAATTTTATAAAGATGAAATGATTATTCCTGCTAACCTGATGACTGAAAAATCAAAGGTTACAGTAACTATAAATGAAAAAGATGATATAAAAATATTTGATGATTGTATTGTTACTAAAGTTGAACGAGAAGGGGATACTATTGATACTTTTATGGCTCATTTGTCCAGTAAGCAGCTGAAAAAATATGATTGGACAGCCGATTCTAGAATAACTATTCTGATTACATACGGTGACGCATACAATAAGACAGTGAGTTTTAAGTTTGCCGTAAGTACTTTTGAAGAACATTGGTATGGGGATAAGGTGGTGTTTTCAGAACAATGAAAAAAAGATTATTAACAATAATAGTATTGTTTCTGGTCATGCTTTGTTTAAGTACATGGTCTTTTCTTAAGCCGCCATCAACATTCAGTATACAATTTATTGATGTAGGACAGGGAGATGCAGCATTAGTAGAGTGCGATGGGCGTTATATGCTGATTGATGGTGGTGATGTGAAAGCTGGGGATAAAGTCTATTCGGTCCTTGAAGAAAAAGGTATTCAGCACTTGGATATATTGGTATTATCTCATCTTCATGCAGATCATATTGGAGGCTTAACCAAAGCTTTAACTTATGCTTCTAAAATAGACAAGGTCATGGCCAATTCCAGTTATGGCGGAACAGAAATTTTTAGAAAGGTCGAACACGAACTTGATATTAATGGGGTGCAGATTACTGTGCCTCATATGGGTGATAAATATCAATTTGGAAGTGCAGAAATAGAAGTGGTGGATGTGGCCGCAACACTCGAGAATGATTCTCTTGTTCTGATGATTACCTACGGAAAGACGCGATTTTTATTTACTGGAGATATTGAGGATGAAGTCCAAACACGAATTTCGGACAGGTATGAAAATGAAAAGGATGAAGCATACAAAATAGATTTGATAAAGATGCCTCACCATGGGTCTGCAAGTCCAAAAACTGTTAATGGAACCGGTTCGTTATACCGATTTATCAGAACGTTCATGCCGGACTATGCGGTGATTTCTGTTGGGAAAGATAATAAATATGGACATCCGCACAAAGAAACCTTAGATTTACTTAAAGATGCACATGTTAAAGTGTATAGGACAGACACGGATGGTAATATCACGATTAGATCCGATGGAGAGAGTTTGTCGATTGATACCAGCAAATAAGTCAAACAGAGGATCGTTCTTCTAATAGAAAAAAGCGGAGATTGAATTACGTGATACATAAGCCAATACGATAGAGGAAACTTAGGAAGCCATTAGGGGGAGGGCAGTGAGGAAGAAAGAGAATTGGAGAAAAGACAGGCTGGGGTCGCCGGAATCGTGTGATTTGGCTGGAGGATTTTGAGAAAGATTTACTAAGAAACTGAACATAAAAACTATTGGAGAACTAAAAGTTTCCTTGCCGGATATAGAAAAACAAAGGACAATAGGCAATCTATACAGGCAATCAATTATACAGAATGATTTGATGGTAAAGCAAGCAGAGGACATAAGAAATTCACTAGGGTGTTGATACATAAGATGGAGGAAGAATGGTCATGGCTGAAGGAAAAGATTTATTACAGGTATTATGGAGTGGCGCGGATGTACTCAGAGGAAAAATGGATGCAAATGAATACAAGACATATCTATTGGGCTTGGTTTTCTATAAATATTTATCGGATTCATATTTGGCGAAGGTGTATGACCTTATTAAGGACGAAAGTCCGGATAACCTTGAAGAGGCACAGCGTGTATATGAAGAGGCAATGGAATCAGATGATGCCAAAGAATTGCTGGGCGAGATTAAGAAATCAAAGCATTATACCCTTGACCCTGATATGACATATATAAGTATATTAAATGCAGCTAAAAACAATTCATTTAACAGAGAGAAACTCCAGGCGGCTTTTAATCGTATTGAGGAATCCGATGATCTGTTCAACGGCTTATTTGCCGATGTGGATCTATATTCAAACCGGCTTGGAACTGGCGATCAAAAGCAGAGCGCTACGATTGCGGAAGTTATTAAGGTATTGGCTGGTGTAGACATTATCCACACAGAAGGAGATGTCCTCGGCAACGCATATGAGTATTTGATCGGTCAATTTGCATCCGAAACAGGGAAAAAGGCCGGAGAATTTTATACGCCCCATGGCCCTGCACAGATTCTGTGCAGGATTGCCATATTTGGACAGGAGGGAAGAAAAGGACTACAGGTATATGATCCATGTATGGGCTCCGGCTCGCTGATGCTTAGCTGTAGGAATTATTCAAAAGAGCCCGATTACATTAAATATTACGGCCAGGAACTTATGCCGTCCACCTATAATCTGGCGCGCATGAATATGTTTTTGCATGGAGTTCTGCCCGAAAATCAGCACCTTAAAAATGGAGATACCCTTGATGCCGACTGGCCTACAGATGAGGACACAGAGTTTGATGTGGTAACCATGAATCCGCCCTATTCGGCTAATTGGTCTGCTGCAGAAGGATTCAAACAGGATGAGAGATTTATGGACTATGGGGGTAAGCTGGCCCCTAAGTCAAAGGCGGACTATGCATTTTTATTGCACGGATTTTACCATTTAAAGCAGACGGGTACCATGGCTATTGTCCTTCCTCATGGTGTTTTATTCAGAGGCGCTGCAGAGAGGGTAATTAGGGAGATGCTTCTTGAAAATGGGGCCATCTTTGCGGTCATAGGACTTCCTTCCAATATGTTCTACAATACTTCCATCCCTACCTGTATCCTTGTATTAAAAAAGCACAGGGAAAGACGTGATGTGTTATTTATTGATGCGTCTAAGTTGTATGAAAAGGGAAAAAAGCAGAATGTTATGAGTGAAGAACATATCGACAAAGTGCTAGAATTGTATATTGCCAGAGAGTCAGTTGATAAAGTGGCCTACCTTGCATCTATTGAGGATATCAAGGCCAATGATTATAATTTGAATATCCCCAGATATGTGGATACCAGCGAGGAAGAACCGGAAATAGATCTTAGGCAGCTTTCTGAGTCTATAAGAGAGACAAGCAGGGCTATCAGAGAGGGGAATAGCACTTTGTCAGAAATGCTTGGGGAATTGACCTTTGCAAATCCTGAGACAAAGGATGTCGTTGAGGATTTTATCAGTGTTCTCAAGGAGGTGTGATTGTGGCGGATGCACCGAATATAAGATTCAAAGGGTTTACGGGTGATTGGGAACAGCGTAAGTTGGGGGAAATTGCCACGTTTATCAATGGACGTGCATATTCACAAGATGAATTGTTAAGTTCCGGCAAGTATAAAGTTCTTCGGGTTGGAAATTTTTATACTAATGGTTCTTGGTATTATTCTGACATGGAATTAGAAGATAAATACTATGCCGAAGAAGGAGATTTATTATACACATGGTCAGCATCTTTCGGCCCCCATATTTGGCGTGGAGAAAAGGTTATATATCATTATCATATTTGGAAAGTAGAACTATCAGAGTATATTGAAAAACGATTTGCTGTTCAATTATTAGTGCAAGATAATGTAGCAATCCAATCGGACAAAAATGGTTCTACCATGGTACACATTACCAAGGCAGGGATGGAAGAAAAAACGGTTTTATTGCCCTCCAATATTGAAGAACAATCTAAGATAGGTGCATGCTTGGATACACTCGATCACCTTATAACCTTTTATCAATGTAAGTGTAACAATACAAAAGAACTGAAGAAATATATGCTTAAAAAAATGTTTCCTCAAAATGGCAAAAGTACCCCGGAGATTAGGTTTGCAGGATTTACTACAGATTGGGATCAACGTAAGCTTAAAGATTATTGTGAAATGTATAATGGTGATAGAAGTGCAAAATATCCGAATGCGAGTGATATGGTAGAAAAAGGAATTCCTTTTATAAATGCTGGAGATTTGGAAAACGGATCTGTAAACCTAAGAACTTGTAACAAGATTTCGAGAGAAAAATATAATGATCTTGGTGGAGCAAAATTACAAAGGGGGGATATTGTTTATTGTTTACGTGGAACTCTGGGAAAGAATGCTATTATCGATGTTTTTAACGAGGGTACAGTAGCTTCGTCGTTGGTTGCAATTCGACCCCGAAATATAGACGGAAAATATTTGTATTATATATTAAACTCAGATATAGAATATTGTCAGCGGGTAGTTCATGATGAGGGAGCTGCACAGCCTAATTTATCGGCAAAGAGTGTATCAGAATTTGTTATACCGGTTCCTTCAATGGAAGAGCAAGAAAAAATCTCACTGTATTTTACCAACATTGATCACCTTATCGCCCTCCACCAACGTAAGTGCGACCAGTTAAAAGAAGTAAAAAAATTTATGCTGCGGAATATGTTTCCACAGAAAGGATAGCTTATGGCAGAATTAGAATCCGTAATAGAAAAGAGATTGATAGATCAGCTCTGCTGTGACGAATCTCAATGGACCTACAGACCCGATATCAGAACAGAGGACCAGCTATGGAATAACTTTAAATATATTCTGGAACAGAATAACAAGGCGAAACTTAACGATGTTCCTCTCAGCTATTCCGAATTTGCAAAGATCAAGAACGATTTGTCTCATGCTTCATTTTACGATGCTGGAAAATGGATGGTTGGAGAGAACGGTAAAGTATATGTCCATGTCCAGCGGGGGAATGAAACATTGCATCTTGTAGTGATGAATAATGAACATGTGGCCGGCGGATCAAGCGTCTACGAGGTTATTAATCAATATCAGGCTTTTAAGTCAGAAGATACAGAAGGAGGCAGGGATCGGCGTTTTGATGTAACACTCCTGATCAATGGGATTCCTTTAATCCATATTGAACTGAAAAATAAAGAACATTCCTATATGGATGCCTACCACCAGATTAAAAAGTATATTGCAGAGGGTAAGTTTTATGGTATTTTTTCAAATGTACAGATGTTTGTTGTAAGCAATGCTGTGGATACAAAGTATTTTTCTGCCGCAAGGGATACGGAGTTAAACAAAAAATTTATTACAGGATGGCTTGATAAGGAAAATCGTCCTGTCTGTGATTACATAGCCTTTGCAAAAGCAGTTCTTAAGATACCGGAAGCACATGAAATGATTGCCAGATATACGGTTCTTGACAATGATAAAAAGAAACTTCTGATATTGCGTCCGTACCAGATTCATGCTATCGAAGCTATGAGGACAGCCTCAAAACAGGGCAAATCTGGATTTATCTGGCATACCACAGGTTCCGGGAAAACTATGACTTCCTATAAAGCTACAAGGAATCTGCTGATGGATATTCCGTCAATCGAAAAGACAATATTTCTCATTGACCGAAAAGATCTGGATACGCAGACTAAAATGGCTTTCCAGTCATACGCCGATAACGACACCATCGATGTGGATGATACGGATTATGTTGATTCGCTCATAGAAAAGATGGCGAATGACAACCGCCAGATGATCGTAACTACCAGACAGAAGATGCAGATTATGATAAATAGGCGGCTGAGAGAAGGGACAAAGCGATACGAAAAGATTAAATCCTTAAAGGTTGCCTTTGTTGTAGATGAATGCCATAGGGCGATAACGCCTCAAACGAAAAGAGATCTTGAAAGGTTTTTTGCCAATTCTTTGTGGTACGGATTTACGGGAACGCCTATTTTTGAGGAAAACAGTTATGAACAGAAAGGAGATCTGCCTCAGACTACAGAACAGCTATATGAGGAGTGTCTCCATAGTTATACCATTAAAGAAGCCATCCATGATGAGGCGGTTTTGGGATTCATGGTTGAAAATCTTGGGGCAAAGGATTTAAACGCCGATGAGTCTAAAAGGGTATATGAAACCGAAGCGCATATGCGGAAGGTTCTGAATGTCATTTTAAATCAGTCCTATGACAAATTCGGCATGAACAATGATAAGGGCAGAAGCTATGAGGCAATCTTGACGACCGGATCCATTGAAAGGGCACAGAAGTATTACGATTTGCTGAAGAAGATAAAAGAAGGGAAGGATGAGCTGAAGATCAGTGATACGGTACATAAGGCGCTGCCTGATTTTCCTAAGTTTGCCATAACCTATTCCCTGTCGGAAAATGAAGAATCTTCCACGGTCAATCAGGAAAAAATGAAGGAAGCATTAAAAGATTATTATGAAATGTTTGGCAGCAGTTATCGGATCGAAGCCATAAATGCCTACAATAATAATCTCAATGAACGATTGGCAAGAAAAGAGAAAAAGTATTTGGATCGAAGTCAGCAGCTTGATTTGGTGATCGTGGTGGATCGTCTTTTAACCGGATTTGATGCACCATGTCTGTCTGCGTTGTTTATTGACAGACAGCCCATGGCTCCTCAGAATATTATTCAGGCATTTTCCCGGACTAATAGACTGTTTGATAATAAGAAGCAGTACGGGTATATTGTGACATTTCAGGCTCCAAGAGAATATAAAAATGCAATCAATATGGCACTTAGGTTGTATTCTCGCGGAGGAGACGGTAATCCCATTGCAGAGGATTGGGATGATGTGAAAACTTCGTTTTCCATATCTCTTAAGGCGCTTCGTAATCTAGTGCAGACCCCAGGAGACATAGGAGGTTTGTCTCGGAAACAAAAGAAAGAGTTTGTCCGCCTTTTCAGGGCCTTGGATCATGACTTTGCACACTTGAAATCCTTTTCCATATATGAGCCGCAGATGATTGATGAGTTCAGATTTTCTGAAAGTGAATATGAAGATTATGCCGCAATGTATAAAAATGTGATCGAAGAGCTTAAAAGGTCCGCCGATGCCCCCAATTCTGACGAAGAACCTATATGGGATGATTATGATTTGGTGGCTTACAGTAAACTGAGGATTGATTTCGAGTATATTGTAGAATTGCTGCAGGGATTTGTGGATTCCTTGGATCCGACTGAAAATGCTTTTAATGAGGCTGAGTTTGAAACCAGAATTAGAAACTTCAAGGAGATTATCGCAGAATTTGCAGACGATAATCCTAAATTAAGTACATTGCTTACACAGATTGTGTATGATATTGAAAAAGATAGGGATAGGTTTATGGGACAGGATATCTCTGTGATCATTAACCAAATGCGCTATGCTGTTATTGACGCCGAAATCAGAACATATGCTAAAAAATGGTATCTGGATTTTGAAGATGTTAAGTATGAAGCTTATAATTTCAGGGATGGTAGGCTTACAAATGAAAATAAATTGAAGGACAGTGCAGATTATGCGGCCTATAAGGGGGAACATGAAGATGCCATGCCAAAATTCAAATTTAGGAAACGAATGATTGATGAGTTCAAAAATACTCTTATGCTGGAAATTGCCCCATTAATTGATTGATGAAACATATTAATCCGAGCCCATGCATAAGATGTAAAAAACAATTTCAGGGGGAAAACCTTGAAGGAATATATCGAGGAACGTGCAGTGGCTATTGCCAACTATATTATTGATCACAATGCCACGGTGCGGCAGACGGCGAAGAAGTTCGGAATATCCAAATCAACGGTACATAAAGATGTAACCGAACGTCTCGAGCATATCAATCCCTCCCTGGCAGCCAGAGCAAGGGTGATCTTAGACATCAACAAATCTGAGCGCCATATCAGGGGAGGCCTGGCCACAAGGGAAAAATACCAGCACAGGCTGCAGGTCTGCAGCAGGGAGGAAGAATAAGAAAGGAAGAGCCACTGGCGGGGTGGCTCTTTTTCTTATCCCATACATAATTTTCCTCTCCCCATCATACACATAGAAGCAATCAAATAAAACGAGGCTTTCCCATGAACAATCAGACACATAGGACTCCAGGTTCCATACTCCGTCCCTTTACCTGTATGGTGTTTTTTGCCGCAGTGCTGGCATCCCTTTTTCTTGGCGGGTGTAAAGTCAGCAAAGACGATGGCAAAAAGGTGCGGGATTTGGAATTTACGGTGGTGGGGGATATTGATGTACCGGCAGAGTTAAAGAAAATCATCACCGAAAAGTCAGCCCAGCCCTTTAAGCTGACTTTCAGCGATGAACAGAATCTCTACATTGTGGTGGGATACGGCCCCCAGTCCACAGGAGGCTACAGCATAACCGTGAACGCCCTTTACCTGACAGAAAATTCCATTGTCATTGATACGGAGCTGTTAGGGCCGGCAAAAGGGGAGAATCCGGCGCCGGAGACCTCCTATCCCTGTATTGTAGTGAAGACGGAAAACTTGGAGAATCCGGTGATCTTTCAGTAGGGGGTTGTACATTAACGGCAAATGCAGTATGATGAAAGTCTCTTGCAGATACAACCACAGCAGCAGGAGACAGGAGGTCCCCCTCAATGAATGAGAACAGATGCACAGAGATCGAGCGGAGCATCATCAAACAATACCGAAAATCCATATGGCGCCCCTTTGTCAAGGCTCTCAACGAGTACGATCTGATCCGGCCCGGGGATAATATTGCAGTCTGCATCTCCGGCGGAAAGGACTCCTTCCTTTTGGCCAAATGCATGCAGGAAATTCTGCGCCACGGAAGGATGACCTTCGGCCTGAAATTTCTGGTTATGGATCCGGGATATCATCCGGACAATAGGCGTCTTATCGAGGAAAACGCCGAAATTATGGGGATTCCCGTAAAAATCTTTGACTCCGACATCTTTGATGTGGTGGTGGATATTGAGGAATCCCCCTGCTATCTCTGCGCCCGGATGCGCCGGGGATGGCTCTATGCAAAGGCACAGGAGCTGGGATGTAACAAGATAGCCCTGGGCCATCACTATGACGATGTGATCGAGACCATCCTTATGAGTATGCTTTACGGAGGCCAGGTCAATACCATGATGCCAAAGCTTCACAGCACCAATTTTCCCGGAATGGAACTGATTCGTCCCCTGTATCTGGTGAAGGAGGCGGATATTCTGTCATGGAAGGATCTTAATGGTCTCCGCTTTCTCCAGTGCGCCTGCCGCTTTACAGAGCAGATTGCCAGGGAGAAGGCCTTGGAAGAGCAGGTTCATTCCTCCAAACGTCAGGAGATCAAGGAGCTGATCCGGGAGCTTCAGACTGTGAATCCCAATGCGGCAAAGAACATTTTCCGCAGCGTGGAGAATGTGAACCTGGATGCATGTATCGGATACGTGGAAAAGGGAAGGAGGCATCATTTCCTTGATACCTATTCCAGGGAGGATTCCGGGGGCTCTCTTACCAGGTGATGATCTCGTCGAGAAGCTTTTGCTGCTCTCTGGAGGAGCGGATCAGATAGATCCGGGTAGTCTCAATGCTCTCATGGCCCATAAAGTCGGCCAAAAGGGAAATATCATTGAACCGAGAGAGAAAGTTTTTGGCAAAGAGATGGCGGAAAGAGTGGGGATATACGGTATCCGGGTCGATGCCGTATTTTCTCGCGTAGTGCTTCAGCTGGGTGTGGATTCCCCGAGTGGAGATCTTCTGTCCCCCTCTGTTCAGGAAAAGAAACCCGCTGGCCTGGCCTTTTTCCTCACACCACATAAGCGCCTCCTCACAGAGGGCGTCAGGGAAATAAATGCGCCGCAGCTTGCCGCCCTTGGAGTACAGATCCAGATAACCGCAGTGCAGGTGTTCTACCTTAATCTGGACAAGCTCACTGACCCTGGCCCCTGTGGCAGCCAGAAACCGCACCACAAAATACCACAGATAATTTTTCTCCTTTTTTAGCCTGTTCTTCAAACGCCTGTAATCCTTGTTGGAAATAATGGAATCCAGGGTGGATTTCTGTTGGATTTTCACGGCGCCCAGACGGTACTCCCTGAAAACAATCTGGTAGTATTCAGACGTCTCACAGAGAAACCCAATAAAATGATTGATAGCATAGATCCTCTGATTGACTGTGGCGGGACTGTAATGCCTGATTAGGTATGCGCGGTAGTGCCCCATGTTTTCCGGAAGCGCCTGGGTGTAAAGCCGGGAAAAAAGGCGGGCGCTGGCACAGTAGGAGACTATGGAGCTTGGGGAAAGGTTCTTTTTTTTCAGATACTCCTGAAAGTCATCCAATAATTCTTCATTTTCCATAAAATCACCGGTTTCATTTTTCTATATCGCAGTAATATTATCATTATTTTGACAATATGTGGGGCGATATTGGGTCAGGGTTACCAATTTATAATCTGATTGACAATGGATTTTTGTTCTGTGGTGCTTCGGTGAAGATAGATTCTGGTGGTTTCAATGCTTTCATGGCCCAGGATATCCGAAAGCATAGCAATGTCTCCGCATTTTTCTATAAAATTCCGGGCAAATAAATGACGGAAAGAATGGGGATGAACCACGGCGGGATCCAGCCCGTAACGGATAGAATATTTTTTCAGCTGTGCCCGGACACCGGACTGGGTGATCCGGCTTCCGTAACGGTTTATGAATACGTCACCCCACGTCCGGCCAATATGGTGCAGCCATTTAAGGCAGTCCTGGCGCACCAGCTTGGGGATGTAGACCACACGTATTTTGTTGTCTTTAGAATAAATATGAATGCATCCCCGCTCTACATCCTCAGCTTGAAGTTGGAGAAGCTCGCTGATACGCATGCCTGTGGTGGCCATGATTCGGATAATAAAATAGTACAGATGATTCCCGTTTTTGAGAAAACAGTTTTTCAGATACTCATAGTCGGCCTGACTGATAACATTTTCCAGAAAGGATTTGTGCTGGACTCGTACCATTGTCATTTTGTCGTAAGAGAGGTGGAGGGATTCAACAAGACAGTTCATGGCCCGGATTCTTAAGTTTACGGTTTGGGGCTTATAATGTTCCATGAGATAGCATTTGTAGAACATCAGGCTTTCATGATTAATAACACGATAAAGGCTGAGATATTGACGGACGGCATAGAGATAGGCCTGGATAGTATTGGCAGCCATATCGCGAAGTACCATATAGTGTTCAAAATCCGAAAGGATCTGCAGGGCAGAATCCTCCTGGGGAACGGAAACAGGGGAAAGTAAGTAATCATTTATCATAAGTAGGTCCTTTTAATTCAAGAACAACAGGTTATCACAAGTATAAAGATTCAGAAAGAAAAATGCAAGGGAAATTGCAGAGGGTATATTTTGCGGAGAGTACACATAAATTTATTATAAAAGCAAATAGAAAGACAGGTGGGTGTGCTTATGTTGGAATTGGTAAAAAAGAACATACATATGAATCGTTTTAAGAGCAATGCCGGAACCCAGGTGACTCTTGACGATGATTTTATTGTACCAGATACCATGGATGACATGGCCCGTGTGATCTTAAGTTCCGGCGATATTCAGATAGAGTCCGTGAAAAACCAGGGAGAACGGGTGGTGGTAAAGGGCAAACTGAATTTTCAGGTACTTTACCGCAAGGCAGAGGGAGGGCTCCAGACTCTGGCGGGACATATTCCCTTTGAGGAACCGGTGAATGTATCAGGACTGGAGGAAAAGGATTATCTGGGGGTAAGCTGGGATTTGGAGGATCTGACTGCGGGAATGATCAACTCCCGAAAGATCAGCGTGAAAGCCATTGTGACTTTGGTGGTCCGGGTGGAAACCCTCTATGATGCAGAGGCAGCCGTGGACGTGGTGGAAACAACGGCCGGAGGAAGAGAGGGAACCAGCTGGGGCCCATCGGGAGAAAGCGGAAGCTGGAACATAGGCGGCTATGAGGAACCGGGCGGCAGCAGCTGGGATGGCAGCGCCAGAAGCTGGGAGAGCGGAGGGCTGCCGGGAGGAGGCAGCAGCCAGATGCCGGCAGCGGATTCTGCCCCGGGTGAGATGGAGATTCTGCGCCGGAAGTCAGATGTGGCTGTGATTGCAGTGAGGAGAAAAGACACTTATCGGATAAAAGAGGACATCTCTCTGTCAGGCAGCAAGCCCAGCATTGAACAAATTCTCTGGAGCGAGATCCGTTTGAGAGGGACGTCCGCCAAGCCCTTGGATGGCCGAATCCACATTGAAGGGGAAGTGGTGATCTTTGCAATCTACACCGGGGAAGGGGAAAATTCACCTATCCAATGGCTGGAGGAAAGTCTTCCCTTCTCCGGGGAGGTGGAGCTTCCGGAAGCCATGGAGGGGATGGTGCCGTCTATTAGCCTGCGCCTGGTTCATAAGGAATTGGAGGCAAAGCCGGATTATGATGGGGAGATGCGGGATCTGGAACTGGATGCAGTCCTGGAATTGGATATGAAGCTTTACGAGGAACAGCAGATTGAGCTTTTGGGCGACTTCTACTCCAACAACAGGGAACTGGAGCTGGAATCAGGGGAAGTATGCTTTGACCGCCTTCTCAGCAAGAACATGGGTAAATGCCGGATCGGGGAAAAACTGGAGCTGAACTCCGGGGACCGGGTGCTGCAGATCTGCCATAATGATGGAACCATCAAGATTGACGACGTAGAGATCAAGGAAGATTCCCTTCATATTGATGGGGTGCTGGAGGTCTCTCTTCTCTATCTCACGTCAGACGACGGAGAACCCATAAAGGCCGAGACCCAGGCGGTACCCTTCCACTATGAGGCGGAAACTCCGGGGATTACAGAGAACAGTATCTACCAGATGAATACGGGCCTGGAGCAGATGACGGCAGTGATGGCCGGAGGGGATACTGTGGAGGTCAAGGCCGTGCTGAACCTGGATATTCTGGTTCTGCAGCCTGTAAAGGAGCCGGTGATTCTGGGAGTAAAGGAAGAGCCCCTTGACCTTGAAAAGCTGCAGGAGCTTCCCGGTATTACCGGATATATTGTGCAGCCGGGAGACTGCCTGTGGGATATTGCCAAAAGGTTCCACACCACCAGGAAGCATGTGATGGAGGCCAACAATCTTACCGGGGAGCAGGTAAAGCCGGGAGACCGGTTGATTCTGGTTAAAGAGATCGCCGGGGCGTGATCCGCCCTATAAAAATACGAATACCCATTGGGGAACATGGGGCGGACCTAAGGGAACGCGTGCCTCAATGGGTATTTTTTATGCTCTCATGGCCTTGCAGCCTATTCTTCAAAAGCCAATGAATCAATGATAAAATCTCCTGCATCCATCCATTCATCCATTAATTTTTCCGTGCAATTAAAGGCGACAATGATTAATTTATCATGATATGAGAAGTAAATCATATTATTATAGATCTGGGTGTCAACCGCATCAGAAATTAGTTTTATTTGGCCAACATTATAATTACCGATGGTATAAGAATTAGTATCCACAACCTCACAATAATTACTGAATAATTGTTCCATATAATCTGTGTATGCGTCTATTTGGCTGTTTTTTATTCTGTTTTCCGTTAAGCTGATTGCCACATTAATATTGGCTTCCTCATTTGAAAATACCATATCGGGAATGTCACCGCTGTATTTTTGCGTAATAATATCATAATCTAATTGTTCAAAATTTTTAGGTATTTTCAAGTAGAATTTATGGTCAATAGGGATGTATTCGGTTTCGATTTTATTTCCCTTAACAGTCTCAAAAATCAAGATCTCATCCTTTTTGTCATTCGGATCAATACCTTCTGTTTCGTGTTCAGCCGCATCTTCGCTTTTGGCCGCAGTTTCACGTTCGACCGCATGGCTGCTGTCAGCTTCCGAAAATTCCCTTTCATTCCGTTGGCTTTCTGATTTTATATCTTCATTTTTATTAGCTGTTGGAATCAAAATAAAAAGGGCTGTTATAGCACATAGGATCCCTAATACGATTCCGGCTTTTTTCTTGCTGCTCATTTGGTTTTCATCCTCCTGCCTATCAATAGGTAAAAGTATAGCATAAGTCCCAAGAAAAAACCAGAAGTTCAGGAAAAAGCTGGATGCACAAAATCTCATTTTTAGGATATAATACACTATAAGGTTTTGGATGACTGGTGTCATATCCGCATCCAGCTGGTGCTTTAGATAGATTCAGGGCAACCTGGGCGGTAAGTGCGTATTGCAAGCGCAGTTGCCGTCTACATAGAGGAACAGACTGCAAAGGATGAGGAGCTAAGATGAATTATGTATACTTGGTGCGGTGCATAGACGGGAGCTTGTACTGCGGATGGACCAAGGAATTGAAGGAACGGGTAAAAGCCCACAACCAGGGCAAGGGGGCCAAATATACCAGGAGCCGCAGACCGGTAGAGCTGGTATACTATGAAGAGTTTTCCACAAAGATGGAGGCTATGAGCCGGGAATATGCCATAAAGCAGATGAACCGGAAGGAGAAGCTAAAGCTGGTGGAAGGGTTTCAGAAGCCAAATGATCCGGTGGGGTTGGAGCAGTAGGGGCATCTGGAAGGAGGGCCTCTTTTTAATCTGTAGAAAAAAGTCTTGTATTTTTTGTATACAAAGGATATAATATACTGTATACAATATATGATATGGAGAGGGAGAAGGGACAGGCGAATGATAAAGCATCTGGGGCTGAAGGCGTATGGGAAGATCAATCTGGGTTTGGATGTGCTGCGCAAAAGGGAAGATGGTTACCACGAGGTGCGCATGATTATGCAGACAGTGGGGCTGTATGACAGAATCGATCTGGTCTGCTGCAGTGAGCCGGGGATTAAGGTTGAGACCAATCTTTATTATCTTCCCAACAATGAAAATAATCTGGTTTATCAGGCGGCAAAACTTTTGATGGACGAGTTCGGAATCAAGCACGGAGTGGGGATCAAGCTGAAAAAATTTATTCCGGTGGCAGCAGGCATGGCAGGGGGAAGCAGCGATGCGGCGGCAGTTCTTTTTGGGGTGAACCGGATGTTTGGCCTTGGACTATCCATGGAACAGCTTATGGAAAGGGGAGTCCGTATCGGAGCGGATGTGCCTTACTGTATTATGAGGGGAACGGCTCTCTCGGAAGGGATCGGAGAGGTGCTGACGCCTCTTACGGCCATGCCCCAGTGCCAGGTTCTTATTGCAAAACCGGCCCTCAGCGTGTCTACCAGGTTTGTCTATGAGAATCTTCATGCAGACAAGCTAAAGACCCAGGACCACCCGGATATTGACGGCATGGTGAACGCCATTGAGAAGGGGGATCTGTGCAAGGTGGCGGGGCTTCTGGGCAATGTGCTGGAGACGGTGACTATCCCCGCCTATCCTGTTATCGGCCATATCAAGGAGGCCATGACCAGGTACGGGGCGGCGGGAACTCTCATGAGCGGCAGCGGCCCCACGGTATTTGGTCTGTTTACCAATCCGAAGACGGCAGCCGCGGCCTATGAACAGCTGCGTCACGGCAGGGACAGCGGCCTGGCAAAGCAGGTGTATCTCACTAATTTTTACAACAGGAGAGAATCATAAATGAAGAACCATGATCTGAAAGTAAATATGAATGAATATCTCCCCCTGCGGGACGTGGTGTTTAACACTTTGCGCCAGGCCATTCTTAAGGGGGAGCTGGAGCCTGGGGAGCGGCTTATGGAGATTCAGCTGGCGGAGCGCCTTGGAGTCAGCCGGACCCCTATCCGCGAGGCAATCAGAAAGCTGGAGCTGGAGGGGCTTGTCCTTATGATTCCCAGAAAGGGAGCAGAGGTGGCCAAGATTTCGGAAAAAAGCCTTCGGGATGTTCTGGAGGTGCGCCGCTCTCTGGAGGAGCTGGCCATAGAACTGGCCTGTCAGAGAATGACGGAGGAGGAGATTGGGGAGCTTGAGGAAGCCCAGAAGGATTTCCGAAATGCAGTGGAGTGCAGGGATGTGATGCTTATGGCGGAGACAGACGAGGCGTATCATGATATTATCTACAAAGGGACGGGCAACGGACGTTTGGTACAGATTCTCAATAACCTGAGAGAGCAGATGTACCGATACCGGCTGGAGTATATCAAGGACGCGGATAAGAGGCAGATTCTGCTTATTGAGCATGACAACATTTTAAAGGCCATGAAGACACGCCATGTGGCGGAGGCAAAAGCCGCCATGAGGGAACATATTGATAACCAGGAGATTACGGTTTCCAAAAATCTTAAAGAAAAGGAATAATCTAACTAAAATGTTAGAAAAATATTAAAAAAATATAACTCCATTGACAGGGTGACAAGTTGTCATTATAATGAATGACAGGTTGTCACCTTTTGCGGCTCAAGGAGGACATCCCGGAAAACAGGGGGGGAGTGAAGATGCCAAGTGAACGGTTTTACAGGCTTTCAGAAGAAAAGCAGAACCTGATATGGAAGGCTTCCATGAAGGAATTTATTTCCGAACCATATGAGAAGGTATCCATCAATAAGATCATCAAAGGTGCAGGAATATCCAGGGGCAGTTTTTATACATATTTTGAAGATAAGCATGATCTCCTGTCGTTTTTATTAGAGGATACTGAGAGACAGTGGAGGAAGAACTGCCTTTTATGCCTGGAGAAGACAGATGGTGATATTTTTTCCACTATGGAAGTAATGATGGAGTATGGTATAGAATTCTGTAAGAATAATGACCTGTTCCGCCTGCATAAGAATCTCATTGTATATCCGGATACGGTTATGTCGGAGTGTCTGTCGGAGGATATGGCGTTAAAGCAGACAGCAAGAGAAGAATTTTTAAGGAAGGTGGACCGCTCCAGACTAAGAGATCAAACGGATGATGGGGTAATGCTTCTGATGAAGCAGTGTACTATCTCCATGATGGCAGGTTTTGTGGAATTCTATAGAAATCCTGAAAGGGAAGAGCATATTAAGGAGGAGTACAAAAAGGCGCTGTCTGTACTCCGGTACGGAGCTTATAAAGCTACTGAAAAAGACCAGGTGGAGGATTAGGAAGATGAGTAAAAGTGCAAAGATTGCGGCAGCGGCAGTAGTGGTTGTGGCAGTGGGAGCCTTTGTGGGTTATAGGTTTTGGACGCCGGAACCTGCGCCTGAAGCAGTGGCCCCCCCTGTAGTGAGAGTGGAACAGCCGGCATTAGGCGATATTGAGCTGTTCCGCAGTATGACGGGAACCGTGGAGCCATCGGATTTGGTTTATGTGATTCCCAAAGCGGCCGGCGAGATTACGGCGGTTCATGTAAAGACAGGAGATTATGTGGAGGAAGGCCAGCTTTTGTGCGAGATTGACACAAAGCAGGTAGATGGAGCCAGGCTTCAGCTTGAGGCGGCGCAGATTGCCTTAAAGGACGCCAATACAAACCTGGAGCGTATGAGGGTTTTGTATGCAAGCGGAGACATTTCTGCACAGGCCTTTGAGCAGGTGGAAAGCGGTGCAAAATCAGCCAAGATCCAGTACGATTCAGCGAAGCTGGCCTATGACTATCAGATTGAGTTCAGCAGCATTACCGCCACCATAAGCGGTAAGATAGAATCCAGCACCATGGAGGTTCACGACATGGCTACTCAGTCAAGCCCCCTGTGCGTGATCTCCAGCGAGGGGACGAAGGTAGTGAATTTCGCAGTGACCGAGGCTGTTTTGGAGCATATAAAGGTGGGAGAGACTATACGCATTGAGAAAGGCGGAAGTGAATATGGAGGAACTGTCACAGAGGTCAACACTATGGTAGACCCTGCCACAGGCCTTTTTAAGATCAAAGCTTCCGTGGAAGAGGGAGACGCCCTTGCCAGCGGCTCCACAGTAAAGCTGTATGTGACATCCGACAAGGCAAAGCAGGTTCTCACCATTCCTGTGGATGCCGTTTACTATGACAACGGCAGTCCTTATGTCTATACCTATGACAGCGGAACTATCCACAGGGCGGATGTGGAGACCGGAATCAGTGATTCCGAAAAGATACAGATTATCTCAGGGCTGTCTGGGGCAGATCAGGTGATTACCACATGGAGCCCGGAACTGTATGAAGGAGCTCCCGCTGTTCTGGAATCAGCAGCTGAATAGGGGGGATGCACAATGAGTATAACAAAATCCGTCCTCAAAAGGCCTGTGACTACGCTCATGGTAGTTCTGTGCCTCATTGTATTTGGGTTAAGCTCGGTGCTGTCCTCAAAGCTGGAGCTGATTCCATCTATGGATATGCCTATGCTGGTGGTGTTTACCTTGTATCCGGGAGCCAGCCCCGATGATGTCAATGAGCTGGTGACAAAACCCATTGAGGATGAGACAGGTACCTTAAGCGGTATGAAGGGAGTTACCAGCGTTTCCAGTGAGAACTATTCTATTGTTCTTTTGGAATATGAATACGGCATTGATATTGATGATGCCTATGATGATCTGAAGAAAAAGATGGATGCCCTGGGCTCAGAGCTTCCCGATGATGTGCAGACACCGGTGATCATGGAGATGAACATTAACGACATGGCCAGTGTTTCCCTGGCAGTGAACAACGATACCCAGGCTAACCTGTACAACTATGTCAATGACACCATTGTTCCGGAATTTGAGAAATTATCCTCCGTGGCAAGCGTGGATATCAGCGGAGGCCGCAAGGAATATGTAAAGATTGAATTGATACCGGAGAAGCTTACTCAGTACCGCCTGAGTATGAACGGCGTGGCTTCGGCCATAACCAATGCCGATTTCTCTTTTCCCGTGGGAGATACCCAGGTGGGAGGCCAGAACCTGTCCGTATCAGCCGGAGTAGATTACAGTACCATAGAGAGCTTAAAAAGTATTCCGATCACCCTGGGCAGCGGCAATATCATCTATCTGGAGGATGTAGCCAATATCTATACTTCCCTGGAGGAGGCTGCCGGTATCGGCCGGTACAACGGCCGGGATACCATTGCCATTCAGATCAAAAAGCAGCAGAGCAGCAGCGATATCGAGGTGTCCAAGGATACGATGTCCACCGTAAAAAGGCTGTTGGCAGGGGACCCGAATCTGGAGATCGTAGTGGTGGATGACAACAGCGATATGATTAAGTCTTCCCTAAAATCGGTTATGCAGACCATGGCTATGGCCATTCTGGTTTCTATGACTATCATCTTCCTGTTTTTCGGGGACGTGAAGGCTTCTCTGATTGTAGGAACCTCCATACCGATTTCCATTCTGGCGGCTCTGATTTCCATGAGCACCATGGGATTTTCCCTTAATGTGATTACCTTGAGCAGCCTGGTGCTGGGAGTCGGTATGATGGTAGATAACTCCATTGTAGTCCTGGAAAGCTGTTTTCGGTCCACCAGGGGAGTGGGATTCAGAGAGTATACCGACGCGGCCCTGAAGGGAAGCGGCGTGGTGCTCCAGTCCATTATCGGCGGAACCGTAACCACCTGTGTGGTATTCCTTCCTCTGGCTTTTCTGGAGGGCATGTCAGGCCAGATGTTTAAACCCCTTGGATTTACCATTGTGTTCTGTATGCTTGCCTCTCTGATCTCCGCCATGACCATTGTGCCTCTGTGCTACACCCTGTACCGTCCCAAGGAGAGGGAGCATGCACCTCTGTCAGGAATGATTACAGGGCTTCAGAACGGCTACAGAAATATTATGAAGGTGCTTCTTCCAAAGAGGAAGACGGTTATTTTTACATCCATTGTACTCCTGGGGCTGTCCGTTGTTCTGGCCGGCCAGCTGGGAATGGAGCTTATGGCGTCGGCAGACGAGAATGCAGTGAGTATTTCCATTGAGACCAGGCCGGGACTCAGGATTGAAAAGGTTGACGAGATCCTTAAGAAGGCCGAGGATATGATAACCTCCCCGGAGAACCAGATATATGTGGATTCTTATATGCTCTCTTATGGTTCCACAGGCTTAAGCATGAGCGGCGGTTCGGCGGCCACCCTGACTGTGTACTTAAAGGATGACAGCCCTCTTGACACTGAGGAGGTCATTAAGCTTTGGAAGCCGGCGCTCACCGGCATAGCAGACTGCGATATCACCATGGAGGCCAGCAGCATGATGGGAGCTATGATGACCACTGCCAGCGGTTTTGAAGTGATTCTGGAGAGTACCCAGTATGAAAGCCTGAAGGATGTATCCGATGAGATTGTGAAGGCACTGACAGAACGGCCGGAGGTTACCCGGGTACATTCCACCCTGGAAAATGCGGCGCCGCTTATCAAGATCGACATTGATCCCATTAAAGCGTCGGCGGAGGGATTGTCTCCGGTTCAGGTGGCCGGTATGATCAACATGATGCTCAGCGGGACAGAGGCTACTACCCTGGATGTGAACGGCAACGAAATCAGCGTCATGGTGGAGTATCCTGATGATGAGTATGCGTCCTTAGACCAGGTAAAGGGAATTGTGATACCCACCGCTACAGGCTCCAGCGTGGCTTTAACCGATATCGGGGAAGTATATTTTCAGGACAGCCCCTTAAATATTCTGAGATCCAACAAGCAGTATCAGGTGACGGTGACCGGAGATTATACGGAGCTGGTGAACACAGAGGACGACAAAGCCGTAGCTGATATGAAGAATCTGCTTATGAACCAGGTGGTAAAACCCCTTATGAACCCGGATATCTCCACTGCCCAGAATGCTGTGGACGAAAGCATGGTGGAAGAGATAGGGGCCCTGCTTCAGGCTGTGCTCATTGCAGTGTTCCTGGTATTTGTGGTTATGGCGGCCCAGTTTGAATCGCCTAAGTTCTCTCTTATGGTTATGACCACCATACCTTTTGCACTGATCGGCTCATTCAGCTTCCTGTTTGCGGCGGATGTGCCCATCAGTATGCCATCCATGCTTGGATTTCTTATGTTGGTAGGTACCGTGGTAAACAACGGTATTTTATATGTGGATACAGTCAATCAGTACCGTCAGGATATGGATATGGAGACGGCCCTGGTTGAGGCCGGGACCACCCGTCTCCGCCCCATTCTTATGACTACACTGACTACCATTGTGGCTATGATACCCATGTGTCTGGCTTACGGCGATGCCGGAGAGATGATGCAGGGCCTGGCTCTGGTGGATGTAGGCGGTCTGGTGGCTTCCACAATTTTGGCGCTGTTAATGCTGCCGGCATATTACTCTGTTATGAGTAAAAGGAGGAAAAGGCAGCCGGTTTTAGAGGATTAAGGAGGAGATTATGAGACGAAAACCATTGATACTTCCCGTGTCTTTGTGCATGGCAGTATCCTTAAGTGCGGGAGCGCCGGTTCAGGCATTGGCCGGCAGCCCGGAATTTGCCAGAAGCGCCGAGGAATGGGCGAGGCTGCGGGACAATGTGCTGGAATATGAGGAGATCGAGGACCTGATTCATGAGTACAATGCCACGGTCCTCAACAACGAGCAGGAGTACAGTAAGGACACTGCCAGAACAGCCGAGGATGTGGTGGATGATCTTTTGGACGTAGCGGACGACCACTGGAGAGACGCAGGGGATGCGGAGGACAACATGTCCATGATCCTCAGCCAGGTTTCTGCCCGCCAGGCGGAGAATCAGGCGGAGAATAATGTGGATGATCGGGGGACAAAGCTTATCCAGTATACCCTGACGGAAAAGAAGCTTGTCATACAGGCCCAGACGGCTATGAATACTTATTATAAGCTGCAGTATCAGCTGACCTCCCTGAAGAAGAACAGGGAGATGCTGGAGACGGCCCTGACCTCCGCCCAGGGGCGTCAGAGCCAGGGGATGGCTACTTACGCCGATGTGCTCACGGCCCAGCAGAACCTTCAGAGCGTCGATGCCCAGGTCATTGCCCTTGAGAATCAGATTGAGACTACAAGGCAGAACTTAATCGTTATGCTGGGCTGGACCCAGGGGGCAGTTCCCGAGATCCGCTCCATGCCGGCGGTAGATATGGAGAGAATCCCGGCCATTGATCCCGAGGCAGATAAGGCAAAGGCTATGGAGGCGGATTACACCTTAAAGATGCATGAGATGAATCTGGAAAACTCCACGAACGATGCCAACCGCAGGATCTATGAGCAGACCATAGCCGATGATAAGCAGCAGATCGCCATGGCGGTAAGCGATGCTTATCAGAAGGTGATCCAGGCCAAAAACAGCTATGACGAATCCCTTTTAAAGCTGGATGTTGCTTCCAAGACCTGGAACACTTCAGCAACGAAGTTCCAGCTGGGAACCATCAGCCGTCTGGAATATCTCCAGGCTGACGCTGATATGGTGGCGGCCCAGATGGACGTGGAAGCAAAGAACCTGGAACTGTTTCAGGCCTTGGAAAGCTATGACTGGGTAGTAAGGGGAGTGAGATCATGAGGCCCCGAAAGATCATGACAGCCCTGGGCCTGGCAGGTGTACTTGCCGCAGCCGCCCCGGTAAATGTGCCGGCCCAGATGGATAAACCAGAATCCATGGACCAGGAGACATGGGCCAGGCTTCGGGATGATGTGCTGGAATACGACGAGATTGCGGATCTGGTGGAGCAGTACAACCCGACCTACCAGCAGGTAATCAAAAAGATTGACATCAACAAGGCGCCTATGGAAGAGGCGGCCCAGGCCCTGCGGGCGGAGGCGTCTGAGATGCAGTCCGATGCAAAAGAGATAAAAGACCAAAATCCCATAATATACCAGACCTACACGGCTTATGCCAAGGCCTACAAAGAGGCAGCAAAGGGATTTGAAAAGGCTATGAAATCCGTTGACAGCGGAACCAAAGGCGTGCTGGGCCAGACAAGAAAACAGCTAACCTCAGGGGTACAGCAGCTGATGATCGGATACAGCCAGGCTCTTGCCTCGAAAGAACTGGTGGATACCTCCGTTGTTCTGGCCCAGGCGGCCTACGATTCTACGGTAACCCAGAGGAATATGGGGATGGCCACGGATGCGGCAGTGGAATCTGCATGGACCTCCCTGCAGTCTGCCCAGGTGCAGCAGCAGGCCTTAAATGATACTCTCACCAGTCTGAGCCGGCAGCTGTGCTACATGACAGGCTGGCCCTATGACGCAGTGGTTGAGATCAGGCAGGCTCCCGCTCCAAATCTTGCAGAGATCGCCGCCATGAATCCTGAGACGGACCTGACAAAGGCCATAGGCAATAACTATACGTTGATTGAACAGAGAGCTGTTGTTGCAAGAGGCACTGCCGGACAGGATGCCAGAACCCGCACCATAGAGGAGGGAGAAGCAAAGCTGAAGGCCCAGCTGGAATCCCTTTATCAGACTGTGCTGGAGAAGCAGAAGGCCTATGAGGCGGCGACTACCGCTTTGGAGGGGGCCCGCATCACTATGGACGGCAATGACATGAAGTACCAGCTGGGGATGCTGGGGAAGCTGCAATACCTTCAGTTAAGGCTTGCCTACCTTCAGCAGGATATGGCAGCCACGTCTGCAGGCCTTGAGCTTTTACAGGCTATGGAGAGCTATCGCTGGGCCGTGGAGGGTATCGCGGACATTAGTTAGACAGAAGCTCCAACAGCTTAAGGCGTATATGAAACGTAGGAGGATTGTTCATAAGGGACCGGCAGTCCTCCTCCGACAGGAGGGCCTTAAGCTCTTCTACGGAAGTCTCGGGAAAGACCGGCCGGGTCTCCTCAATAAAACAAAGCCTGGGATACAGGACGCACCACCAGTTCCGTCCCCGCCCTGCGCCAAGCTCCACCTGGACCGTATCGTAAGTCCCGCAGGGCAGTACCAGGCTGCCGTATGACTTGGTGGGAAAATATGCTTTGGTAATCTGAATGCTGGTGCGGTAGCTGCAGCCTTCCCTTTGCAAATATGTATCGGCAAAGGCCTCCAAGGTCTCTTTATTTTCCTCAATATAGGCGCAGAGATCTTCCTTGGAATCAGCGGGGCAGTCTTTAAGTTTCTTTAGAATAAGGGATTTTACCTGTGCTTTCAACTGCTGGTCCCGGCTGCTGTTGGAGTTGGCCAGCACATGAAAACGCAGAATCTTGGGAGCGATCCGCTCTGTTAAGTACTTATCTTTTTGATACCCCCATACAATAGAACACAAAAGTGCAATGAGAAGACAGGAGGCAGACAAAATCAGGGTTCTTTGATATTTCATTGTATTTCACCTCTTAATAGATTCTTAATTGTAATTATAACCAGGTATGGTATAATGAAACACGAAAATCAAAATTTAAGGAGATTTTTTCCATGATGAAAGAAACTGTGGCGGTTTTATTTGGCGGCCAGTCCTCGGAGCATACGGTGTCCTGTATGTCGGCGGTTAATGTGATTAAGCAGATAGATGAAGAAAAGTATGAGTTGGTGCTCATCGGTATTACACAGGAGGGACGATGGCTCCTGGTGGATTCCATAAAGGAGCTGTGTGAGGATACCTGGCGCAGCAGTAAGAAGAGAGCCATCATTTCACCGGATAGGACTCATAGGTGCCTTCTGATCTTTGGGGAGGACGGCAGTGTGGAAAAGAAACCTGTTGATGTGGCATTCCCGGTGCTCCACGGGCTTTTCGGGGAGGATGGCACCATCCAGGGGCTGTTTGAACTGGCGGGAATCCCCTATGTGGGCTGCGGAGTTCTCTCCTCGGCAGTTGCCATGGATAAGCTGTACACAAAGGTGATTGTAGATGCCCTGGGAATCCGTCAGGCAGAGTATGTGCCGGTAATGAGGGAGGAGCTGGAGGATATGGACCAGGTGGTGGAGAAGGTGGAAAACAAGCTTTCCTATCCTGTGTTTGTAAAGCCCTCCAATGCAGGCTCTTCCAGGGGAGTCAGCAAGGCACAGGACAGGGACGCCCTGAAAAAAGCGTTGAGAGACGCCGCGGACCATGACAGAAAGATTCTGGTGGAGGAGACCATTACAGGCCACGAGGTGGAGACGGCCGTTCTCGGGGGAGGAAAGAGAAAGCCTCAGGTGTCCGGTGTGGGAGAGATACTGGCAGCCGCGGATTTCTACGATTATGAATCCAAATATTATAATGAAGAGTCCAAGACTGTCATAGACCCCTGCCTTCCCGGCAATGGGGCGGAGGAGCTGCGCCAGGCGGCGGGAAAAATCTTTCAGGCCATCGATGGGTACGGGCTGTCCAGGGTGGATTTTTTTGTGACAGACCAGGGGGAGGTGGTGTTCAATGAGATTAACACCATGCCGGGTTTCACTGCCATCAGCATGTATCCCGTGCTGTGGGAAGCCAGAGGAATCTCAAAGCCCCAGCTGGTAGAAGAGCTGATTCAGTGTGCAAAGGAGCGTTACCATGGATAGAAACGCTTCTGTGGGAGTTTTTGACTCGGGAATCGGCGGTCTCACCGTGGCAAGAGAGATTATGCGTCAGATGCCTGGAGAGAGCATCGTCTATTTTGGAGATACGGCCAGAGTGCCTTACGGAAGCAAATCCCAGGATACGGTGCTGCGCTATTCCAGGCAGATTATCCGGTTTCTCATGACCCAGAAGGTGAAGGCTATTGTCATTGCCTGCAACACAGCCAGCGCATATGCCTTAGAGACTGTGGAGAAGGAGTTTGATATCCCCATTATCGGCGTTATCCGCGCCGGAGCAAGGACGGCGGTGAAGGCCACGCGCAACAAGAAGGTGGGAGTTATCGGAACGGAGGGAACCATAAAAAGCGGTATTTATACGGAGGTAATGAATCAGATGCGTCCGGGCCTTGAGGTGACGGGAAAACCCTGCCCCCTTTTTGTTCCTTTGGTGGAGGAGGGGCTGCTCCATGATTCTGTCACCGATGAGATTGCATCCAGGTATCTGTCTGAATTAAAAAGCCGGTTTGTGGATACCCTGGTTCTGGGATGTACTCATTATCCCCTGATCCGCTCCACCTTAAGGCGGCTTATGGGGGAGGATGTGGTGCTGGTGAACCCGGCTTATGAGACGGCCATAGAGCTTAAGAGCCTTCTGGAAGAGAAGGGGCTGGTCTGTGACATAGAGAGAACGCCGGAAGAAAAGTACCATTTTTATGTCAGTGATCTGGCAGAGAAATTCACGGCATTTGCCACCTCCATTCTGCCCAGCGAGGTAAGGGAGACGAAGAAGATCAATATTGAAGAGTACTAAATTTCCGGCATCAGGAGGCATTGATATGACAAAGGAAGTGCTTATCAGCATCAGCGGCGTTCAGTTTATGGATCAGGAAGGCCAGGACGTGGAGATGATCACCAAGGGGACCTACTATGAAAAAAACGGGAAGCATTATATCCTCTATGACGAAGTCCTGGAGGGAGAGGGGGAGGTGATCCGCAATACCATAAAGATCATGCCCGATGCCATGGATATTATTAAAAAAGGAAGCGCCAGCACCCATATGGTATTTGAACGGAACAAGAAGAACCTAACCTGCTATGTGACGCCTGTGGGGGAGCTTATGGTGGGCATCAGCACTAATCAGATCCGGCTTTTGGAGGAAGAAAATCTTCTGGAGGTTCAGGTGGAATATTCTCTGGATATTAATTATCAGCATATGTCGGACTGCAGCATCAAGGTGTCCGTTCGTCCTCTGGGGACCGGAAATCTTCACCTGGCACAATCTATGGCTTGAGGATACAAAAAAGGACGGCCCTTTAGGGCCGCCCTGACTACTTTTTGTCTTTTTTAAATCTGTCAAAAAATCCTTTTTTCTTCGGCGGGGCGGGAATAGCGCCGCCTCTTATACTTTTAAGCTCTGTTATGTAGATTCCGCTGATCACTACCTTGACTTCAGCCTTTACAGGAAGGGCTGCAAAGACTTTGTCGTCGGCAAGAAGAGTCATAACCTTGGGCCCTACCTTTGCCTTAACCATAGGAATCTTTGCCCAGCGCATATACTTGGGGGTCTGCTCGTATACGATCTTAGGGAGATTGGCGTCTTTGATCTTTAACTTCTTCTTGTCAATAACCAGCATAGTGACAGTCTGGGCGGCGGCCTGCAGGAGATTCTGCTGCTCCACTTGGCGTTTCTCCAGCTTTCTGCCTACAAAATAGAGTACAGCCAAAGCTGCGGCAACGATAATAAGAATTACCAACAATACGTTTAAAAATGTTTGCACCTGGGAATACCTCCAAATAAGTCCTATTGCAGGCCAAGCCTGCTGCTTCTAGTTAGTATATCATTCTTTATGGGAAAAGGCAAGAGCCGGGGCCGTGGCTTTCGGATCAAAGCCCGGAAAAACCAGGATAATAATGGAAAAACCAGGAAAATAAAGGGTTGACACCTTGACAAGACTATGATAATATGAAATGTGCACTATTGTGGAGACTTGCGCATTAACGGTACAAGTCTGCCCAAAATCAGAATAGAATGAAAAGAAAACAGGGGTGAGACGTCAATGGAGAAAAGCAGAATGCGTCCTGTAAAAGCAGGGAAAAGCGTTAGAATGAGCTTCTCAAGGCAGAAGGAAGTCCTTGAGATGCCAAATCTGATAGAGATTCAAAAAGACTCCTATCAGTGGTTCCTTGATGAGGGTTTGAAAGAAGTCTTTCGAGACATCTCTCCGATCTCAGATTTCGCAGGCCACTTGAGTTTGGAGTTCGTTGATTTTACATTATGTAAAAATGATATCAAGTATACCATTGAAGCTTGCAAAGAAAGAGACGCCACATATGCGGCTCCTTTAAAGGTAAAAGTACGGCTTTGCAACAAAGACAAAGATGAGATCAATGAACACGAAATCTTTATGGGCGACCTTCCGCTTATGACAGATACCGGCTCTTTCGTAATCAACGGAGCTGAGCGTGTAATTGTCAGCCAGTTAGTACGTTCCCCAGGTATTTATTACGGTATCGGACATGACAAGATCGGTAAAGAGCTCTATACCTGCACGGTAATCCCCAACCGTGGTGCATGGCTGGAATATGAGACAGACTCCAATGACATCTTTTATGTTCGTGTTGACAGAACCAGAAAAGTCCCTGTCACGGTTTTGATTCGCGCCCTTGGATACGGAACCAATGCAGAGATTCTGGATATGTTCGGAGAGGAGCCGAAGCTTTTGGCAAGCTTCGGAAAAGACGTATCTGGCAGCTACGAAGACGGCCTTCTGGAATTATATAAGAAGATCCGCCCCGGTGAACCTTTGTCTGTAGACAGTGCAAAGAGCCTTTTGGACAGTATGTTCTTTGACCCCAGAAGATATGACTTGGCAAAGGTGGGGCGTTATAAATTCAATAAAAAGCTGGCCTTTAAGAACCGTGTGGCCGGCCATGTCCTGGCGGAGGACGTGGTGGATCAGACCACAGGAGAGATCCTGGCTGAGGCAGGAGCCACTCTGGATAAGCAGACTGCGGAAGCCATCCAGAACGCAGGCGTTCCCTTTGTGTGGGTTCAGGGCATAGAGAGAAACGAAAAGATTCTTTCCAATATGATGGTGGATCTCAGCTGTTATGTGGACTTTGATCCTGCGGAGGCGGAGGTTACGGAATTAGTATATTATCCGGTGCTCCAGAATATCCTGGCAGAATTTGGAGAGGACGAGACGGAGCTTAAGGCAGCTATCCGGAGAAACTTAAGCGAGCTGGTGCCTAAGCACATTACAAAGGAAGATATTCTTGCTTCCATTAACTATAATATGCATCTGGAGGAGCAGATCGGCACGTCCGACGACATTGACCACCTGGGCAACCGAAGGATCCGGGCCGTGGGAGAGCTTCTTCAGAATCAGTACCGCATCGGTCTGTCCCGTATGGAGAGAGTGGTGCGGGAGCGTATGACCACCCAGGATATGGATGGAATTACAGCTCAGTCTTTGATTAACATAAAGCCTGTGACGGCGGCGGTTAAGGAGTTCTTCGGAAGTTCTCAGCTGTCCCAGTTCATGGATCAAAATAACCCTCTGGCAGAGCTGACCCACAAGAGACGTCTGTCTGCACTGGGTCCCGGCGGTCTGTCCAGAGAGAGAGCCGGATTTGAGGTTCGTGACGTACACTACACCCATTATGGACGTATGTGTCCCATCGAGACCCCTGAAGGCCCCAACATCGGCCTCATTAACTCTCTGGCTACCTATGCCCGGGTAAATCAGTACGGCTTTGTGGAAGCTCCTTACCGGGTGGTAGATAAGTCGGATCCGGCCAACCCGGTGGTAACCGACGAGGTGGTTTACTTAACGGCAGACGAGGAAGACAACTTTGTGGTGGCTCAGGCTAACACCCCTCTGGACAATGAGGGACATTTTGTGCGCAACAATGTATCTGGCCGTTACCGGGAGGAGACCTCCGAGTTCCAGAAGAAAACCATAGATCTCATGGACGTATCTCCCAAGATGGTATTTTCCGTGGCTACTTCCATGATTCCCTTCTTGGAGAACGACGATGCCAACAGAGCCCTTATGGGTTCCAACATGCAGCGCCAGGCGGTTCCCCTTCTCACCACCGAAGCTCCGGTGGTCGGCACGGGTATGGAAGCCAAAGCGGCAGTGGACTCGGGCGTCTGTGTAGTGGCAAGGAATGCCGGCGTGGTAGAGCGGTCCGCGTCCAACGAGATTATTATTAAGAGAGATTCCGATGGCAACAAGGACGTATACCATCTGACCAAATTTAAGAGAAGCAACCAGTCCAACTGTTATAACCAGAAGCCCATTATCTTTAAGGGCGACCATGTGGAGGCGGGACAGGTAATTGCCGATGGCCCTTCTACCCAGAATGGGGAGATCGCCTTAGGCAAGAATCCGCTCATCGGCTTTATGACGTGGGAAGGCTATAACTACGAGGATGCGGTTCTCTTAAGCGAAAGACTGGTACAGGACGATGTATACACGTCCGTGCATATCGAGGAATATGAGGCAGAGGCCAGAGACACCAAGCTGGGGCCGGAGGAAATCACCCGGGATGTTCCGGGCGTAGGCGAGGACGCCTTGAAGGATCTGGATGAAAGAGGAATCATCCGCATCGGAGCCGAGGTTCGGGCCGGCGATATCCTGGTGGGAAAGGTGACCCCCAAGGGAGAGACTGAGCTGACGGCGGAGGAGAGGCTTCTTCGCGCTATCTTCGGCGAGAAGGCCAGAGAGGTGAGAGACACATCCTTGAAGGTTCCTCACGGTGCTTATGGAATTATTGTGGACGCCAAGGTGTTCACCAGGGAGAACGGCGATGAGCTGTCTCCGGGAGTGAATCAGACGGTCCGCATCTATATTGCCCAGAAGAGAAAGATCTCCGTAGGCGACAAGATGGCCGGACGTCACGGCAACAAGGGCGTTGTGTCCAGGGTTCTGCCTGTGGAGGATATGCCTTTCCTGCCAAACGGCCGTCCCCTGGATATTGTGCTGAATCCTCTTGGCGTGCCTTCCCGTATGAATATCGGCCAGGTGCTGGAGATTCACTTAAGCCTGGCGGCTAAGGCCCTTGGATTTAATATTGCCACTCCTGTATTTGACGGAGCCAATGAGATCGACATTATGGATACTCTCGATGTGGCCAACGATTATGTGAATACTTCATGGGAGGAATTCCAGGAAAAATATAAAGATTCCCTGAATCCTGAAGTTATGGAATACTTGGGAGAGCACCTGGAACACCGGGAACTGTGGAAAGGCGTGCCCTTAAGCAGGGATGGAAAAGTAAGACTGAGAGACGGAAGAACAGGGGAATATTTTGACAGCCCTGTAACCATCGGCCACATGCACTACCTGAAGCTTCATCACCTGGTAGACGACAAGATCCACGCCCGCTCCACGGGCCCATATGCCCTGGTTACTCAGCAGCCCTTAGGCGGCAAAGCCCAGTTCGGCGGTCAGCGTTTCGGAGAGATGGAGGTGTGGGCCCTGGAGGCATATGGCGCTTCCTACACCCTTCAGGAGATCCTTACTGTCAAGTCCGATGACGTGACGGGACGTGTGAAGACTTACGAGGCCATCATCAAGGGAGAGAATATTCCCGAACCCGGCATACCGGAGTCCTTTAAGGTGCTGTTAAAGGAACTTCAGTCTTTGGGACTTGATGTGAGAGTGTTGAGAGATGATAATACAGAAGTAGAACTGACCGAAGATATTGATTACAGCGATACAGACCTGCGCTCGATTATCGAAGGGGAAAGACGTTATGGCGGGCAGGAGGAGTCATTCGGAAGCTATGGCTACCAGGAGCAGGAGTTCAGAGATGGAGAACTGGTAGACGTGGAGGAAGATGACGAGGATGAGGGAGACCGCATCGCTGAGGAGATGTTCGATGATTTCGACTCTTCCTATGATGAAGAATAATAGAAGGGAGTATCACTCATGCCAGAGACGAATGAAACTTATCAACCGTTGACATTTGATGCAATCAAGATTGGTCTGGCCTCTCCGGAGAAGATTCTGGAATGGTCTCACGGCGAGGTGAAAAAGCCTGAGACCATTAATTACAGAACGCTTAAACCCGAGAAAGACGGCCTTTACTGTGAGAGAATCTTCGGCCCCAGCAAGGACTGGGAGTGCCACTGCGGTAAGTATAAAAAGATCCGGTATAAAGGTGTGATCTGCGACCGGTGCGGCGTGGAGGTTACCAAATCCAGTGTCCGCAGGGAGCGAACAGGCCATATTGCCCTGGCAGCCCCGGTATCTCATATATGGTACTTTAAAGGGATTCCCAGCCGTATGGGTCTGATCCTGGATATCTCCCCGAGAATCCTTGAGAAGGTGCTCTACTTTGCTTCCTACATTGTCCTTGATCCAGGAAGTACATCCCTGCAGTATAAGCAGGTACTGTCCGAGAAAGAGTATAGGGAGGAGCTGGATAAATACGGCTACGGCACCTTCCGGGTGGGCATGGGCGCTGAGGCCATCCAGGAACTGCTCCAGGCCATTGACCTGGAGAAGGATTCCGAGGAGCTGCGCAAGGGCCTTAAGGACGCCACAGGTCAGAAGAGAGCCAGGATTATCAAGAGGCTGGAGGTAGTTGACGCATTCCGTAATTCCGGCAATAAGCCGGAGTGGATGATTATGACTGTGATTCCAGTGATTCCTCCGGACATCCGTCCTATGGTGCAGCTGGACGGCGGCCGTTTTGCCACCTCAGATCTCAATGATCTTTACAGAAGAATCATCAACAGGAACAACCGTCTGGCCAGACTCCTTGAGCTGGGGGCTCCGGATATTATTGTCCGCAACGAGAAGCGTATGCTTCAGGAGGCTGTGGATGCCCTGATTGACAACGGCAGACGGGGAAGGCCTGTGACAGGGCCGGGCAACCGTGCTCTTAAATCCCTGTCCGATATGCTGAAGGGAAAGCAGGGACGTTTCCGTCAGAACCTGCTGGGAAAACGTGTAGATTATTCCGGCCGTTCCGTAATCGTGGTGGGGCCGGAGCTAAAGATTTATCAGTGCGGCCTGCCCAAGGAGATGGCTATCGAGCTGTTTAAGCCCTTTGTTATGAAGGAGCTGGTGGCCAACGGAACTGCCCACAATATAAAGAATGCAAAGAAGATGGTGGAGCGCCTCCAGGAGGAGGTGTGGGATGTGCTTGAGGATGTAATCAAAGAGCATCCCGTTATGCTGAACCGTGCGCCTACCCTTCACAGACTGGGAATCCAGGCATTTGAGCCTATTCTTGTAGAAGGTAAGGCTATTAAGCTTCACCCCTTAGTATGTACCGCATTCAACGCGGACTTTGACGGCGACCAGATGGCTGTACACTTGCCTCTTTCCGTGGAAGCCCAAGCGGAGTGCCGGTTCCTCCTGCTGTCTCCCAACAACCTCCTTAAGCCCTCAGACGGCGGGCCTGTGGCGGTTCCCTCACAGGATATGGTTCTTGGTATTTACTATCTGACTCAGGAGAGGCCGGGAGCCAAAGGGGAGGGCATGTGCTTCAAGAACCCCAACGAAGCGATCCTTGCATATGAGAACGGCGCAGTAACCCTTCATTCCAAGGTGAAGGTGAGAGTACAGAAGACTATGGCGGATGGAACCGTGAAAAGCGGTGTCATTGAATCCACTGTGGGCCGTTTCATTTTCAACGAAATTATCCCTCAGGATCTGGGATTTGTGGACAGAACCATACCCGGCAACGAATTGTTGCTGGAGGTTGATTTCCACGTAGGAAAGAAACAGTGCAAGCAGATTCTGGAGAAGGTTATTAACGTACACGGAGCTACCCAGACGGCGGTGACTCTGGACGATATCAAGGCTATCGGCTATAAGTATTCCACCAGGGCGGCTATGACCGTATCCATCTCCGATATGACGGTTCCCGCAAGCAAGCCTCAGCTCATCGCCGATGCCCAGGCTACTGTAGACCGGATTGCCAAAAACTTCCGCAGAGGCCTGATTACAGAGGAGGAGCGGTACAAAGAGGTAATCGAAACCTGGAAGACTACGGATGACCAGCTGACCCATGACCTGCTTACAGGCCTTGACAAATACAACAACATCTTTATGATGGCCGACTCAGGCGCCCGTGGTTCCGATAAGCAGATTAAGCAGCTTGCCGGCATGCGCGGACTCATGGCAGATACGACAGGTCACACCATCGAACTTCCCATTAAGTCCAATTTCCGTGAGGGATTGGATGTACTGGAGTACTTTATCTCCGCCCACGGCGCAAGAAAGGGTCTGTCCGATACGGCTCTTCGTACTGCCGACTCCGGTTACCTTACCAGACGTCTGGTGGACGTGTCTCAGGATGTAATCATCCGTGAGGTGGACTGCTGTGAGGGCAGAGAGATCCCTTACATGGAGATCAAGGCCTTCATGGATGGTCAGGAGAGCATTGAGAGCCTGGAGGAAAGACTGACAGGAAGATACATTGCGGAGACCATTACAGATCCGGATACGGGAGAAGTGGTAGTGAAAGCCAACCATATGTGTACTCCCAAACGTGCCAAGGCCGTGATTGAGGTTCTCAAAAAGCTGGGAAGAGAAAGTGTTAAGATCCGAACTGTTTTAAGTTGTAAATCCCATATTGGTGTCTGCGCCAAGTGTTATGGATCCAACATGGCCACAGGTCAGGCGGTTCAGGTAGGAGAGGCGGTGGGAATTATCGCGGCTCAGTCCATCGGTGAACCCGGTACTCAGCTGACCATGCGTACTTTCCATACCGGAGGCGTGGCCGGCGGAGACATCACCCAGGGTCTTCCTCGTGTGGAGGAGCTTTTCGAGGCCCGCAAGCCCAAGGGATTGGCTATTATCACAGAGTTCGGCGGCGCGGTGACCATAAAAGATACCAAGAAGAAGAGAGAAATCGTTGTATCAGACTCGGAGACCGGCAATTCCAAGACTTATCTGATTCCCTATGGTTCCAGAATTAAAGTCCAGGATGGACAGATTCTGGAGGCCGGCGATGAGCTCACCGAAGGAAGTGTGAATCCCCATGATATCTTAAAGATCAAGGGTGTCAGGGCCGTTCAGGACTATATGATTCAGGAAGTTCAGAGAGTTTACCGTCTCCAGGGCGTGGAGATCAATGATAAGCATATTGAGGTCATTGTCCGTCAGATGCTTAAGAAGGTTAAGGTGGAAGAAAGCGGTGACAGTGATGTGCTTCCCGGCGTGTCCATGAATGTGCTGGAGTTTAATGACATGAACGAGAAACTCCTGGCGGAAGACAAAGAGCCGGCAGAAGGCAAACAGGTTATGCTTGGTATTACCAAGGCATCCCTGGCCACGGATTCCTTCCTCTCTGCAGCATCCTTCCAGGAGACTACCAAAGTTCTGACAGAAGCAGCCATCAACGGGAAGGTAGATCATCTTATTGGTCTTAAGGAGAATGTTCTCATCGGAAAGCTGATTCCGGCCGGTACCGGTATGAAGAGATACCGCTCCGTTAAACTGAACACAGACCTTGAAATGGATGATGAAATCATGTTTGATGATGAAGATGAACCGGATATAGAGCCTCAGGATGACGAGATTATAGAGGCTGAAGAAGTCCTGGATTTAGATGATGAAGAGGAAGACATCTAAATAGACTCATAAAAAAGTGCCTTTAAAGCTGCCTGAAAAGGGGTTTAAGGGCACTTTATATTTGACTTATTGATAAAGAAAAATGAAAATCATTCTCAAATAATTGACATTTCTTTCATATAGACGTATAATGTAAGAAAAAAATGCTGTGAATCCATGGCAAATAAGCAGAAAATATGGAAGGAGAGGAAGCACATATGATCGATGGGATTATTGTAATCATAGTAGCAGCCGCCATATCAGGCGTTGTGTGGAAGAAAGTTAAAGACCATAAAGAGGGAAAGAGCGGCTGTGGCTGCGGCTGCGGTTGCAGAGGATGCGTTTCAAAAGGAACATGTCAAAAGTAGTCCTACAAATATAGTTTTAAATGCAGTTTTGTAACTAAAAATACGGTGTAATCCGTGAAGCAATGAGCGTAGAGTACATGCTTCACAGATTGCACCGTATTTTTTATGTAGAAAATGGGTACAGCAAAAAATAAACCAAAAGGCATACCTTTTGGTTCACTAATAAAAGTTAGAAAATTAATTATATCTTACTATAATATCGCCTAAAAATCAAGAAAATTAAGCTGCTTTCCTGGCGGTTTTATGGTATACGGCAAATGAACCAAAAGGTATACATTTTGGTATCTTAGATGCTTGGAGAGGAGGCAGGGATCGATTTGGAAAAAGCCAGAAAGAAAGAAACATTCCTTGTAAATATATTATATCGTCAGAACGCAACATGGCAGGGCCGGGTTTTGTGGGCGGAGGAAGGAAAAACCTACTCATTCCGCAGCGCCCTGGAACTGTTAAAACTCATAGATGGCGCGTTGGAGGAAAATCAGGCTGATGTGCCAAAAGAGAGTAAGGACCATGTTGAGAAGGGAGGCAGCAATATGAGTCCAACGGACAATTTGTCCGCCACTTGAATACAGTGTATTAAAAGTGGCGGATAAAATATGGGACCTATTCATCCCATATAAGATGCTTATAGCGGCAAACCATGGGAAACCATGGGACGCAAAGCTAAGGGGCTAAAGCGTTTTATTGCTATGCCAGCCCAGCTGCTGATCAAAAGGGCAAACTGTCGGAAACGGCGGGACGCAAAACCAGGGAGCTAAAGCGTTTTATCGCTATGCCAGCCCGGTCGCTGAGTCATATCAGCAAACCATTGGAAACGGTGGGACGCAAAGCCATGGGAGCTAAGGTACTTTTGTACTATGCCAGCCCAGCCGCCGGATACTTTGCATCCGACTTTAGCAAAGAAAGGAAGAGAAATATGAGTAAGATTAAAAAGCATTGCAGAAGAGGATTCGCGATGCTTCTTGCATTTACGCTGTGCATGGGATCGATGCAGAATGCGGCATTTGCTTCAACTGGTGAGAGCAGCATTGTTGAAGATATGGTTGATGCAGATAATTTAGAAGACAGCACGGAGGATGCGATCCAGGAAGCAGATAATCTGCAGGGAGGATCTGGAGCAGGAGAAGTATCTGTAGAGATAATTAATGTGGAAAATGAGGAAATCTCTCAGGAACCGATGGAAGAGGAAGCGGAACCTCAGGACCAGCCAGAGGAGGAAGAAGAATCTCAGGACCAGCCGGAGGAGGAAGCGGAATCCCAGGATCAGCCGGAGGAGGAAGCGGAATCCCAGGATCAGCCGGAGGAGGAAGCGGAATCTCAGGATCAGCCAGGAGAGGAAGCAGAATCTCAGGATCAGTCAGGAGAGGAAGCAGAATCTCAGGATCAGTCAGGAGAGGAAGCAGAGTCCCAGGACCAGTCAGGGGAGGAAGAAGAATCTCAGGACCAGTCAGGAGAGGAAGAAGAATCTCAGAGCCCGGAAGGAGAGACCACAGCGCCGCAGGAGCCATCAGAAGAGGAAACGGAGTCTCAGGATTCAGCGGAAGACGAAACCACATCGGATGTTTTGAAAGAGGATGAAACACAAGCCTCCCAGGAGACCGAGGCGGAGCAAGAGACAGAAGCATCATTGGAATCTTCGGAAGAAACCAAGGAAAACAAAATAGAAGGAACTACAAAAACACAGCAGGAAACTCTTAAGGACAGTCAGTGGAATATAGCTGACACGAAGCGGCCTGGGGCTACAGAAGACGTGACTCATGATAAGGGCACATCGGATGACAAGCTGCACATCCAGGATAAAAACTGGGATATTTTCTATGATGCCGACAAAGATGTATATAAAATTACATTCAACATCGGCAGTGATGCCGAAGCCACAACTCAGGTAGTCGACTTAACAAAGGCTTTGGAATTGCTGGGGCAGTATGCGGAGAGCGGTAAGCAGGAATTACAGGATGCCATAGACGCCCTTGAGAAGCCTGTGAAGGGTGATGCTGGTAAGGCGCCGGAAATGGGTGAAATCGGCGTTGAGGAGCCTAAAGAACCTCCGAAGTTAGTCATACCGGATGCGCCTGAGAAGCCGGTTGAGCCTGAAAAGCCAGTTGAGCCGGGCAAGCCGGAGGGGCTGGATGAATCTCTGCAAAATGCGTGGGATACGCTGTTTGATAAACTGAGCGGTAATGATAATCCTAATGTCAACACTAAGGAAAATGTTTTAAAAGAGATGGAGAATTTAGGGATTAACACCAGCGACAAATATGTCCAGGATTATGCTCAGTATATGGTTGAGAAGGCTGATAATGCCTTTTTAATTCATATTTTTGAGACGAAGGGTGAAGGCGGCAACGAATCCTTGTTCAAATATTTCCTGCAGTATGAGAGCAGCTGGAACGGCCGGGGTGAACCTACTGATGCACAGATTGCTGAGGCTATCGCCAGTGTACAGAGGCAAGATAATCGCCTGTCTATTCCTGAGTACGAAATTGACAAGAACTCTGAGGCATACAAGGAATATGAAGCCGCTATGGAATCCTATGATTCTATGTACAGCGAATATGAAGCAAAGCTGAAGGAGTACGAGGACAAACAGAAGGAATGGCTTGAGAAATACGGTGAGGATTCTGAGGAGTATCAGAATTACTTAGCCGAGATGGCTGAGTATCAGGAAAAAATGGCCGAGTACAATGCAGCGAAGGCAGAGGCGGAAGCCGCCTATCAAAATGCTCTGGCTGAATATGAAGCCAAGAAAGCAGAAATCGAAAAGAAGTATGCAGACGACCAGGCCGCTTATGACGCAGCCATTGAGAAGCTGCAGGCTGATTTTGACCGCCGGGTTGAAGCCAATGTTCTGCAGCCAGGCGATGTCAAGAAGTTTGAGCTGTATTTAACCAGCGATTCCAAGCACACCTACAAGTACCAAACCGGCAGTTTTACTCTGGCAACACCCGGCTGGAATAATCCCAACGGTACGATTCCGGGCTTTGATGGCCAGATTATTCCTGATGAATATGTGGATCACGCCAAGTATCATGTGACATTTACGGCAGGACCCATGCAGGATCTGTTCAACGCCATTGGCATGACGGACCCGAAACACCCCAACAATATCAATAATATTACTGGGGATGGCCGCGTTGGACTGGATTATAACGGCAACGGCGAGGTGATCGGATATCCCGGTTATTGGGAAAACGACATCAAAGCTTATCTGAGCAAGTACGAAGGCGAGACCATGGCGGAGAAGCTGAACGCCTATTTGCTGGATTACTACAATTCAAAGGATGGCACAGTCTACGCAACCATTGACGAGCTGCTTAAAAACAACTCTGAAGCCAGAGCACAGCTGACTAAGACAGAGACATCCGGCAACAAGTTCTTCAGTCTTGGCGGTGAGAATTTTATTGTTGATGCCCATCTTGAGACAGTAAAATACGATACGTTCTACAAGCATCTGTTTAGCTTTGCATTTGGCGACGAAGCAGATATCGACAAGATTCTGGAAGAAGCCAAGTTTAACCCCGATACCAACCGCTGGGAGTATAAGAACAACTCCTGGACTGACAACGGCTACCAGAATGCATTGTACTACTATATGAATCACGAAGAGATCTGGCAGAAGACAGATGCCTACTTCAATACCTTATTGGATGGTGGACTCTCCAAGGAACAGGCCACATGGACCAGCCTGATGATGGCTCTGAACATTGATGGAGAATTGACCGGCAACGACTGGCAGAACACGGTGTGGCCATGGTACAGCTCCATCGGCCTGGAGAGGGTAGATATTGATTTTAACTTGAACAAGAAGGATGGAGAAACCGGCGAAACGATCACAAAGAGCGAGACAGAGTTCCAGATTTACTACATTGACACAGTTAAGAACGAAGATGGCACTGAGACCAGTGTCAACATGTACTGTACTTACGATGAGGAGAGCAACTCTTACACATTCGTAACAACCCCCAGTACAGTTTGGACGGAAAACGGTGAACTGAACATTTCCTATGCTATGATGAAGGATATTGTTTACTATCTCCAGGAGATGACGGCCCCCGAGGGCTATGAGCGGGACACCAATGTCTATATCGTAATGAACCAAGAAGATTACGACAAGCTGGCGGAGGAAGATAAGGCAGCTTTAGAGGGCAGCTTTGACAAATTCCTTGACATGAAGAAGTCTGAAGATGGCCTGACTATCAACACGGACTTTGTCAATGTAAAGATTGTACCGCCTACTCCTGATCCAGACCCCGACCCAGATCCGGATCCTGATCCAACGCCAGACCCCGACCCAGATCCGGATCCCGACCCGGATCCCACACCGGATCCGGAGCCTGATGATCCAGGCGATGAGGGAGACGAACCCAATGAGCCTACAACAAGAATCCCGGATGAGGAAGTACCTCTCACCCTTGTTCCGGATCCCGAAGTACCCTTGGCTAACATTCCCAATATGGAGGTTCCGTTAGTTTCCATTATGGATGAAGAAGTACCTTTAGCCAGTGTACCCAGGACAGGTGATATTTCTGGCGCATGGTATGCCATGACTATTTTGTCTGCATGCTGTCTGTTGTTCATGAACATGCTGGACAAGAAAAAACGTGAAGACGAGAATGGCTGATTGTTTCAAGATGAGAACCGGAATCCGCAGCAACGGATTCCGGTTCTTAATCATATTATAAAAGGCTGAGACAAGGGAGAAGACCATGGAAGGAAGAAAGAAAATATGGAAAAAACTGCTTATGGCTGTGCTGGTCCTTATGTCAGCGGCAGGTCTTGCAGTAATCATACAGAAGAATCTGGATTATAAAAAAGGTGCAGATGATTATTCTGAGGCGGAGCAGATAGCAGGAATCCAAGAGTGGGGAAAGCCGGTAAAGGGTGAACCGACAGGGCAGGAAAAAGGGCAGGAAAAGAAATCAGAAGAATCCGCTATAGAAGATCCCTATATGCAGTCTCTTTCCGGCATGGATTTGGGGCCGCTGCAAGAAATAAATGACGACGTCATGGGATGGATTATCATACCGGACAGCCAGGTTTCTTATCCTGTTTTACAGGGAGAGGACAACAGCTATTATCTGAATCGGACCTGGAAGAAGGAAAAAAGCGCAGTGGGCTGTATTTTCCTGGAATGTGAGGTGAGCCGGGACCTAAGTGATTTTAATACGATTATCTACGGCCATAAGATGAGAAACGGGTCTATGTTCGGAAGTTTGGAAAAATATAAGGAAGAAAGTTACTGGCGAGATCACCCGAGTGTGTATCTTGTGAGTGCAGAAGGTGTGCGCCGGTATGATGTTTATGCCGCTTATGAGGCGGGAGTGCGGGATATTACCTATGGTTTAAAGATAAAGGATCAGGAGAAAAAAGAAGAATTGATTCAGTTTGGAAAGGATCATTCAGACATTGATACGGGCATTGAGCCTACGGCGGATGATCGGATTCTTACATTGTCAACCTGTACGGGGAGAGGATACCGCACCCGCTGGGTGGTTCAGGCAGTGGAATACAGAGAAAACCAGTGAAAATACGGGGGTTTTAAAATTTTTTTCTTGACAAGTATGTTATATTTGCTATAATGAAAAAGCGTGCAAATTCACGTACTGTTATTTGTATGCATAACAAGCTGAAGAACAGCAACCACAGACAATATCACAGGAGGTGAAAAGAATGCCAACATTTAACCAGTTAGTTAGAAAAGGAAGACAGACATCTGTAAAGAAGTCTACTGCACCGGCTCTTCAGAAGGGTTACAACTCTCTGCAGAAGCGCGCAACCAACACCTCTTCTCCCCAGAAGAGAGGCGTGTGCACCGCTGTGAAGACTGCTACCCCTAAGAAGCCTAACTCAGCTTTGAGAAAGATTGCCAGGGTACGTCTTTCCAACGGCATTGAGGTGACAAGCTATATTCCCGGCGAAGGACATAACCTTCAGGAGCATAGCGTTGTTCTGATTCGTGGCGGAAGAGTAAAAGACCTTCCAGGTACCAGGTATCATATCGTCAGAGGTACATTGGATACGGCAGGCGTTGCCAACAGAAAGCAGGCCCGCTCCAAGTACGGCGCTAAGAGACCTAAAGAGAAAAAGTAATTAATTGGAGAATTGGAATCACTAACAGCAGTAAAATGGTCTGAGGATCCTTATCCTCAAAGAGTGCCGGATTTGTGATATTGAACCTGTTGGTTGCAGGAGATAGAAACTGTCAGGCATGAACACATTTTATGGAAACATGTGAGTACCGATGAATTAACACAGAGATAGTTAAGGAGGGAAGTAACGTGCCACGTAAAGGACATACTCAGAAAAGAGATGTATTGGCAGACCCAATCTACAACAATAAAGTTGTGACCAAGCTGATCAACAACATTATGTTGGATGGCAAGAAGGGTGTTGCCCAGAAGATTGTTTACGGCGCATTTGAACGTGTCGCAGAGAAGACCGGCAAAGACGCTGTAGAAGTATTTGAAGAAGCTATGAACAATATCATGCCTGTGCTGGAGGTAAAGGCAAAACGTATCGGCGGCGCTACCTATCAGGTACCCATCGAAGTAAAGCCGGAGAGAAGGCAGGCATTGGCTCTCCGTTGGCTGACCACTTATTCCCGCAAGAGAGGGGAGAAGACCCAGAAGGACAGACTGGCCAACGAGATTATGGATGCGGCAAACAACACCGGAGCTTCTGTGAAGAAGAAAGAAGATATGCACAAGATGGCAGAGGCGAACAAGGCGTTTGCACATTACAGATTCTGATAGGAGGAACCACAATTGGCTGGAAGAGAATATCCGTTGGAGAGAACCAGGAACATCGGGATTATGGCTCATATCGATGCGGGTAAGACTACATTGACTGAGCGTATCCTGTATTATACTGGTGTAAACTACAAAATCGGTGATACTCACGAAGGTACTGCCACCATGGACTGGATGGAGCAGGAACAGGAGAGAGGCATCACCATCACTTCAGCTGCTACAACCTGCCACTGGACCCTGGAAGAAAACTGCAAGCCGAAGCCGGGTGCTCTGGAGCACCGTATTAACATTATTGATACTCCAGGCCACGTTGACTTTACGGTAGAGGTGGAACGTTCTCTTCGCGTGCTTGACGGCGCTGTGGGTGTCTTCTGTGCAAAAGGTGGTGTAGAGCCTCAGTCTGAGAATGTATGGCGTCAGGCTGACACTTACAATGTACCTCGTATGGCATTCATCAACAAGATGGATATCATGGGTGCAGATTTTTACGGAGCAGTGGAGCAGATCAAGACCCGTCTGGGTAAGAACGCTATCTGCCTGCAGCTTCCCATCGGCAAGGAGGATGAGTTCAAGGGAATCATCGACCTGTTTGAGATGAAGGCCTATATCTATAATGATGATAAGGGCGATGACATTGCCATCATTGATATTCCGGACGACATGAAGGACGATGCGGAGCTGTACCGCACCGAGCTGGTTGAGAAGATCTGTGAATTAGATGATGACCTGATGATGCAGTATCTGGAAGGGGAAGAGCCTACGGTGGAGGCTATGAAGGCCGCTCTGAGAAAGGCTACCTGCGAGTGTACCGCCATTCCGGTATGCTGCGGCTCCGCTTACAGAAACAAAGGCGTACAGAAGCTGTTAGACGCAGTTCTGGAATATATGCCGGCTCCTACCGACATTCCTGCTATTAAGGGTGTGGATATGGACGGCAACGAGATTGAGAGACACTCTTCTGACGAAGAGCCCTTCTCCGCTCTGGCATTTAAGATTATGACAGACCCCTTTGTTGGAAAGCTTGCTTTCTTCCGTGTATATTCCGGTACCATGAACTCCGGTTCCTATGTACTGAATGCCACCAAGGGCAAGAAAGAGCGTGTGGGCCGTATCCTTCAGATGCATGCCAACAAGAGACAGGAGTTAGACAAGGTTTATTCCGGTGATATCGCAGCGGCCGTAGGCTTTAAGACTACTACCACAGGCGATACCATCTGTGACGAACAGCATCCGGTTATTCTGGAGTCCATGGAGTTCCCGGAGCCGGTTATTGATATCGCTATCGAGCCTAAGACCAAAGCCGGTCAGGGCAAGATGGGCGAGGCTCTTGCGAAGCTGGCCGAGGAGGATCCCACCTTCCGCGCCAAGACCAACCAGGAGACAGGCCAGACTATTATCTCTGGTATGGGCGAGCTTCATCTGGAGATCATCGTAGACCGTCTGCTGAGAGAGTTTAACGTAGAAGCTAACGTAGGCGCTCCTCAGGTTGCATACAAGGAGACCATCACCAAGGCAGTTGACGTGGACAGCAAGTATGCCAAGCAGTCCGGCGGCCGTGGACAGTATGGTCACTGTAAGGTACACTTTGAGCCCATGGATGCCAATGCAGAGCAGACCTTTAAGTTTGAGTCCAGCGTTGTGGGCGGCGC
>JAAWHU010000052.1 GCA_022796015.1 Hungatella sp. | reverse complement strand
CCGAAAGGGTAACGGGCCTTTGTTTCAAGTAAACCACTTGAAATCACAAAGCTTTTTCATACTCATACCTGTCAGGGGCAACCCTGACAGGCCCCCCTAGAACAATTTCCTAAAATATACCTACCATTCCCTATGGAACGGCCCCACAGCTGTGGGGCTGTTTTCCTGTATTTTTCTTTAGGGAATACCTGCCTTCTGCGGACAAGGGAACAAACGGAGATTATTATACTATTGTCAAAAATGGGAAAGCTAGGTATGATAAGATGAGACAAAGGAGGATTTTATGTACAGATATGACTGGTATCACTGGATTACATTTTTTTATATTTACTGCTTTTTCGGCTGGATCTTTGAATCCACCTATGTGTCTCTGAAAAAAAGACATTTTGTAAACAGAGGATTCCTGCGGCTCCCTATGCTTCCCCTCTATGGAACAGGAGCGGTGATGATGCTGTGGGTATCTCTTCCCGTAAAGGACAATCTGTTTCTCGTATATCTCTTCGGAGTCATAGCGGCTACCGCTCTGGAATATGTGACAGGTTATGTGATGGAGCAGCTCTTCAAGATGAAGTACTGGGACTACAGCAGCCAGCGTTTGCAGATAAACGGATATATCTGTCTTACCTCCTCCATAGCATGGGGATTTTTGACGATTTTTCTCACGGAGATCATCCATCAGCCTGTGGCAAGCCTGGTTCTGGCCTTAAATCCTGTGGCTGAGTATACCCTTCTGGCAGTGGTCACCTGCTTTTTCGGAGCTGATGTCATACAGTCCACGAAGGAAGCTCTGGCTCTGGGCAAGGTTCTGGAAGCCATGACCAATATCAAGACAGAACTGGAGGAAATGCAGGTACAGCTGGCTCTCTTTAAGGCCGAGGCCACCCAGAAGGCAGATGATTTGAGGGAGAAGGCCGAGAACTTTAAGGATGATGCCAGACTGCAGATCCAAACTCTCACCAACGATGCCAGACTGCGCACCGAATATTTAAAAAACGAGCTGAAACAGGCAGCTTCCAGACATGCTGCCATACTGCGGGAGGAAGCGGCGACTCATCTCTCTTTAGAACCGGGCCGCGAGCTTTCTTCCTTATCCGAGCGAATCCGCTTTTTAACGGAACGACAGCAGCAGCTTCGGGAAACCCGTCTGAAACTGTCTTCTCATATGTCTTTTTATCGAAAAGGACTTTTAAAAGGCAACCCCTCTGCATCTTCCTGGAAATTTGCAGAAGCCTTGAAGGAATTGCGGGAAATCCTGGAAAAAGAAGATTAGGAGAGGCTGCTGCACGGTGGGTTAAACCCCTCCGTGCAGCAGCCCCTCTCTTTTTTACATCATCGAATCTACCATAGCCTGAACGGCTTCACCGAAGGCCCTGGACTTTGCATCTGCATCCTCTAAGGAAGTTCCCTTCACACCGTAATAGAACTTGATCTTAGGCTCTGTTCCGGAAGGCCTTACGCACATCCATGCGCCATCGTTCATGTCATAGTACAGAACATTGGATGCGGGAAGTCCTGTAGGCTTCACCTGGCCTGTGGCCATATCCTTGATGGTATCCAGCTGATAGTCTCTTGCGGACACCACATGGTAACCGCCTACCTCGGCAGGAGTATTGCCGCGCAGAGTATCCATAATGTTCTGAATCTTTGCCAGTCCTTCGATTCCCTTTAATCCGATAGACTTCACGGCATCTTTGTAGTAGCCGTATTTGTCGTACATGGCAACCATGGCATCCCACAGCGTCATGTTCTTTGTCTTGTAGTAAGCCGCAGCCTCGCACAGAGCTACACTGGCAGACACGGCATCCTTATCACGGGCATAGGTGCCGATCAGACAGCCATAGCTTTCCTCCAGGCCAAACATATAATGTCCCACACCGGTATTCTCTTCTTTCAGAATCTGCTGACCGATCCACTTAAAGCCGGTGAGACACTCTACCAGTTTACAGTGATATCCGGCAGCCACTGCATCTACCAAGTTGGTGGTTACAATGGATTTTACCACCTCGCCGTCTGCCGGGATGGCATTCTGCGCCGCTTTCTGGCTGAGAACATATTCACACAGAAGGGAACCCGACATGTTGCCGGTTAAAGGTATATAGCTTCCTGTCTTGGTGTCCTTTACATAAACGCCCAGACGGTCTGCATCCGGATCCGTAGCCAGTACCAGATCTGCATCCAGCTCCTTGGCCATACCCAGCCCCAGAGTAAATGCCTCCTCTGCCTCAGGATTGGGATAGCTTACAGTGGGGAATTCTCCGTCGGGAAGTTCCTGCTGAGGAACTACATATACATGCTCAAAGCCGATCTCCTTAAGTACTCTTCTCACCGGAATATTGCCTGTTCCATGAAGAGGAGTATAGACGATCTTAATGCTGTCCTGCATCTTATCGATGGCATCCTGATTCACTACCTGAGCCTTTACATTGGCAATATATTTGTCGTCAATCTCGGCGCCGATCACCTTGTAAAGGCCTGCTGCCTTGGCATCGGAAGCCGTCATGGTCTTTACAGAAGAAAGATCCTCAATGGCCAGCACTTCTTCTGTAACGCCTTTGTCATGAGGCGGCGTAAACTGTGCGCCATCCTCCCAGTATACCTTGTAGCCATTGTACTCCGGCGGATTATGGCTGGCAGTCACATTGATTCCGGCGATGCAGCCCAGCTCCCGGACCGCAAAGGAAAGCTCCGGCGTGGGACGCAGGGATTCAAACTTATAGGCCATAATACCGTTGGCTGCCAGAGTTCTCGCCGCCTCATCTGCAAATTCGGGGGACATACGCCGGGAATCATATGCAATAACCACACCCTTCTTTGCGCCGCCCTGTTTAATAATGTAGTTGGCAAGACCCTGGGTGGCTCTGCGCACTACATAGATATTCATACGGTTAATACCTGCTCCGATTACTCCGCGAAGACCTGCCGTTCCGAATTCCAAATCCATATAAAAGCGCTCTTTAATCTCGTTGTCATTATCTGCGATAGCCCGCAGTTCTTCCTTGGTCGCCTCATCAAAATATGGATTGGACAGCCACTCTTCGTAGATTTTTTTATAATCCTTCATTGTGTAAAACTCCCTTCCTTTTTGCTGCTTTCTATTATACTTCAAAACCTAAAAAAATGGAAGAGCCTGCAACACACGTTTCCCTATAAATTACCTTATGGATGGCTTATTTTATGATAGCTAAAAACCGATTTCTCTGCTGCACCTGCCCCTCCAGGCTTTTCAGCTTTTCCAGATTTCTGGCGGGAATCCAGGCCTTGTTGGCATTCATGTAAAAATTAATCTGTTTCCAGTATTTTTCCGGATACAGAAAGAGATAGTATAAGCTCTCTCTGTCCCGGTCTGACAACGGATTAACCCGGTCGTAAGCTGTAAGGAGCTCCAGTCCCAAATTCTGATCCCACTCATGCTTCTCCATAATTTTCCTGACAAAGTGATACAAGTCCGTCATCTGGTCTCCCATGTGCATCTTGTGATACTCGATCACAGCCACACCGGTCTCCTCTATGCCCGACTTGACATCTGCTGCCGAGGATGCCAGATCCTGAGCTCTCGCCATGCCGCCGGGTATGAGAACATGGTGTTGATCCAGATCTCCGTGGCACAGGCAAGGCACCATGGCGCTTTGCTGTTCCAGCTGTGCCATCCCACAGGCCGCTTCCTGGGCCTGCTGAAAAAACACGGAAAAATTGCTGAGAGCACATCGCTCAAAATCTGTCTTCCTGCGCTTGTTCTTCATGAAATTCCTGGCTCTCTTCAGCTCCTGGTTGTGTCTTTCCATGACCTGTCTGGCAGTCTCAACCATAATGGACCCCAGGCTCCATTCTTCCCTGGCGGGAATCTCTTTCAGAATCTGATGAAGAATAGCAATTTTGCCTATGATCTGCCTGGCTTCTCTGTAGTCTCTTATATTGCACTCACGCCCTGTATACCAATGCTTCAATGTGTGTCTGGTCCCATCCTCAGAAAGGGAAATCAATTCTCCCTGGGAAGTCTTGATATAATCATCAACCTGAAGCAGGCCGGATTCCCTGACCTGTCCCAGAACCTGAGTCTCGAATTCCAGGCGTTTCATCGTCCCGCGGTATTCCTGCAAAAGCATTGTTCCCTGACTGGTCTCACAGATCCAGCCGCTTCGCCCCTTGCGGACGCTGTCCACGGTCAGGTCATACTGCCCCAAAGCTTCCATATATCTCTCGTTCACATCCACCCCTCCAAACGCCCTTTTTATAACTACTTAGATAGGTGATTGCGAAATTCAAAACTTAGCTGAATATTCTGACCATATCTTACAGGAAAAGACATTTGCACCATGAAAATGAGACCATAGAACACAGGAGGGATGAACCCCGACTGGGTTCTGCTTTCCTGGGCTCATTGGAATGCCTGATGCAGCAGGCTTTAGATGAAAGATATGGTCAGAATATTCTCCTGGCCCTGACTTTCGCAATCGCCTAGTAACTACTTCTAGGGTATGAGGGGGAAAGAAAGATTATGTGAATTTTTTTATAAGCTTTTCTGCCTCTTTTTCCAGTTTTTCTCTTTTGTTCATCTCCGGGTACTGCAGCACAAGGTCAAACAGCTCGCCTAACACCTGCCCCATGGCCCGGCCCGGCTTCATGCCCATCTCTATGAGATCCCGGCCTGTTAAAGCCATGGTTTTCAGGCTGACACAGTCTCCCCTGTCCCGGATCAGGCATGTCAGTTCTCCTATTCTGTCCAATTCTTCATGACTTTCCGGTATTTCCCTGGTAAACCTCTTCATAATTAAAAGATGATCAAATTCCTCCTTGGTCATCTGGCTCATGGTTTTGCGCAGAGTCTGCTCGTCTGTACCGGCAGGTATTTTCCACCACCTCACCAGCAGCTTCACCGCGTTTACAGTGTCGTTGTCCATCTTCAGCTCTCTCAAAATCTTTTCTGCGTCCTCGGGCGTCCCGTGAAGGAGAAAGGCCGCCCAGCGGAGATGGCGAAGACCGGGAAGTTCTCTGTCTATGAACATGGTTTCGGCATGGATTCCGGAAAATGATTCTGACAGAAAGGGGGCGATACCTTGGGAAAATACCATCTTTATATGGCCGGGATTGGGGCTTTCCAGAATCTTGGTCAGCTCCATCTGAATCCGCTCCTTGCTTACGCGGGCCAGATTGGGCGCCAGGGCCTTAAGAGCCACTGCTGTCTCCGATTCAATGTCAAATCCTAACTGGGCGCTGAAGCGGATGGCCCGCAGAATCCTTAACGCATCCTCCCGAAACCGGTCCATGGCATTTCCCACACAGCAGATTCTTCTCTCTTCCAGGTCAGAAATCCCATGAAACAGATCCACCAGTCCCTCCCCGTGATGGTAGGCCATGGCATTGATGGTAAAATCCCGGCGCCGCAAATCTTCCGCCAGCTTTGTGGTAAACACCACACTCTTAGGATGTCTTCCATCCTCATATTCCCCGTCAATGCGGTAGGTGGTTACCTCATATCCCTCGCCTCCCCGCATGACGGTCACCGTGCCGTGGGCAATACCTGTATCAATGGTTCTTCCAAAGATTGCCTTTACCTCCTGGGGGGATGCAGAGGTAGTAATGTCCCAGTCCTGCGGCGTCTTGCCTAAAAGACTGTCTCGGACGCATCCTCCCACCACATAGGCCTCAAACCCTTTCTGATTAAGGGTTTCTATAATGTACAGGGCCTGGGGAGGAATCCTTATGTCTGCTGTCATGGTCTGTCACCTCTTCGACGGATTTTAATATGCCCGTCCCCAATAAACCATCTTTGCCGCCGGCTTCCCGCAGCAGACACATTGGTCTGAAAGCTGTTCCTGGTTGAAAGGCATACAGCGGGAAGTTGCACCAGTATCCTCCCGAATCTTGTCCTCACACTCTCTGCAGCCGCACCACATGGCTTTGACAAATCCCGGCTTCTCGTTGATAGTCTTCTTGAAGCTTTCGTAATCTGCGGCTTCGTAAGTATGAGTGTCCCTGTGGGCCTTGGCGCGCTCAAACATATCTTTTCTTATGGTCTCAAGAAGTTCTCCTGCCTTTGCTTCCAGCTCTCCTAAGGAAACCGTTATCTTCTCGTGGGTATCCCGGCGTACCAGCACGGCCTGGTTCTGCTCCATATCCTTTGGTCCGATCTCCACCCGCAGCGGAATCCCTCTCATCTCACAGTCGCTGAACTTCCAGCCCGGACTCTTATCGGAATCATCTACCTTTACCCGGAAGCCGGAGGCGGCAAGACGGTCTCTCAGCTCAAAGGCTTTATCAAGGACACCCTCCTTCTTCTGCTGAACCGGCACTACCATAATCTGAACCGGAGCGATTCCCGGAGGAAGCACCAGGCCGTTGTCATCTCCGTGAACCATGATGATAGCGCCGATAATTCGGGTGCTTAAGCCCCATGAGGTCTGATGAACATACTTAAGAGTATTGTCCTTGTCTGCAAACTGAATCTCAAACGCCCTGGCAAACCCATCGCCAAAATTGTGGCTGGTGCCGCTCTGAAGGGCTTTTCCATCGTGCATTAGGGCTTCTATGGTGTAAGTAGCCTCTGCGCCTGCAAATTTCTCTTTGTCCGTCTTGCGGCCGCGGATTACGGGAATGGCCAAAACTTCCTCGCAGAAATCTGCATAGACATTGAGCATCTGCTCTGTCCTCTCCTGGGCCTCCTGGGCCGTGGCATGGGCCGTATGACCTTCCTGCCATAAAAATTCTCTGGAGCGCAGGAAAGGCCTGGTGGTCTTCTCCCATCTCACAACGGAACACCACTGGTTGTAAAGCCTCGGAAGATCCCGGTAGGAGTGAATGTCTTTTGCATAGAAATCACAGAACAAGGTCTCCGATGTGGGTCTGACACACATCCGCTCCTGCAGAGGTTCCAGCCCTCCGTGGGTTACCCAGGCAACCTCCGGTGCAAATCCCTCCACATGGTCTTTCTCCTTCTGTAAAAGCCCTTCCGGAATAAACATGGGCATGTAGACATTCTCAACCCCAGTGTCCTTAAATCGTCTGTCCAGTTCCTTCTGGATATTTTCCCAGAGCGCATAGCCTGCCGGCTTGATCACCATACAGCCTTTTACACTTGCATAATCACACAGTTCTGCTTTTTTTACTACATCCGTGTACCACTGGGCAAAATCCACGTCCATGGAGGTAATGGCCTCCACCAGCTTCTTCTCGTTTGCCATAATAAATCCCCTTTCTTTTTTCAAACAGTTTCCCACATAAAAAGTCATCCAGTCCCTGTCTTATATGACAAGGGACCGGATGACTGAAAATCCGGCGGTACCACCCTGATTAACTGCCGGCATAACAAGCCTGGCAGTTCTCTCTTATTCGTTAACGCCGAAATACGCCATACTTTCATATGGGGCTCCAAGGCGGGTTGGGCTTTCAGGGACATGGAAGCCTCTCAGCTTACGGCTCCCTCTCTGGAATGTGTGTCAGCTTACTAATCCTTTTCATCGCCGAAACTATGTTGATGTATGCTGATTTTACGCTAAAATTCCAGGATTGTCAAGGTTTAGGCCGAGAATCCGGCAAATTACTGATATCCGATTACAGTTGCCAGCATGAGCAGCAGACATCCGATCAATACCCAGATGGCAAACAACTTAATAACAAACTGGAACCAGCGAGAGAAAGGAATATTTCCTGCGCCGACAAATCCCATAGTGGCGGCAGCATGAGGCAAAATAAAGTTGCAGAAACCATCCCCAAAGTTAAACGCCAGAACAGCTGTCTGTCTGCTCATACCGCACAGATCCGCCACTGGAATCATAATTGGCATAGTCACTGCTGCCTGACCGGAACCGGATGTAACAAAGAAGTTGATAATAATATGCATAAAGAACATTACCGGTGCCTGAAACAGGGCCGGTACCTTGTTTAAGAGATTAGCCAGATGGAATACTATGGTGTCCATAGCATGACCTGCGTCCAGAATCAAGGAAATTCCATAGGCAAACCCGATCATCATGGCCGTACTGGCCATACCCTTTGCTCCCTTTATGTAGGATTTTGCCATATCGTTGGGAGACATGCGGTATGCGATACCACATAACACGCCGATATAGGTAAATGCAGTTCCGCAGGCCTTCAGAGACAGATCACCTTTTATCCCCATATAGACCAGATAGACCAAACCTCCTGCAAATACAAAGAGAACCGGGAAATGGCGCTTTTCAAGCTCCGGAATATGATCCACACTCAGATGCTCAAGTCCCAAATCAAGTCCGTAAACATAGGACTTCGTTGGATCTTTCTTGGTCTTCTGGGCATAGCGCACCACATAAATAACCGTGACAACCAGGAAAGGAATCATACAAAACAGACGGTAACCCATACCGGATAAAATAGGAAGTTCAGCAATGGCCTGGGCAGTTCCAGTATTGCTGGTATTCATGGCACCACAGGAAAAACCCACAGATCCTCCCAGCATAATCATGGATACTCCTACGATAGCATCATAGCCTAAAGCGCTGGCAATAACAATGCCCACGGAAGCAAAGGGTATCCAGGAATTAAAGCCTGCAGGTATGCAGATCAGCGCAAAAAGCACCATTACCAGAGTAACTACCAGCCACTCCTTTCCTTTTACTTTTCGGGCCATATTGCCGGCAAAACTTTGGATAGAATTGCTGTCCAACACAATGCCCAGCCCGCCTCCGGCACACATCAAACAGAAAATAATGCTGGCCGCCTTTGTCAGGCCTGGGAAAATGTAAGTCAGAACCGTAAGGGGATTAACCGGGCTGCTCTCCACATATTGAAATGTAGTAGGGTCTACCATAGTCTGCCCATCAGCATTTTTGACACGCTCATAGGCACCGGCAGGTATAAGATAGGTCAAAAGACAGGCCAAAACCATGATAGAAACAATAATTACAAGAGAATGGGGTATTTTTGTCTTCTTTACTTCTGCCATTTCACAGTTCCTCCTTCTTCGGATGGATGAGAGTATAGTCTTCTTCACATGGACTGCCGATACAGGCATAGATTTCATTTGCCCTAAAATCCACAATCATGGATGAAACCGTAGCACGGTCTTTCGTATAGGGATCCTTGGGGTCTCCCGGATGGCCGCAGATCGAAAGAGGATAATACTTGTGATCCCTCAATGCAGCTTTGATATGTCCCACGGTAATATGGCCGTGATGTACCATCATAAGCTCCCTGAGACGTGCATCCCTATTTCGGGGCCGCCCGGTGAGGGCATCTCTCTCAGGGCATTTTACAAAGTGATTAGCATGTGTCAGCACACCGGCTTCCGGCTCCAAAATATCCGCGCCGGAAGGGTACCATTCATAATCTCTAGCCATACCATTTCGACAGTCTATCAGCATAATATTGTTGGAGATGGTGCGCTTGGAATTAAGAAGGACCTGCTCTGCCTCCTGGAATGTCTTTGAATAAAGAATCCTCCGTCTCAAGAAGGTTACCGGTATGCCAAGGCCATAATGGTCTTCTGTGGATTGGAGGTTATTGGATACGAGGGAAATACCGTAGCTGTTGATACCATCCCGGATCATCTGCCCAGCTTCCGTAAATCCGGCCATCCAAAAATCAGGCTGGCGTATCACCAAAAATACGATATGCTCCCTAACCTGGATATTTAAATCCCAGTTTTTAAATGCAAGTGTATGACCATTTTCAGCGGCCTCCGGCAACACAGCCCCTGTCGTGCACTCTGGAAGCTTAGGAAATTTTGATATCTCGTAGCGGCTGTTGATGGACATAATATCTTCCACACTGACACCTGCCCCCGCTGCTATTCCTTCCACCTCTTGTGCCTGTTCGGGATAGGCAGCCTCCACCTCTTTGAAGAAATCCATAGAGCATTTCTGTACTTTGCTCCAATTTTCTTTCTTCCGTTCAAACATTTCCCGATAGTAATCCCGGGCTTTCAAAATCCATGATCTGGCCTGGGTACCATACTGAATCCCCATCTCATAGGGGTTTGCAGCTGTGACAATGATAATTGGTATTTTTTTCATTGGCTTCTCCTTTATGAAATGTAATGACAAGTACATACTTTTATTATCTATGATAGAAAGAACAATGTAAAACAGATAAAAGTTTGGCTTTTTTAAACAAATTGTTATACATTTTCCAGACTAATTATTGTACAATAGAAACAGTTAATGGAGGAAAACTATGAATACCAATCATCTTCGCTATATGCTAGCCATCGCAGGAAGCAAGAATCTCACAGCAGCAGCTCAGGGCCTGTATCTGACCCAGCCTGCCCTGACTAAAACTCTGAATATGTTGGAAGAGACTTATCAGGTACAGCTTTTTGACCGTAGCACCTCTCCTATTATGCCCACTTATGCCGGCACAGTCTTTTTAGAGGCTGCAAGACAGCTTCTGGATATGGAGGAACATCTGGAATCCCAGATGAGGCTTTTGTCTAACGGCGAAAAAGGACGCATATCTTTTGGAATTCCCGGTGCTCACGGAACTACCTATCTGCCACTCATCGTCCCTGCCTTTACAAAAAAATATCCAAATATGACCATTGATATTACAGAAGCACATATGGCTGAACTGGAGCAAAGACTTTTGACCGGCAATCTGGATATCTGTATGAGTACATTGCCTATTTCTCTGGATATTTTGGATTATGAGGAGATTTTTGATGATCCTATTGTCATCGGAGTTTCCAAGGATTCTGACTTTGCAAAACAGTTTAACCTGAGCTGCAATACACTATTTACACCTTATGTTATATCAGGAAAAGATTTGAATGGACAGATTTTTAATAGTGGTTCTCCAGAAGGCGGTGTACGCCGAGCAGCTAATGACCTTTTCATGCGTCATTCTGTACATCCCAAACACATACACACCTTCTGCCGCCACGAAACTGCCGTGAAGCTGGCTGCTGTAGACGGACATTTTGTAGTAACTCCCTGCTTCACCCCAAAAAGTCTAGGAGTAGTAGATAAAATGGCCTTTTTCACCCTAGATAATCCGGTGTACTGCCGAAAAAAAATTATTTGCTACCGCAAAGGGATGCTTTTATCTCCTCAGGCCAGACAGCTGATTCAGATTATCAAAGATGTGGTCCGACAGGAGGAACTGTTCAGTACCTGGAACATAAATCCGCTGGCACCTCAATATAAAGAACCCCAGCAAGTCAAATGACACCTGTTGGGGTTCTTCTATTATTCCTTTATGATATCTAATTCCGTAAGATTGATACCGAATGCCGTCAATATAACTTTCAACGCCACATAACGCCTCTTCATTTTCCGGTATACTTCTGTATCTTTTTCACAGGATATCATATAATCTTGAAGCCTCTCAAATTCTTCCACATTCCTCTGCATCATCTCTTTTTCCGCCATTGCTCCACCTCTTTCCTGCATACCTGTCTACAGTGGTTTCTGTCTGCCATTATACAGAAAATTTCAGATTTTGTAAAGGATTCCTGCAGATCAGCCCTGGCTTTCCTTCCCAAATCTGCTTAGGAAATAGCTGTAAGCCCCGATTAGGTTGGCATCGTTAAAGAACTTGCACGTGGTCACGTCCGCATTCTGTCCCGGCCAGGAAAACTGGGAATAAAAATAATTCAGGTTCTTCTGAATATACTGAAGGAGCAAAGGCTGCCTGCTGATGCCTCCTCCGATGGCAAACCTGTCGGGATCATAGATCACCTGCAGATTCACAATCATATGGGCAATGTTTCTTGTAAACTGATCAAGTGCCATAAGGACATAAGGATCCCCCTCCTCCGCCCATCGAAACACGTCAAATCCATTGATAGAATCCGGGTCTTTGATCCCCTTTGCATTGGCCACTAGGCGGCGAAGCCTTGGGTTGCCTGCTCTGCCGGCCCAGGTATCTCCCCGTTCATCCATATCCTCCCCTAAAAGAAGGAAGCTGAACTCCCCTGCCGCAAAGCTCTTGCCGAAATGAACGTTTCCGTCCTTAATCAGCGCCCCGCCGATTCCGGTTCCCAGAACAATGACAATGCCATCCCTGCAGTCGGACAAAGCCCCCCACTTTGCCTCTGCCATAGCCGCGCTCTTGGCATCATTCATAACGGTTACCGGAACCTTGCACCGCTTCGTCATCTCGCCGGCAAGATTATAATTATGAATAAAACTCAGATTACCCCCGCTGATGCAGATACCGTTCTCGCTGTCGATTACCCCCGGAACCGACATTGCGATTCCCTGCACCTGTCCCTCTACGCTTTTGTAAAGCTTCTCCAGGGCAGCCAGATATGGCTCCACACCTCCGTGGGGAGTGGGAATATCTCCCTTGTCTGTCAACTTTAGATCCGGGCCGATAATCCCGTACTTAATAGCGCTTCCCCCCACGTCAACGCACAGACATTTTCCTTGTGTAACATTCGTCTCTTCACGCTCTGTCATGATAATAACCCCCATAGCATTCTCTTTTGGCTGTACTGCCCGAAGGCCGCCAGCCCTGACGGTCTCCGGACAGGATTCCTTATAAAGAGTATACCATACCTTTTTCTCTCTTTACAACTCTTCCCCGTTGCTTTCAATGACTTTTTTATACCAATAGAAGGACTTTTTCGGCCGGCGGCTCAAATCGCCTGTGCCATCGTTGTGCTTATCTACATAAATGAAGCCGTAGCGCTTATCCATCTCCCCGGTTCCCGCACTTACAAGGTCAATACATCCCCATGGAGTATATCCCATCAAATCCACGCCGTCCTCTTCCACAGCCTTTTTCATCTGCTCAATATGCATCTTAAAGTACTCAATGCGGTAGTCGTCCTGAATGCTTCCATCTTCCTCCATCTTATCATAGGCGCCCAGGCCGTTTTCCACAATGAACAGAGGCACCGGGTATCGGTCCGTAAACCAGTTGAGAGCATACCTTAAGCCTACAGGGTCGATCTGCCAGCCCCAGTCGGAGGCCTTTACATATGGATTTTTCACCAGGCCGCCGGCCTCATCATACTCATAGAAGGGATTTTCCTTCTTGTACTCTGTTGCAAAGGTCATATAGTAGCTGAAGCCGATATAATCCACACATCCCTCTTTTAATGCGGCAAGATCCTCCTGGGTACAGTCTATGGAGAAGCCCTTTCTCTTCCAGTGGCTCGTAATATTGGGCGGATAGGCTCCGCGAACATGGACGTCTGTATAATAGTACCGCTTCTGCATGGCTTTCTGGGCCATAAGAATATCCTCCGGACGGCAGGTAGCCGGGTAAATGGGGCACATGGCGATCATACAGCCGATCTGAAAATCAGGATTGATCTTATGCCCTGCTTTTACAGCCAGAGCGCTGGCCACCAGTTCATAATGGGCTGCCTGATACATTACCTCTTCCTTGTTGTCTCCCTCTCTGAACCGGATTCCGGAGTTGCCGTAGACGCACAGCTCCAAATTAAAGTTGGCCTGGTTGTTGATCTCGTTAAAGGTCATCCAGTATTTTACTTTATCTTTATATCTCTCGAAACACACCGCCGCAAATCTTACAAAAAAGTCGATTACCTTTCTGCTGCGGAACCCGCCGTACTCCTTTGTCAGATGAAGAGGCATCTCAAAATGGCTTAAGGTGATAACCGGTTCAATACCATATTTGTGGCACTCGTCAAACATATCGTCATAAAACTTAAGGCCCTCTTCGTTGGGTTCTGCCTCATCACCCTTGGGAAAAATCCTGGTCCAGGCAATGCTGGTGCGGAAACATTTAAAGCCCATTTCTCCAAAGAGTTTCAGATCCTCTTTATAGCGGTGATAAAAGTCGATGGCCTCATGATTGGGGTATTCTTCTCCCGGAAGAATCTCGTCTGTCACTCTCCTCGGCGTAGTGCGGCTGCCGGCAGTGGTCACATCCATAATGCTTAACCCTTTACCGCCTTCTTGATAACCGCCTTCCAGCTGATGGGCAGCTACTGCGCCGCCCCAGAGAAAATCGCTTCTCAAAGCCATGGATTACTCCTCCTCTGCATTTTTCATGTTGATTTTAGCTGCTGCACCCACAAAGGGAAGATAAATCAAGGTGCTGACTGCCACACATAAGATACCTACCACCAGAGACAGCGGGTTGGTGCCGCCTGACCCTAAAAACGGAATCAAAAATCCGGGTGTGGTCCATCCGATGTCAAGGGTTACCGGCGGTATAATCTTAAATACGCTGGTCGCCAGCCATCCGATCAGGTTGCCGGACATAGGCGCCAGGATAAAGGGAACCACATAGATGGGATTCATAACAATAGGCAGACCAAACATTAAAGGCTCGTTAATATTAAACAGGCCAGGGGCCAGAGCCAGCTTGCCAATCGTCATCTGCTGCTTGTCTTTCCTTGCCACAAGGAAAATGGCAATGAGAAGACCCAGAGTTGCGCCGGAACCGCCGGTATTGCCGAATGCGTCGTTAATACTGCCCCATGTAAGAGGGAATGGGGTTCCTATAGTAGTCCCGTTGGTTCCGAAATAGGCCAGGTTTGCCACGCCCTGCTCGGCAAACATTACAGTACGGATAGCGCTGAGGGTGTTGGGGCCATGGATACCCAAAAGCCACAGAAACTGCTGTGCCACAACAAAGATCAGGATGGTAACAATGTTGCCGCCCAGAGAACGGAAGGGAGCCTGAATGCTGTTGTAGATCACATACTGAATGCCTCCTTCTGCCACAAACCCCAGTATGTAATTCATAATAGCCGCACCTACAAAGACGATGATAATAGGGATTACCAGGTTAAAGGACTGCGCCACAGCCGGCGGAACAGAGTCCGGCATCTTGATACACAGTTTCTTGTTCTTAGCCATAGTAGGAATCAGCTCTCCCACGGCAAGGCCTACAATCAATGCAACGAACAGGCCTTGAGCCCCCATGAAGGTCATGGGAAGGGCATTGCCTGCATCGCTTGCCACATAGCCCGGATAAATAATGAAAAATGTACCAATGGCGCACAGGGCAGACAAAAGCTTATCTCCCTCTTTTGCTTCCGCCAGCTTATAAGCAGTCAGAAATACAATAAGAAGTGACATAATATTGCTGGTTCCGCTTAAAATAGGTGTAAATATCTTTTGATAATCTGCCAGATTGGGGATCAGATCACCCAGATGAAGTATCTTCGCAATAAATCCTCCGGGATCCAGCACTGCAAAGTTCACCAAAGTAATGATAGATCCTGCCAGAGTCAGGGGAAATGCCAGAGTAAATGCATCTCTGACAGCCGCCACATGGCGCTGGCCGTTAAGTTTTGCAGCAAAGGGAACTAATGTTGCGTCCATCTTTGTCTGCATGGTTTCCATAAAACCCATATTAAGCCCTCCTTTTTCTGCCGTTTTCCTGGTTTCTGACACATCCGCGTCCATGGCTTATGCGCAGTATCCAAAAAGTCCTCTGCATATCACGGCATTTTGTTTATTAAGTAACCATATTATAATGAAATCGCCATGATTTGTCAGCAAATTTGCCAACAGATAAAACGATTACCAATGATTGTAATATGTTACAAACAAAAAACAGCACGTTTTTTATCCGCGCTGTTTTAAAAAATCGTGTTTTTATTTGTGTTCTGACATCCGGTATAATTTGCTGCCGAGAATCTCCAGGATGGTCACTACCGGCGCCTGGAGAGTAATATTAAAATACCTGGCCGTCTTCCTCACCGGCATATAGTAGGAAATATTGCAGTCGCTCATCTTCGCCAGGGTACAGCCCGGAGTATTGGTGATGGAGATGAGCCTGCATCCGCCTACCTTCAGTCCATTGGCCATGTTAAGCACCTGCTCCGTCTCGCCGGACACAGAGAGCGCCACCACCGCCGTCTCGCCGCCGTGCTCGCCGAACACCGGCGTAAAGGGATCATCGATACAGAGAGAAAGCCACCCTACATTGGAAAAATACCGGGAACCGTACTTAGCCAGCATTCCCGATGTGCCTACGCCGATGAAGATAATGTTGTCGGAACACCGCAGCATATCCGCCGCACGATCAATGGTCTCCATATATTCTTTTGTCTGAAACCGTCTTAAATAGTCCTCCAGATTGCTGATATCCATGTCTGTCCCCGGTTCGATCTGCTGCTTTAAATACAGCTTGAACTGAACCTTAAACTCCGAATACCCGCCGCATCCCATCTTCCGGCAGAATCTTAGGACCGTGGTGGTGGATACATGGGCTTCCTCCGCCAGCTCCCGTATCTTCATATAGACTGCTTTTTCCTTGTTCTTAAGGATGTATTGATATACGTTCATTTCCAGTTCATTCAGGCTCATAATCTCTTCATAAGTAAACATGAGGGCTCCTTATTTGATTCGTCCTTGGTCTATTTGCTCTGTGCTACTGTATGATTGGAATAAGTATCCCATGTCGGCTCATACTCAGCAGTTGCCTGATTCCCCCATACGTCCCAACCCTCCCGCACGCCTCTGGCAAACAGTTCAATTCGGGGCCCCTGACTGCATGCCTCAATTATAGGTATAATCTCATCAGGCTTGCGGCTGTGCTCCCGTTTCATTGTTCTAATCAGATTTACTTGGGATCTTGCCGGCTGTAAAGTTCGATTGGGTGCACTCCTTTTTTTAATTCCAAACAAAATTAATTCAGTGACATTTCTAAAATAAAATCCCACGCCCCGGCCATCCGGCCCCCCGTCCTTTCTCACTTTTTCCCAAACTATGTTCCCCTTATATTCAAACCCCCAAGCATTCATAACATCAAGACCTTCCGGAAGAAGGGCATTAGGAACCCACAAATATAAATGAGCCTTATCACCTGCTATATCTGATACCGGCAATGCCTTAATATCTTTTAGCGTCATGGTCTCATAGCGGGTAAGCCGTTTGTGTTCTGGCGCGACTTTACCAGTTCTGTTCTGAAACTGCCACGGCGGATCTGCGTAAATTGTATTATACTTCTTTCCCTGTGTATACATCTGCAAATCTTGTATTGTACTATGTAAGTCTGCCATATCCTTCAACACATTCCTTTCCAATCCCTATTGCCAAAATGGGGCATCCCCCATTACGGCGTGAATCAAGCCTGTAAATCAACTTCCCCAGCCATGTCGTACTAGCCCCATATTTTTTCATCAGAGGCAGACCACTATCATCTTTTTCCTGTCTGAATATCTCATTAAGCTCCTCTGCTCTTGTCACAATAACCCCAACATCTATTAAGCCACAGTCAAAGTAAGTTCTCATAGCCAATAAATCCCGGTCAAACGTTTGATCCTTGCTGTTCCATTCCAAATCAAAAGCAACTTTGTTCTTCAAAAAATCAATATTATGTCCATCTATATACCCTTCAATACTCTCAATTTCATAGGGTTCATCTGCAAATCGGCCCCTTCTCTGTGCAGCTTGCCTGGGATATTTCTTTACAATCAAATCTCCGCTAATTCTTATCTCCCTCCAACCATAGGGATATAAAACATCATCGAATTTTTTCGGGATTGGCGATTCATTCCCTCCCGCCTTCTTTATGTCCGCCAACGTAAGTGTCAACCGACGCAGGCAATCTTGCAGTTCATTCCATTCTGTTGAAAATACATCATGAAGAATTTCCAGTGCATGCCCATAATTACAGAATTCAAATTTATCTAAGATATCTTTATCTATATACTTTTCATAACCCATAATCTATTTTCCCCTATCATGCCATCCTCTTTGGAGTAAGTATACCATATTCCCAAATGTGCTTCAAGATATATTGCAGGATCCCGCCTTGCCCCTTAAGCTCCTCATGGTTTTCCTGCAAACTCTTTCACCACCAAAAGCCCTACGGGCCCCAGCAGAAAGCCGAACAGGCCAAAAAGCTGCAGGCCCACATAGATGGACGCCAGGGTCTCCAGAGGCGTCAGCCCCACTTTATGGGCCATAAGACGTGCTTCCAGTATCTCTCTCAAAAAATAGCAGACAAGATAGATAGCCAGAACTGCCGCCCCTCGGCCCAAGCTCCCCTTTAGAAAGCAGAAAAATGCCCACGGAAGCAGAACCGTACCGGTTCCGAATACAGGCAGTGCATCCAGAATACCGATCCCTGCTCCCGCCAGAATATAGTAAGGATTCCCAAGGAGAAACAGGCCCGCCATGCATACCAGGGAGGTCAGCACCATAATAATGCCCTGAGTACGAAGGTAAGCATTGGCCACGGTCTTAAGAAGCCTCCCCACCCGCTCATATTCCCGGCAGTAGACAGATGCCTCCATCTTCTCCTTCCACCCATCCATCTCCTGCAGAAACAGCATGACTCCTATGGCGTACAAGACCATAATAATGCAGCAGTGAATACAGTATTTGGCTATGCTCACGGAATTTCCCATGAGATAGGGCATTACCCCCTGCTTCACCGTGCTTCCAAGACTTCTTATCATGTCTCTGGCCATACATACCATGGTATCCTCCCTCAGAGACAGGGCCTGCTCCATCTGCCTGCAGATGCCGGTGAGATACCGGTCCAGCTGTTCCAGAAACCACGGAAAGCGATTGGCCAGCATGACCAGCTCCTGATACATCTTTCTGCCGCCAAAATAAAACAGGGCTCCCACCCACGCCATAAGTCCCGCCAGTTCCACAAGCCCCACTACCCCCGCAGATATCCCAAAGCTTCTTCCTCTCCAGGATACTTTAAGACGTCTGGCTATGGCATGAGAGGATGGCTTTAATACAAGGGCCGTCAGCCATGCAAACAAAAAAGGAGCCGTCAGGGGCAGCAGGTATTGAAACACCAGATACACTGCCCCGGCCACTCCTATGATTCTTATACAGCTTCTAATTTTAAGGTCATCTCTCATCCCAGCCACCCACACTCCTGCCTTTCCGACTCCTCAGCACAATGTTCCCATTTTTCCCTTATATTGTGGATGACTGTGTAAAACCTTATTCCAAAAACAGCTTGCCAAATTTTTGCTTTTAATTCCAAAAGAGGCCTCTCTTAAAGCTCCTCTCTCAGCCAAATAAATCCATAAGGCTTCAGGGTAACCGTCCTTTCCTTCGCCCCGTCTTCCCCGGTGATCAGATCCTTTCCGCCGCCTATCCAGGACACGGTCTTCTCGCTTCTGCTAAAATTATAGATTCCTGTAATCCGTTCGCTCTCTCCTGTGCGCATAATGCCCAGAACCGACGGATCCTCCCAGCCAATGGTCTCTGCGCGGGCCCTGGCTGTGAAGGCTTCATGGTTCCCACGAATGGTCTCAAGCTTCCTTAAACCCTTAAAGATCCTTCCCTGTACCGTATGGGCTTCTTCTGTCCTTCCGGCAAGATCCCAGCGGAAAGAGGATCGGTGAACATATCGGGAATCTGCTGCCTTTTCCGGCTCCTTTTTATAGGAATAATCGTTGAGCTGTCCGATCTCATCCCCGCTGTAAATCACCGGAATACCGGCCTGCTGCAGCATGAAGGCATGGAGAGTCAGATCCAGGCGGACAGCCCGTTCCATAGCCTCCTCATCCCCTGTCTCAAGAGCCTGCTCCACACCGCACATAGAGGCCGTGGTGCCGCAGAATCTGGCGTCCTTTGTCACCGGATCATCATTGTAAAGCTCTCCCCGGCTGAAGCTTTCCCAGACCTTGCCTGTATAGAAATCATTGAGGTATTTCTTGTGGGGGACCTGCATCATCTCCCAATTCTCCAGCTGGTCGTAATCCAGCCCCCAGCCGATATCGTCATGACAGCGCAGATAATTTAAAAAGGTGTAGGTCTTTGGCAGGCGGTATACTGCGTCAAGCTGTTTTCTCAAAAGCCTGGCATCCTGTACTGCCACCGTGTGCCAGATAGTCGCCATGGTAGTCACGTTGTACAGCATATGGCACTCCGGCTTTTCCACTGTTCCAAAATAGGGCGCTACCTTCTCCGGCTCCATGACCACCTCCCCGAGAAGGAGAATGCCCGGGCACACGATCTCCCCGATCATACGCATCATACGAACAATCGTATGTACTTTAGGCAGATTGCGGCAGCTGGTTCCCAGCTCCTTCCAGATATAAGGCACGGCGTCAATGCGGATCACGTCGATCCCCAGGTTGGCGAAGAACAGGAAATTGTACATCATCTCATTGAATACCACAGGATTTCTGTAATCCAGATCCCACTGATATGGATAAAACGTGGTCAGAACATATTGTCTGCAGTCCTCAAGCCAGGTGAAATTGCCGGGGGCTGTAGTAGGGAATACCTGGGGCACCGTCTTCTCGTATTCCCCGGGAATATCCCAGCTGTCATAGAAGAAATACCGGTCCTGGTACTCCTTCTCCCCGGCTCTGGCTCTCTTGGCCCACTCGTGGTCCTCGGACGTGTGGTTCATAACAAAATCCAGGCACAGGCTCATACCCTCCTTATGGCAGCTGTGGGCCAAATGCTCCAGATCTTTCACAGTCCCCAGCTCCGGCTGAACCTTTCTGAAATCAGCCACTGCATATCCCCCATCCGAGCGGTCCTTAGGAGATTCCATGAGAGGCATCAGATGGACATAATTGACGCCGCAGGACTTAAGATAGTCCAAATGTCCTTCTGTTCCCTTTAAAGTCCCCCCAAACAGATTGGTGTAGATCATCATTCCCAGCATATCGTTCCCCTTGAACCATTCCGGGTCTGCCTCTCGTTCCAAATCCATAGCCTTCAGGGAAGCCTTCCGCTCACAATACACCCTTTCCATTGCCGCACACAGCTCTTCAAACCTATCAGGAGCATCATACAGTTCCATATAAAGCCATTTCAATTCATCCAGATGCTTTTTTAAACGCTGTTCATAAATCTCTTTCTCTTTTCTCATCTCAAAATCTCTCCCCCTTGATGTTGTAATGACTTTATTTTAACAAAGCCCCCTGATTAAAGTCAATAGACCTTCTATTTTTTACGGCACAGCCAGGTGTTCCCCTCCGGTTTTCCCTTTCTTCTGTCCCATGGCCCTCCGTAGATGTTCACAGCTACGGTATCTTCTTGGGGAGTGAGGGTAAACACCTGATAATATTCGCCGTTTACCATGCGGATCTGAACCTCCAGCTCTCCTTGTGCATTCCATCTCGCCCCTGTCCACACCTTATAATCTCCCCAAAGGCTTTTTAAAAGCCCCCTCCTCGGCTCTCCCTTTATCCCTACAGGCAGGACTCCGTGATTTTTATTGTCCTCATACTCCAGCTCACAGCCCTCGTCAGTAAGGCTTAATGTTATACGGGCAATCCCGGTTCGGTTCTTCTCGGTCCAGGAAGAGGTAAAGCAGTTGTCCACCCGCCCGGATGGAAGCATGGATTCCCGGTTCTTCGGAAATACAAGTTCTTTTCCATCTAGCTTTTTCCACAATTTCTCTGCGTTTTCCGGCCCGGCTTCATCATCCAGCGGCCAGTGGATATAAAGTCTCTTCTTTAATTCTTCCAGCTCCGCCTCTACACCGCTTTGATCCTCTTTTGCCGTTCCCTCCTCCATGGCGGGAATCAGATACTGCCACATAAGCCTCAACACGGCCTGAGTGTAGTTTTCTCCGCAGGTGGTGACAATAGAGGCGTCGTAATCCTTCAGCACCACGCCGAACTGGCCGTACATTCCATCGAAGCGGAAGGTGTGAGGAATCTGGCACATCCACACCTGGAATCCATAGCCGCACCGCCAGTCCTCCCAGTCCGGGTTGGAGGCATCTATGGACTCTTCAAACCGGACGGCCGTCATCTGGTCAATCCAGTCCTTTGGCACAAGCTGCTGCCCCTCCCACATGCCGCCGTTTAGAAACAACACCGTAATTTTCGCCATATCCTCTGTCTTCATACGGCTTCCGCCGCCGCCCTGATCCTTCCCTGACGCGCAGGAATCACAGTACACTCCCTGGATTCCCATGGGATCAAACAGTCTCAGCTGAAGAAACTGGAACAAGTTGCAGCCTGTCACTCTTTTCACTATGGAAGCCAGCATATGAGTTCCGAGAGAATCATACATAAAATGAGTCCCCGGCTCATACTTCATGGGATGATTTAAAAATGTAAAGATTTCATCATCGCAGCCATGGCGGTCCGGCACATCCCCATGCCCCCCTGTCATGGTCAGAAGATGGCGCAGAGTCATGTTTCCAAGGCGTCCCTCCCTGTCTTTTAAATCATATTCCGGATAATAAGACACCACCTTATCATCCAGAGCCAGCCGCCCCTCCCCCTCCAGAATGCCTATGGCCGTCGCTACAAGCCCCTTGGTAAAAGAATGCATCAGGTGCTCCTCGTCCAGCCTGTAAGGAGCCCAGCTGCACTCATAAGCCACCTTCCCATGGCGGGTAATCATAAAGCTGTGAAGATGATATCCGGCCTTCTCCACCTCGTCAAGAAATTGCCTTACGCCCTCCGCCCTGATTCCTGCCTGAGCCAGACTGCATCTTTCCAAATATCCCTCTTTCCTCATTCCTGACCTCCTCTTAAAATCTCCTTTATAATGAATTGCCGGCGCACCCTCAGAACCGGCGCACCTCCCCTTTGTCTGTGTAGGTGATCTCAAAGCAAGACTGCTTCAAATCCGCATCCAGCCTGGCCCATTCCTCCCCCAGCCTCCAGCATACCTTAAGGGTCTCGGGGCTGCTATCCAGGATGTGAAGCTCCCCGTCAAATGCGGGATGCGTATTCCGAAATTCCATCATCTGAAGAAGCCGTCTTACCACAGGTTTTTTCATGGACTCATCCACCTGCTCCAGGGTATAATATCCCCGGTTAATATCCCTTCCGTGGGCCGTCTCCTCCAGGTGCTTGTAATCATTGGACCCTGCCAGCATTCCCACATAGTAGACCATGGGAATCCCGGGTGTAAAAAACTGTATGGCCCTGGCCGTCAAGTACTTGTCATCATCCTCCCCAAGGGCCGAATAGTAGGTGGCGTTTATCTGATAAGCGTCAAAATAGGTATGGGAGGACTTGGTGCTGATTCCCTTTGATACAGGGCTCAGGGTATAAAGATGCTCCAGAGTCCTGCGGATCTCCTCGTCCGGCAGAAGATGATAGGTGTCCATAACCCCGATTCCATCATGGGTATCCAAGGTGGTAAATTGATGTCTCGGACAAATCCTCATCCAGTTTTTCAGATAGATGCTGTCTCCGAAGTAGAGGGCCTGAAGCACAAGAAGAGGCAGGGCAAAGTCATAGACGTCATATCCTCTTGCATCCAGCTTTAGCTGGGTAAAGTAAGTCTCATGGATCTCCGGAAGGGCCCGGACTCCGTAAGGGGCCAGGATATTCCGGGACTCTTCAAGAAGAGGCCATACCTCCGGTTCCAGGAAAAAGCATCCGGTTCCAGGCTTTTTGGTAGCATAGCCAAAGGCATCCAGACGGATCAGGGCCGCCCCATGTTTTGCCAAGGCTTCCAGATTCTTTCGGATAAATTCCTTTACCCCGGGATCATTGACATCCAAGTCAATCTGCTCGGAGCTGAAGGTGCTCCACACCAGCTCCTTACTGCCATCCTCAAACTCCGCCATAACGGAGGGGCCGCCTTCTTTTCTTTTATATATTTTCTCCAGCTGTTCTTCTGTGGGAGCGCCGCCTTCCCAAAAATCACGGAAACGGATAAAAAAGCTTTTATAGGGAGAGCCGTCTTTCTTCTCCAGATAATCCAAGTATTCCGGGCTGTGGGCAGACACATGGTTGATCATATAGTCGTACATAAGATAATACTCTGATGCCAGCCTCTCGATATCCTCCCAGCTTCCGAACGCCGGATCCACCTCATCATAGGTGATAGGGGCAAATCCCCGGTCCGCAGAGGATGGGAAAAAGGGAAGAACATGAAGCCCTCCTATGGCCTTTCCCACATAGGTCTTCAGCACCTTCTCCAAATCCTTTAGATCATGTCCCATACAGTCTGCATAGGCAATGAGCATAATCTGATTTTTTACTTTTTGAAACATTATGTCGTTCTCCTTTCAATAAACGCTACGGATATCTTCTGTACCGCCTCTACCTCCTTCCCCTCGATTAAATCCATCAAGGTGTCCACGGCAGTTCTCACTATCTCCTTAAGATTCTGCCTCACAGTCGTCATAGGAGGATAAGTAAGATGGCTGATACATGTATCGTCATATCCCACAATCTTTATCTGTTCCGGAATCCGGTATCCCAATGACAGAGCCGCCTGCATACACTGGGCCCCTATAATATCGGAGCTTGCAAAGATTCCGTCCATGTCCGGATTCTCGCCAAAGACCTGCCCAATGACCTCAGAATACTCCATTTGAACAAACATATCCCTGGTTGTGTAATATACCTTACAGGGAACATGGCTGCGCTCACATTCCGCCAAAAAGGCGCCGGTTCTGCTGTCCGGCCTCACATACTGCTTCCTGCGTCCCGTAATATGCACCAGGTTTCTGCACCCTCTGGCAATGAGATGCCTGGCTGCCATAGTCCCACCCTGGACATTGTCCGAAAGAATGGCCGGAATCCCGTTAAATTCATTTTCCACGATGACAGCCGGAATATGGATACCCTTCTGAAAATCCTCCCCTACAGAATGGGAGGCATAGATAATGCCATCCACCATATTCCGTCTCATCAGATTAATACATCGTTTTTCCTTCTCGGTGTCATACTCCGTGGCAAACACCATAAGCTTGTAATCCCTCTCATGGGCATAATACTCAAACTCATGAACCATCTCCCCAAAGAAAGGATGCTTAAGGCCCGGAATAATCAAGCCTATAATATTCATGCTGTTTTTCCCCAAAGCCCTTGCCACATCATTAGGAAGATACCCCAGTTCTTCCATGGCATCATGGACCGCTTTCTTCGTGGCCTCACTCAAAGGCCCTCTGTTGTTCATCACTCTGGATACTGTGGTAACCGATACCCCCGCTTTGTTTGCCACATCTTTTATTGTTATCATACCCTCTCCTCTTTCTGCCGCCTGAATCCGCGGCCGTTTCCTCTATTGTACCAGTCCTGGAAACTTTATCAAGGGTAAATGCCTGATTATGATTTTACGGCTCCCGCCACCACTCCGCCGATAATATATTTCTGCAGGAAAATGTACACCAGAATAATGGGAGCCACAATCATAACAAGGGCTGCCATAATCTTTCCAAGATCATTGGAAAACGTTCCGTAGAATGTACGGATGGCCAGAGGCAGTGTGTACAGCGCCTTTTTCCCCAGCACCAGGTTGGGTAGGAGATAGTCGTTCCACAGACCCAGCACATTCAAGATAGTGATGGTGGAAATAATGGGCTTCATCAGCGGGAACACAATCTGAAAGAAGATCTGCAGCCTAGTGCACCCGTCGATCTTGGCAGCCTCCTCCAGGGCCAAAGGCACATTGGTCTTAATAAATCCGTGGCACATAAAGATGGCCATGCCTGTACCGAACCCCAGGTTCATGAAGATCAGGGTAGTCCTGGAATTCAGGATTCCGAAAATATTACCGTAGATGGACACCAGGGGAATCATAATTACCTGGAAGGGCACTACCATATAGGCCACCATAAGGGCAAAGAAAATCTTGCAGGCCAGCCAGTCCGTCCGCACAAAGAGATATGCAGTCATGGCCGAAAAGAGGATAATCAGCCCCACACTGAAACCGGTGACAAGAATGGAGTTAAAAAATGCAGTCCCGAAGTCCATCTCGTCAAAAGCCTTAACATAGTTGATAAACTGGACTCCCTTATCGTCAATGAGCATCAGCGGATTTTTTACAATGTTGATCTTTCTCTTAAAAGAGTTTAAGATCACCATAATGAAGGGAATCATGTAGAACAGAAACATAAACACCACAAAGATGGTTTTCACCCCATCCAGAACCTTTTTTCTGGTCCCGCCTACCTGGACCGATTTTGTTTCCTTTGCCATTATGCCTCAACCTCCTTTGCTTTGCCTGTTTTAATCTGAATAAACGCAATGATGCCCATAACCAGGAACAGCACAAGGGCCTCTGCCTGGCCTACGCCGTACTTGTGGTTCTCGAATGCCTGTGTGTAAATATGCATGGCCGCCATCTTGGTACTGTCATAAGGCCCTCCTCCGGTAAGAGCCAGGTTCAGGTCATATACCTTAAAGCATCTGGTAAGAGAAAGGAAAAGGCAGGTGACAAAGGATGGCATCATCATAGGAATGGTAATGTAGCGGGTCACCTGGCCGGAGCTGCCTCCATCGATTCTGGCTGCCTCCAAAAGATCCTGGGACACGCTTACAAAGCCGGATATATAGATTAACAGCATATACCCGGAATACTGCCATGTAGTTACGATCACCATAGCCGCAAAGGCTCCTCCCGGCGAGGAAAGCCAGGATTTTGCAAAGATGGGCAGGTTCATAAAATCATTGAGATTCACAATGACTCTGGAGAAAATAAACTGCCAGATATACCCCAGAACGATACCGCCGATAAGGTTGGGGGTAAAGAAGCCTGCTCTGAGGAAATTCTGCCCCTTGATTCCGCTGGTAAGAAGATAGGCCAGAATAAAAGCGATGGCATTAATAAAGATCACCGAGAGAAATACATATTTTACCGTAATCCACAGAGCCGTCCAGAATGCCTTGTCTTGGAACACTGCCCCGTAATTGGCAAGGCCCACAAAGGGCTTTGCATTGCTGAACCCATCCCAGCTGGTAAAGGTCAGATACACGCCGTAAATCATAGGAATGATCACCACAAGAATAAAAGAAATTACTGCCGGACCGGCAAATATAAGAAATGTGGTGCATTTGCTCATAAAACTTTCTTTGCTCTTCATTAATATAGCCCCTTCTTATACAAAAAGCGCCGATTCAGAAGACTTTTCTTCCGAACCGGCGCCTGTCTCCAGTTACATCATTTAAGCGAATATGTAATTAATGGGTCTTCCAGAACTCATCCAGATTCCCGGCCATCTCTTTTCTGTCCATCTCGCCTGCAAGATATTTCTGCATAAATGCAGCCAGGGAGCTTCTGTGGTCGGATGGAAGGGGAACATAGTCATTCACAAGGCCGCTGTCCACATAGGTCTTCACGCCAGCGTTGAAGTCATTGGTCATAGGAAGGGTAATGTTCTTAAATGCGGGAACGACTGCACACTGGTTCACCAGCACATCCTGGCCTGCTGCATCATATACCAGCCAGTTTAAGAAGTCCTTGGCTGCCTGCTGCTGCTCCGGAGTAGCCTTTACATTGTCAATAGCAATAAACTTAGTCGCATTGGCATTGAGCCTTCCTACAGACGGGTAGTCCCCGTTAACCGGATACGGCATAATGCCGTAGGTCATGGAACCGTCTACATACTCCACCGTATCAGGCCAAGCCCAGCTTCCGTTCAGCCAGAAGGCCGCCTCTCCCTCTGCAAGATAGCTTGCATTCAGATCATAGTCTGCCGCCAGAGGATCATCCTTGTTAATATTATACTCAATCATCACATCAAGGGTATCATATACGCTGTTGTATACGTCATTGTCCGCAAAGGATGCGCTGCCTGCTTTCACATCGTCAATAAGCTTCTGAGCGTCTTCCTTCTTGCCGGTCTGCATACGATATGTATACTGAATGAAATGCTGGCCGATGGACCAGTCTTCGGAGTTAAGAATCACCGGAGCTTCCATGCCCCCTGCAACCAGCTGATCCAAAAGCCCTTTAAACTGATCCAGGGTCACATAGCTGGCAGGGTCAAATTCACCGATAATCCCTTCAATGGCTGTCCTGTTATATAAAATACCCGTTCCTTCTACACAGAAGGGGAAGCCGTAAACCTTGTCGTCAACTTTTACGCCGAGAATATCGCCGCCATCGGCAACCCACTTCTCACCGCTTAAATCCAGCAGCTTCTCTGCCGCAATATCTGTAACATTGGGATAATCGCAGATCATCAGTGTGGCAGGATCGCCTGCAGCATACTTCTGGGCAATCACCTCTCCCGGCGAATCCGTGGTGTACAGCTCAATCTCAACGCCTGTAGCCTCCATGTACTGTTTTGCCGCATTCTCCAAAGCATCCTCAAGCTCCGGTTTGCTGTTCATCATGGTGATCTTTACTGCTTCTCCGGATGCGGGTGCTTCCGTCTCCTTAGGAGCTTCCCCGGCCGCTGCTGTGGTGGTCTCGACTGCTGCCGCTGTAGTGCCGGCCGGCGCCGCCGTGGTCTGTGCCG
>JAAWHU010000051.1 GCA_022796015.1 Hungatella sp. | reverse complement strand
CGAGTATGTAAAAATAGAGTGGAAAATCTGACTTTTCCACTCTGCATATCTGAAACATTTCTTTATATCGTTTGTAGCCCCTTGTACACTGATGTTTATTGTGGTAGATACAAGCAGAATAAATTCTCTTGCTATAGCAACTGTGCTGGCATCCTTTGTTTGCGTATTATTTTCATTAGCGTCACAAAAAGAATATATACCGTGGTTTGGAAAGAATATATCTATTGATTGCGCAGAAATGAAAGATTTATTAAGATTCGGTTATCCATTTGTTTTTTCTATGGGGATTACGTCCCTGTTTCAAAGTCTTGATAAATTAGCGTTGAATCATTATGCAACATATGCCGATGTTGGGATATATACATCTGCTATGGCATTTGTTTCATTATTTGCAGTGATACAATCTACATTCAATATTGTGTGGGTGCCAAAAGCGGTTCAACACTATGAAAAATGTCCTGAGGATAAAGGTTATTACAAGACAGCATTTAATATTATATCCGTAGTTATGTTTGCTGTTGGGATTACATTAATTCTATTTAAAGATTTTTTTGCACTACTTTTAGGCGGACAATATCGTGATGCAGAGTACATTATGCCGTTTTTAATATTTCATCCCATAATGTATACGATTTCAGAAACAACAGTGTGTGGTATTGATTTTATGAAAAAGAGCAAGATGCATGTTTTTATTGCCAGTGGGGCATGTTTGACGAATTTTTTAGGAAATTCTTTTCTAGTGCCCATTATAGGCTGCCGAGGCGCTGCCTTGTCGACAGGTGTATCATATATAGTTTTTTTCATTCTTCGGACGGTTATTGCTGAAAAAGTCTTTCCGGTCAGGTTCAATTTATTGAAATTATTTATTGTTACTATTGAAGTCTTTATCTATGCAGCATACAATACTTTTTATGAATTTGGTGTACTAAATGTAGTTTTTGCCATCATCTGCTACTTAACTCTTTACACTTTATATAGGGACACAATAAAGTGGTGCTATAGGTATATTAAGAATAGCATCGTTGTATCGGCATATTTTAAAGGAAGAAGAAAGTGAGATAAAGTATGTTTAATCTTGACGAATTTATTTGCAAATATGTTACGAAACGTGATTCTTCAATGTTTTATTCAGATATTAAAAATTTTAAAGAGAAACTAAGTGAGAAGATATCTGGTAAAACTGTCCTAGTAATTGGAGGTGCTGGTTCTATAGGATCATCATTTATTAAGGCTATGCTTCCATTCAGGCCTGCAACCATGGTTGTGGTTGATACCAATGAAAATGCTTTGGCAGAATTGACAAGAGATTTGCGATCATCAAAAGGTATGTTTCTTCCAGAGGATTATATCCCGTATCCTATGGATTTTGCTTCCCCTGTTTTTGAAAAGATGTTTAGGTCAAGGGGCGGATTTGATATCATAGGGAATTTTTCTGCGCACAAACATGTGAGAAGTGAAAAAGATATTTATAGTATAGAGGCTTTAATACAAAACAATATAATTTGTGCAAAGACTCTTCTTGATCTATTATCTGAGTATCCGCCGGAAGAATACTTCTGCGTTTCCACGGATAAAGCCGCTAATCCAGTGAATATCATGGGAGCTAGTAAAAGAATTATGGAAGATTTGATATTCACCTATTCAGATAGATTTCCGGTAAAGACTGCTCGTTTCGCAAATGTAGCATTTTCTAATGGATCGCTTCCTGCTAGTTTTCTTGCACGTATTTCCAAACTTCAACCCATATCGGCTCCTTCGGATGTGCGGCGATATTTTGTGAGTCCAGACGAAGCCGGACAAATATGTCTTTTGTCATGCTTGTTAGGGGAAAATCGTGATATTTTCTTTCCAAAACTTTCAGATGCAGAAATGATGACATTTGATGTAATAGGAACGGAACTATTAAAAGTACATGGATTTGATGTGTTAGAATGCACATCCGATGAGGAGGCCATTGAAAAGGCTGAAGAATTAAAAAAGGGAAGTAGATGGTACCCTGTGCATTATGCGCCATCAGAGACATCTGGCGAGAAGCTTTATGAGGAGTTTGTGGCAGAGGGGGAAAGTGTAGAGATGAATAGATTTTCATCCCTTGGTGTTATTACAGGAAAGGAGATTCCGAATAGAGAAAGAATAGAAAAACTGTTTTTAGACTTGAAAACTGTGTTTAATAAGAATGAGGCCTCAAAAGAAGAGGTCGTTTTTATTATGCAAAGTTACTTGCCAGTTTTTAATCATATTGAAACGGGCAAGTTCCTTGACAGCAAGATGTAATATGATGGTTGATATGTGGAGATAATTGCAGCTATGATTAAATCAGATCAGATTATTGACGGTAGAGTATCACTTATAGAAGCGCTAAATATTATGGATACCAGGGATAGAAAGCTATTACTCATTTGTGACGGTGGCCTATTACAGGGTGTAATTAGTATCGGAGATATACAAAGAGCGCTTTTGGGCAAGAAGGAGCTTTCCTTATCAGTATTAGAGTTTGTTCGCCCAGATATTACAGTAGCATATGATGATGACGATATTGAGTCTATCAAGGCAAAGATGTGCAGAGAACGTATAGAAACAATGCCGATAATTGACCGCCAAAATAGACTTATTGATGTTATTGAATGGAATCAACTCTTTAGTTCAGAGGATGAATCTAACCGGGAAATCATATCATATCCAGTAGTAATAATGGCAGGTGGTAAAGGGACTAGGTTGCTTCCTCTTACCAATATTATACCTAAGCCGCTAATACCGATATCTAAGAAGTCAATTATTGAGGAAATAATGACTTTGTTTAAAAATGTTGGATGTGAAAAGTTTTATATTTCAGTAAATTATAAAAAAGAAATAATTGAGGAATATTTTTCTGACAAAAAACATTGGAAAATTGAGTTTATTCATGAGGATACTCCTCTTGGAACAGCAGGATCTCTGTATCTTTTAAAGAACAGATTAAATAGTGCTTTTTTTGTTATAAACTGTGACACGTTGGTCACGGTTAAACTGGAAGATTTGGTTGAGTATCATAAAACAAACAACAATGTTATTACAGTTGTATCAGTAGTAAAAAGAATGAGTATTCCATATGGCACGATTGAAACGGAAATCGGCGGGATTATCAGTGATATAAAAGAAAAGCCAGAATTTGTGTATCAAATTAATTCTGGTATGTATATATTAGAACCTGAAGCTTTGGATTATATCGAGGACAATACGTTTACGAATATTACCGATTTGATTGAGAGGCTAATTAAGAATAATAAAAGAGTTGGTGCATTTCCAGTTCCTGAGAATTCATGGGTAGATATGGGAAATTGGAATGAATACTTGAAGCTTGTGGACAAATTTGCAGAAGATAAGTAGCAGCGCAATTACTCAATAGAGAAAGAACGGAGAAGTGTAATATTATGCTGAAACTATTGTTTATAACTAATAATCCCCAAATTGCGGCTGTGGCCGAAAAGGCCGGAGTTAATAGGATATGGATTGATCTTGAAACATTAGGTAAAGCACAACGACAAAAAAATATGAATACTGTTTTATCAAGACATTCCATAAGTGATATAGAAAGAATTTCTCCATTACTGTCGCAGGCCGATATGTTGGTTCGTATTAACCCTTGGAATTCCAGAAGTAAACAGGAAATTGATCAAGTAATTGAATCTGGTGCAGATATAATTATGCTTCCATACTGGAAAACTCCCGAAGAAGTAGAATCCTTTATATCATATGTACATAATAGATGTAAGACGCTTTTACTCCTTGAAACCAGAAAGGGGGTTGAGTGCTTACATGAAGTACTTGAGATTCCTTTTATAGATGAGTTCCATATTGGATTAAATGATCTGAGTATATCGTATGGATATCATGATATGTTTGAACCATTTGTAAATGGATTGTTAGATGAAATATCAAGTTTGATTAATAAAGTTAATATTCCTTTTGGAATTGGCGGAATCGGACAATTTGGTTTGGGATTGTCACCTTCACCTGAAGAACTAATTGCTGAGCATTATCGCTTGGGCTCTACCGCAGTTATTCTATCTAGAACCTTTTGTAATGTAGAAAAGTTGAGGGATATGCAGATTATTGAGGAAACATTAAATAGAAATATAGCAAAACTTAGAGAAACAGAAAAATGGGCCTTGTCATTAAACCAACAAGAGATGAAGGCTAATCATGAGAGAGTTATAAACGCATTTAGCAGGTAAAAAGGTTTATTTATCAAGGAGAAAAGATGGTATCTTTAACATTAGATTTACTAAATGATTTGAATTCAAAATATGGTGGATCATTCTATATTCTGGATTCTGATATTTTTAGGAGGAATTGTGAGAAGCTTCTGGAAACTTTCAGGAGTTATTATTTAAAGACTAACATTGCTTATTCATATAAAACAAATTATATTCCTAAACTTGGAATAATAATAGATTCTATTGGTGGGTATGCAGAGGTAGTTTCAGATATGGAACTAAAAATAACGAAACATCTCGGAATTGAGCCTGCAAGGGTGATATGGAATGGACCAGTGAAATCAAAGAAAGTAATGGAGGAATTTTTGCTTTCAGGGGGGATAGTCAATGTAGATAGCAGACATGAGTTTTCAGAAATATGTGAAATAGCAAGACATTATAAGGACAGGCAGATAAGTATCGGATTACGTTGTAATTATGATATTGGCGATGGAGTACTTTCGCGTTTTGGCATTGATGTTGGAGCGGATGAGTTTGACGAAATACTTAACAATATTTTATTAATAGATAATATAAATCTAAAAAGTCTTCAAGCACATTTTGCCAAAAGGCATTATAAATATTGGCCAGCTAAATCAGAAGGGCTTTTATCTGTGTATGAGAGAGTAACATCAAAGTTTGGAATATATCCTGAATGTATTGATTTGGGAGGTGGATTATCAGGTGAGATGCCTCGAAGTTTGCGTGAACAGTTTGGATTAGGTGACTTTTCTTTAGATGATTATGCATCAAGATCAGCGCTTATTTTTTCTGACTATTTTAGAGGGAAGAAGGATAAACCATGGTTGTTTATTGAACCGGGGACAGCTGTTGCCGCAGATTGTATGAGATATGTTTGTAGAGTTGAAGCTATAAAAGAAATTAGAGGTAAAACCATAATAGAAACAAATGGCTCGCAAAAGAATATTAGTATGGGCAGCATAAACCCTCCTCTTGAGGTGATACCGATAAGTAATAATAATCTTCGTTTTAAGAACGCGGATATAGCAGGATATACATGCATTGAATCTGATTATTTATATAGAAATTATTCAGGGAAAATAGGGGTTGGCGATTATCTGGTGTTTGGCAATTGTGGTTCTTATTCAGTGGTGATGAAACCACCGTTTATTTTTCCCAATGTACCCATTCTTGATTTGAGCGCTGGAAAGGTTGAAGAGATCAAGAGAGCAGAGAGATTTGACGATATTTTTGAAACATATAACTTTTAAGATAATATGACTGGGGTGATATATCAATATGAAGTATTCAATGGAAGAAAGAATGATTTGGTTTAAGAATGGTCTAGTTCCGATAAAAGATGCAAAAGTGCTGGCTCTTTCACCGACGGCGCAATTTGGTCTAAATGTATTTGAGGGAATTCCTTGCTATTGGAGCAGCAAAGATCACAGTATGTATGCATTCCGACTGAATGAACATTATGAGAGATTGCAAAGATCAGCAAAATTATTGCAGATTTCACATTCATATACAAAAGAGCAGATGAGAAAGGCTTTGGAGGATGTCGTTTGTATAAATGAGTTTGACGAAAACATATCCGTAAGACAGACTTTATTTGTTGATGAGTTTGGGTCTTGGGGCAGCGATGGGCCGGCAGAAATGTTTGTTGTTGCTACACCGCGTAGTTTTAATAGTTCGGAATACAATCAAACTGGATTAAAAATGTGTTTTTCTTCATGGCGACGTATTTCTGATAATACATTGTCACCTAGGATTAAATGCGGAGCAAATTATATAAACAGCAGGGTTGGGCAGCGAGAAGCTATTAGAAATGGTTACGATACATGCCTTTTTTTGAATGAATTTGGAAAAATAGCAGAGGGCCCGGGGAGTTGTTTTTTTATGATCAAAAAGGATACTCTTATAACTCCGAATTTGACAGATTCGGTGCTTGAGAGTATTACCCGAGATTCTGTGATTACTATTGCAAGAGATAAGGGAATAAGAGTTGTTGAAAGAATGATAGATAGATCAGAAGTCTATACTGCTGATGAAGCATTTATGTGTGGTTCTGCGATGGGAATCACTCCTGTTGCTAGTATAGATGGATATGAAATCTCTTTTTCAGAAAAATCTATTACCAATACTATTCGCGATATTTATCTTAAAGCTGCAAAAAATGAAGAGATTCAATATAGTCACTGGGTTACAGCTGTTAATCGTAGCTAACACAAATATTTAAAAAAAATTAATATTCCGTTAACAAAGTAAAATAATACGATATTTTGTGTGTATTGGAGCCAAGCTTATGAATATTAAGAGTAGTATTCGAGGTTTTTATATTCATGCTGTACAACAAGAAGCAACAACAAAAAGTGGAAGAAAAATAAAGTATATATATAATAGATACCCGGAAAGTAAAGGACTAGTTGTTGTATTTAGTGCATTTAGTGAGCCTCCGGCAAGATACAATTATATAGGAACATTAAAGAATCTCTGGGAAAATAAGCTTTTTATTTTGGACGATTGGGGCAGAATAGATTATCCTGGAGTCTACTACTTGGGATGGAATGGAGACTATATCCTAAAGGAAGAAGTTATTGATTTTATAAAAAGCATTACCATGAGAATAGGATCTGATTGCAGGTTAACAATGCTTGGATCTAGTAAGGGGGGATGGTGTGCATTATATTATGGGTTAAGAATGGGTGCTGATACTATTATTGCCGGAGCACCACAGTACTATTTGGGCAATTATTTGGACTGTGATTTTCATAAAGAAACATTTGATATAATGATGGGTGATGATAAATTGAAGAATAAAGACATTCTTAATAATCTTCTTCCTAATGTAATTCGGAGCTGCCGGAACAGAATAAATGTTTTTTTGCACTATTCTGATTGTGAACATACATATTATAATCACATTAAGGATTTGTGCGATGATCTTTCTGAGAATGATAGTATTAATCTTTATACAGACATACAACATTATAATTCTCATGGAGAAGTAGGATGCTTTTTTCCCTTTTTTGTAAAGAATCTATTGAAAATAAATTAGTAGAAATAATTTTAGGGGTATTTTACTATGAAGAAGAAAATAATGTGTGTGTTTGGGACGAGACCAGAGGCGATTAAAATATGTCCACTGGTTCTGGAAATTAGAAAGAGAAAGGAATTAGAAGTAATTGTCTGTGTCACAGCACAGCACCGTCAGATGCTGGATCAAGTTCTTAATACTTTTGGAGTAGTGCCGGACTATGATCTCAATATCATGAAAGATCGGCAGACACTGTTTGATATTACGATCAATATATTAAATAATATAAAGGCTGTTCTTGAAAAGGTTAAGCCAGATGTGGTACTGGTTCACGGAGATACATCAACTACATTTGTGACAGCTTTGGCCTGTTTCTATCTTCAGATTCCGGTCGGCCATGTGGAAGCCGGGCTAAGAACCTATAATATCTATTCGCCATACCCGGAAGAGTTTAACCGGGAAGCAGTAGGTATTATCAGTCAGTATAATTTTGCTCCGACACCTTTATCACAGTCAAACTTACTTAGAGAAGGTAAGAAAGCCGAGACAATCTATGTAACTGGCAATACAGTAATTGACGCAATGCAGCATACGGTTAGGGATGATTATACGCATCCAGAACTTGAATGGGTTGGAAATGATAAATTGATATTCATTACAGCGCACAGACGTGAAAATGTTGGAAAGCCTATGCATCACATGTTTCGAGCTATCAGACGGGTTCTTGACGAACATCCAGATTGTAAGGCTGTGTATCCGATTCATATGAATCCAGTGATTAGGGAAGCAGCGGAACAGGAACTGGGCACATGTGATCAGATACATATCATCGAGCCTATTGAGGTGTTTGATTGCCATAATTTTGAAGCAAGATCATTCCTATGTCTTACAGATTCCGGTGGAATCCAGGAAGAGTGCCCTTCCTATGGCGTTCCGGTGTTGGTGATGAGGGATACGACGGAGAGACCGGAAGGTGTAGATGCGGGAACATTAAAACTGGTAGGAACTGATGAAGAGACAATTTATAAAGCTTTTAAGCTTCTTCTTGAAGATAAGATAGAATATGATAAAATGAGCAAGGCTTGTAATCCCTATGGAGATGGTCATGCCTGCGAAAGAATAGCCAATATTCTTGAGGGTAAAGAATACAATCCTTGGGTGCCTGTGTAAGGCATCCGGAGTTTTGAAATGAATTGAAAAGAGGCTTGCGCGTGAGAGAAGTATGAAGGAATCACCAATTTTTTAGCACTCACCTCTTGACATTGCTAACAATAAGTGTTATATTACATATATAACAAATAAAACAAAGCAATTTCACAGAGAAGGAGAGATGAGTTATGTTGATGCCAAGTATTTTTGGAGAAAACTTATTTGATAATTTTATGGAAGGATTTCCATTCGGAAGCTACAGAACCCCATCTTCTTTCAACAGCCTGATGAAGACCGACATCCGGGATATGGATCAGAGCTATGAGCTGGATATTGATATGCCAGGATTTAAGAAAGAAGATATTAAGGCAGAGCTTAAGAACGGTTATCTGACCATTGAGGCGCAGACCAGCCAGGATCATGATGAGAAGGACGAGAAGGGGAGATATATCCGCCGGGAGCGGTATACCGGTTCCTGTCAGAGAAGTTTTTATGTGGGAAAGGAGGTTGCCCAGGAGGATATTAACGCCAGATTCGAGGATGGAATCCTGAAGCTGACCGTGCCCAAGAAGGAGGCACTGCCCAAGGCGGAGGAGAACCGCTACATCGCTATTCAATAACATTCAAACCATAACACAATAATATAGGAAGAGAAAGACCCGTCGGGCGTATGCCCGGCGGGTTTTTTGGCTTATCGGTAAAGCTTATTGTGCTCGAAGATAGGTTCGCTGGTCAATTCCACACCCAGGCGCTGGAAGGTGTGGATATCCACATTGGACAGCATGACGGAGGTGTGAGCCTGACAGCCGTGGAGCTTGGACAGCTGATCCAAAGCCTTCTGGGCGTTGGCGTCTGTGGCGGCGCACATGGACAGAGCGATCAGCACCTCGTCGGTGTGGAGCCTCGGGTTTTTGCTGCCGAAATAATTGACCTTCAGTTTTTGAATAGGTTCAATGGCAGAGGGCGCTATGAGATGGATCTCATCGGGGATGCTGCCCAAGGCCTTTACCGCGTTGAGGAGAAGGGCGGCGGAGGAACCTAAAAGATCCGTGGTCTTGCCGGTAAGAATCCGTCCGTCAGGCAGTTCTAAGGCAGCGGCAGGCCCCTGGGTTAAGTCGGCTTTTTCGTTGGCAGCAACGGTTACCTTCCGATCCTGTGGGGTGATTCTGGCCTGCTTCATAAGAAGCTCGATTTTAAAGACCTCATCCTGGGAGCCATCGCCTCTTGCCAGCCGGTTAAGGGCGTGATAATAGCGGCGGAGAATCTCCTGGCGGGAGGCTTCCTTGCAGGCTTCATCATCAATAATGCAGTTGCCTGCCATATTGACTCCCATGTCTGTCGGGGATTTGTAGGGGCTGGAGCCGTAGATTCCCTCAAATATGGCATTGAGCACCGGGAAGATCTCCACGTCTCGATTATAGTTGACTGTGGTTTCTCCGTAGGCCTCCAGGTGAAAATGGTCAATCATGTTTACATCATTGAGATCCGCGGTGGCTGCCTCATAGGCCAGGTTCACAGGGTGTTTTAAAGGCAGGTTCCAGACAGGGAAGGTCTCGAACTTGGCATAACCGGCTTTGATGCCCCGGCGGTTTTCATGATAAAGCTGAGACAGGCAGGTGGCCATCTTGCCGCTGCCGGGTCCGGGGGCAGTGATGATTACAAGGGGCCTGGAGGTCTCTATGTAGTCATTTTTCCCAAACCCATCCTCGCTTACAATGAGGCGGATGTTGTTGGGATAGCCTTCGATGCGGTAGTGGCGGTATACCCGGATTTCCATGCGTTCCAGCTTCTCTTTAAAAATATCGGCAGCCGGCTGTCCTGCGTACTGGGTGATCACCACACTGCCCACATAAAGCCCCCGATCTCTGAAAGACTGGATTAAGCGCAGCACATCCACATCATAGGTAATCCCAAGGTCATAGCGGATCTTGTTCTTTTCGATGTCCGCGGCATTGATGGCGATTACGATCTCCGCCTGATCTGCAAGCTGCATAAGCATCTGCAGCTTGCTGTCAGGGGCAAAGCCCGGCAGAACCCTGGAAGCATGATAATCGTCAAAGAGCTTTCCTCCGAATTCCAGATAAAGCTTGTCGCCGAATTGGCTGATCCGTTTGCGGATGTGTTCTGACTGCATGGTCTGGTATTGCTGATTGTCAAATCCTATTTTCATAACATATGTTCCCTTCCCTGAGTACTTTCCTGGTAATATGGTCAAAAATCTCACAGAGTGCAAAAAACCTAATGTAGTTAGTGTATCATAAGATGAAAAAAAATGCATTAAGTTCTTTTGAAGATTTGAAGAGAGGAAAATTTGAAAATTATAAAGTCCCCTTTGCCAGCCGGCTGTTTTGATATTCGCCGGAAAAGGTCACGTCTTTTGCGAACCATTTGGGCGGCTTAAATTCCTCGGCGTCTTTTGTGGTCTCAAATTCTACCTCCGCCAGCATCAGTCCTTCGTAAGCGCCAAAGAATTCGTCAAGCTCAATGATGAGACCGGTGCCCTTTATGGGCAGAAGATACCGGCGCTTGGTGAGGATAATCCCGTCGGCTTTGGCCAGAAGGTGTTCATAGGCTTCTCTGTTAAGGGGAAGGTTGTATTCCTCCCGGGCCAGAAGGCCTTTTGATTTGTAGGTCAGATAGAAGGATTCATCCTCCTTTCGGATCCGCACCACAGGATCGGTACACAGATAGGCCTGTTCAATCATATGGGAAGGAAAGGTGCGGTAATCCGGGGGAGGAGAAGTGACAAGGTATTTGCGTTCAATCTCCATAAGGGCCTCCTAAAGAATCAGCATAAAAATAAATCTACGGCAACATCATATCATGAGAGAGAAAAAAGGGCAAGGCTGTGTCTCATTGCCTCAGCAATTTACCATGGCAGATGCGGTTTGGCGCCAAACAGCTGGATTCAGGCTTTGCCACCCGAATCTCACAGGGTACCCGTAAACCGTAACAAAGCCTGCAATAACCCTTAAAAACCATGAAAAGTGCTTCTTGTATTTCAGGAAAACCTATGTTATAATGCTAAATTGAAGTGTAGCGCCCAAGTGGAGCAGGCGATTCACATATAGATTAAGGAGGAACCTATAACATGAGTTTACAGGTAGAGAATTTAGAGAAGAATATGGCAAAACTTACGGTAGAAGTACCGGCAGAACAGTTTGAAGATGCGATCAAGGCTGCATTTAATAAAAATAAAAATCGTTTCTCCATTCCTGGTTTCCGCAAAGGCAAAGCACCTCTTGCTATGATAGAAAAGATGTACGGTGTGGAAGTGTTCTATGAGGAAGCAGCCAACATTGTATTGGATGCTACCTACGGTGATGCCGCGGACGAGAGCAAGCTTGATATTGTGTCCAGGCCGGAGATTGATCTGGTTCAGATTGAAAAGGGCAAGCCGTTTATTTACACCGCCACAGTTGCAGTGAAGCCTGAGGTGACTCTGGGAGAATACAAGGGTATCGAGGTGGAGAAGGCCGAAGCGGAAGTGACAGACGAGGATGTGGAGAATGAACTGAAGAAGATTCAGGATCAGAACTCCAGGCTGCTGAGCGTGGAGGACAGACCCGTTGCAGATGGAGACGAGACCATCATTGATTTTGAGGGATTTGTAGATGGCAAGTCCTTTGACGGCGGCAAAGCCGAGGACTATAATCTGGTTATCGGCTCCCACTCCTTTATTGACACCTTTGAGGAGCAGCTCATAGGCAAGAATGTGGGCGAGGAGTGCGAAGTCAATGTGACATTCCCTGAAGAGTATCATGCGCCGGAGCTGGCAGGCAAGCCCGCCACCTTTAAGGTAACCATAAAAGAAATTAAAGAAAAGGAGCTTCCGGAGCTGAATGATGAGTTTGCCGGTGAGGTTTCTGAGTTTGAGACCTTAGAGGAGTACAAGACAGACATCAGGGCAAAGCTTTTGGAGACCAAGCAGAAGCAGGCTGCTACGGAGAACGAGAACCGGGTAGTAGAAAAAGTTGTGGAAGGCGCTTCCATGGATATTCCGGAGCAGATGATCGAATCACAGGTTCAGAATATGATCAATGACTATGCAAGAAGAATGCAGAGCCAGGGCATGTCATTTGACCAGTATATGAAGTACACAGGAATGAACATTGAGCAGATGAAGGCCCAGACAAGGCCTCAGGCTGAGAAGACCATCCGCACCAGACTGGTGCTGGAGGCAGTGGTAAAGGCCGAGAACATTCAGATCTCAGATGAGCGCCTGGAAGAGGAAGTTCAGAAGATGGCTTCTACTTATAAGATGGAGCTTGACCAGGTGAAAAAGTATATGGGCGATCAGGGCTTAGAGCAGATGAAGGAAGATATGGCGGTTCAGGAAGCCGTGGATTTCCTTGTTGCAGAGGCTAAGCTAGTCTAATCATATTGTAAGAGCGGAGGATGGGAGGAGTCAGAATGAGTTTAGTACCATATGTCATAGAGTCAACCAGCAGGGGAGAGCGTTCCTATGATATCTATTCCCGCCTGTTAAAGGAGCGGATTATCTTTTTGGGCGAGGAAGTGACGGATATTTCGGCCAATATTGTGGTGGCTCAGCTGTTGTTTTTGGAGTCTGAGGATCCCACAAAGGACATTAACTTATACATTAACAGCCCGGGCGGTTCCGTGACGGCAGGCATGGCCATCTACGACACCATGAACTACATTAAGTGCGATGTGTCTACAGTCTGCATGGGCATGGCAGCCAGTATGGGGGCATTTCTTCTTGCAGGCGGAGCCAAGGGAAAGAGATTTGCCCTTCCCAATGCAGAGGTTATGATTCATCAGCCCTCCGGCGGCGCCAAGGGCCAGGCTACGGAGATCAAGATTGTGGCGGAGAAGATCCTTCAGACCAGGAAAAAGCTCAATGAGATTTTGGCGGCCAACACCGGGCAGCCTATAGAGGTAATTGAGAGAGATACGGAGCGCGACAATTATATGACCGCTGAGGAGGCCAAGGCCTACGGCCTCATTGATGGGTTGCTGATTAAGCATTGATGACGGAAAGAACATGTTTTTCAGGAGAACAAGAAAAAAGCGAGGTGAGAATATGCCGGGCAGAATGGATGATAAGATCCGTTGTTCTTTTTGTGGGAAGACACAGGAGCAGGTGCGCAAGCTGATTGCGGGAACCAACAATGTATTTATCTGTGACGAGTGCATTGACTTATGCGCAGAGATCTTGGAGGAGGAGCTGGATGGCGAAGAGCCGGTCAGTGAAGAATTCGGGGAGATCAACCTGCTGAAGCCAAAAGAGATTAAGACGTTTCTGGATGAATATGTGATCGGACAGGAGCAGGCCAAAAAGGTGCTGTCCGTGGCTGTGTACAATCATTACAAAAGAATCACTTCCAGAAAGAATATGGATGTGGATGTGCAAAAGAGCAATATTCTGATGTTAGGGCCTACAGGTTCCGGCAAGACCTATCTGGCGCAGACTCTGGCAAAGATTCTCAATGTACCTTTTGCCATTGCCGACGCCACGGCTCTTACAGAGGCCGGTTATGTGGGAGAGGATGTGGAGAATATCCTGTTAAAGCTGATTCAGGCGGCAGATTACGATATCCACAAGGCAGAGTACGGCATCATCTATATTGATGAGATCGACAAGATTACCAAGAAGTCCGAGAATGTGTCCATCACCCGGGATGTGTCCGGTGAGGGAGTGCAGCAGGCACTGTTAAAGATTCTGGAGGGGACTGTGGCAAGCGTTCCTCCTCAGGGAGGAAGGAAGCATCCCCATCAGGAGCTTCTGCAGATCGATACCACCAATATCCTGTTCCTCTGCGGAGGGGCTTTTGATGGACTGGAGAAGATCATTGAGAACAGAACCAGCAAGGGTTCCATAGGCTTCAATGCAGAGGTTGTGGATAAGAAAGCCACAGATATTGATAAGCTGTTGAAGAAGGTGGAGCCACAGGATCTTATTAAGTTCGGATTGATTCCGGAGTTTATCGGACGTGTGCCGGTGACGGTCTCTTTGGAGCTTTTGTCGGAGGAGGCGCTTTTAAGGATTTTGAAGGAGCCTAAGAATGCGCTGGTGAAACAGTATCAGAAGCTGTTTGAGATAGATGACGTGAAGCTGGAATTTAAGGATGAAGCTTTGGCAGCCATTGCAAAGCTTGCCATGGAGCGGAAGACCGGGGCCAGGGGACTGCGTTCCATTATGGAGTCCACCATGATGGATCTTATGTATGAAGTGCCTTCTGACAGTACCATCGGGATCTGCACCATCACAGAGGATGTGGTGAATAAGAAGGGCGGACCGGAGATTGTCTACCGGGATACGGCAGTGCCGAGAAGGGGCCTAGGCCAGAGAATCAAAAAGGAACGGCCGGGAGAAATTGCGTAGGATTCTAAAGAAGATATAAATGGGAGCGAATGCTCCCATTTTTTGCACAAGGATACAGGAAAGAAGGAATAGACATGGAAGAGAAAAGCACCATGATCATGCCGGTGATTGCGCTGCGGGGGATGACGGTTCTCCCGGCCATGGTGGTACATTTTGATATCAGCAGAAAGAAATCCATAGCAGCTTTGGAGAAGGCTATGGTGGAGGATCAGAAGTTATTTTTAGTAGGCCAGAAGTCTCCTGATGTGGCGGATCCTTCCCAGGAGGAGCTGTGGGAGGCAGGAACCATAGCGGAGATTAAACAGCTGGTGAAGATGCCGGGCAATTTAATCCGGGTTATGGTGGAGGGAAAGGAGCGGGCCAGGCTTATCTGCCTGGATTCCACTATCCCCATGCTGACCGGACAGATCGAGCCCGCCCCTGTGGAGGAGGATGCCCAGGACTATGTGGTCAGAGAGGCCATGATCCGGATTTTAAAGGATAAGATGGAGGAGTACAGCACAGTAAACCCCAAGGTGACCAAGGAGGCTTTGTCAGGAATCCTTATGAACCAGGATTTAGCCGGGCTCATGGGTCAGATCAGCACCCAGGTTCCCTGGGATTATACCATACGCCAGAGGATTCTGGACGCATACTGCGAGACACAGCTCTATGAAGTGCTGGTTCATCACCTGGTTACGGAGATTGAGATCGCCCAGGTGAAGCGGGAGTTTCAGAATAAAGTAAGGGCCCGGGTGGAAAAGAATCAAAAGGACTATATCCTGAGGGAACAGATGCGGGTGATTCGAGAGGAATTGGGGGAGGATAACGCGGCGGATGATGCAGATGAATATTTTGACAGGCTGTCTAAGCTGAAGACGGATAAGGAGACCAAGGAAAAACTGACCAAGGAGATTGAACGGTTCCGCAACATGCCTTCCGGAAGCCAGGAGGCCAATGTGCTCAGAACCTACATCGAGACTCTTCTGGAGCTTCCCTGGAAGCATGTCTCCAAGGACAATAACGACATCAGGCATGCCCAGAGGATTCTCAACGAAGACCACTATGGGCTGGAAAAGGTGAAGGAGAGGGTATTGGAGTATCTGGCTGTCCGGGCCCTGACTAAAAAGGGCAACGGGCCTATTATCTGCCTTGTGGGGCCTCCGGGAACAGGAAAAACTTCCGTGGCCCGGTCGGTAGCCAGAGCCCTGAATAAAAAGTATGTCCGCATCAGCCTAGGCGGAGTCCGGGACGAGGCGGAGATCAGAGGGCACAGAAAGACCTACGTGGGGGCTATGCCGGGCCGTCTGGTGGAAGGCCTCCGCCAGGCAGGGGTCAGCAACCCTCTGATGCTTTTAGATGAGATCGACAAGGTGAGCAGCGACTACAAGGGGGACACTTCGGCGGCGCTTTTGGAGGTTCTTGACGGGGAGCAGAATGTGAGATTCAGAGATCACTATGTGGAGACCCCCATTGACCTGTCCCAGGTACTGTTTATCGCCACAGCCAATACGACCCAGTCTATCCCAAAGCCTCTTTTGGACCGCATGGAGGTCATAGAGGTCAACAGCTACACGGAGAATGAAAAATTCCATATTGCCAAAGAATATCTGGTGAACAAGGAGCTGACGAAAAACGGATTGAAGCCGGAGCAGCTGTCCATAAGCGATGGGGCCCTGAGAAAGATCATCCATAATTATACCAGAGAAGCTGGAGTGAGGAACCTAGAACGGCGGATCGGAGATATCTGCCGGAAGGCGGCCAGGGAATACCTGGAGAATAAAAGAGAGGGAATCAAGGTGACGGAATCCACCCTGGAAAAATATCTGGGCAAGGAGAAGGTATCCTTTGAAGATGCCAACGAGGAGGATCAGATCGGGATTGTAAGGGGACTGGCCTGGACCAGCGTGGGAGGAGACACGCTGCAGATTGAGGTGAATGTGATGCCCGGAAAAGGAGAGTTGCAGATGACCGGGCAGATGGGCGATGTAATGAAGGAGTCGGCCAAGATCGCCATGACCTACGTGCGCTCCGTGTGCCCGGAGTATCAGGTGAAAGAAGATTTCTTCGAGAAGCATGACATTCATGTGCACATCCCTGAGGGGGCGGTTCCAAAGGACGGGCCTTCTGCCGGAATCACCATGGCCACTGCCATTGTGTCGGCTGTAATCGGCTGCCCTGTGGATGCCAAGACAGCCATGACCGGGGAGGTCACTCTGCGGGGCCGGGTGCTTCCCATCGGAGGTCTCAAGGAGAAAATCCTGGCAGCCAAGATGGCCCGGATCAAGAAGGTTCTGGTACCGGAGAAGAACCGGCCGGATATGGCGGAGCTGTCAAAGGAGATCACAAAGGGGTTGGAGATTGTGTATGTGAAGGACATGTCTCAGGTGCTGAAGGAAGCGCTGGTTGAACAGGAAGGGGGGCGGTTATGACAGATCAGAGAGGACAGGAGCCGGAGAAAATAAGAAGAGGCGTCATAAAAAGCGCGGTGTTGGAGACCGTATGCGGGATTACCAGTACATTTCCCAAGAATGCCCACCCGGAGTTTGCATTTGCAGGGAAGTCCAATGTGGGCAAATCTTCCCTGATCAACGGCCTTATGAACCGCAAAGCCTTAGCACGGACCTCCTCCCAGCCGGGAAAGACCCAGACCATTAATTACTATCATGTCAATGATGAAGTATATCTGGTGGATCTTCCGGGGTACGGGTATACAAAAGCATCTGTGGAGGTGAGGGAGAAGTGGGGGAAGATGGTGGAGCGCTACCTGAAAACAACGGCAATGCTCAAAGCCGTATTTCTCCTTGTGGATATCCGCCACGAGCCTTCCCAGAATGACAAGGTCATGTATGACTGGATCGTGTATAACGGATATCATCCCATTGTGATTGCCACCAAGCTGGACAAGATTAACCGCAGCCAGGTGCAAAAGCATGTGAAAATGCTGCGAACCGGATTAGGAATGGTAAAACAGGATATCTTGATTCCTTTTTCCGCACAGACTAAGCAGGGACGGGATGAGATCTGGGAGCTTATGGATAGGCTTGGCGGGAAAGAGCAGTAATAGATTAATAAGAAAATTTACAGTTTTTGTTAAAAAAATGTAAAGGAATGGCTATTGATTTTCCCTTCCTGTTGAATCATAATAGAACCCATGACGATACAGGGAGAAGGAATAAATTATGGAAAAAAAAGGATTCCGGGGAAAGGTAAAGGGAATGTGTGCGGCTGTCAGTATCATGTTTATGGTGCTGACAGCTTGGTTATATTGGAAGGAAGACGCCTACATTAAGATGATGACCCTGGAGATATCAGGTGCTCAGGGCATGTTCCAGGCGGAGATCCTGGCTGATGGGAAGAATGTGGAGGTGATCTGTGCCGACCCGGGAGTCCGGCTGTTTGTCGATCAGAAGCAGGTGGAAGGAAAGCAGAGGCTTTTGATTGACGGCGAATATGAGGAGGCCGCCAGGGACGCCGTCAGCTTAAGGGTGGTCAGTGATTCAAAGGATATTACGGAGAAATGGAAATATCAGGTCCTAACCGGCAGAGAGGTAAAGGAACCGGAGCTGACCGGCAGAATCAATGAGGGAAGAAAGGTCTATCTGGGGGCAGGAGCCATAATCACTGCTTTCTGGATTCTCTATTGGCTTCTGGAGGGTAAGGGGACAAAGACAGGCAGGCCCCGGCTTTGCGCCGAGGGAATCCTTGACATGCTTAAACGGGAGCCGGGGATGAGTCAGGCATGGGAGGAGGCAGCGGCGCTTTTTTCTTCCTATTGGAGAAAACGGGTGACCACCGCTTTGTCAGTCACATGGCTGTGGCTTTTCATAGCATTTTGGATGGTTCACAGGACCTATCATGGAATCCCTTTTCACAGCCAGGCCTGGCTTTATGGAGGGCTGATCCTCGGGCTTCTGGCTTTGTCTTACAGGGCAGGCAGAGGGCTGAACCAGTCCCTTCTAAAGCTTCTCACAAAGGAATGCTGTCCTATTACGGCAGCAGCGGCCTTTCTGGCCGCAGGTATCTACGGGGGAGGCAGAAAAAGAGGCAGATATGTATGGTTTCAGAACGGAGCCGTCGGACTTTATAGAGGAGGATATTACAGAGAGGCCTTGGAGCTGTGCCGCTGCGTGTGGCCTCTGCCGGGGAGGAGGCCACATGCCGCCATGGCCTATGCCCATACCAGGCTGATATACTTATGCCTGAAGGAATTGGGACAGGAGGAAGAGGCGCAGAAAGAAAGGTGGCGTCTGGAGACTTTGCTGGAGGAGAATCCTGGTTTGAGGAAGCGGGAGGATATTCAGAGAAACCTGGATATGGACCAGATCAGGGAATGGATTGCAGCAGGGGAGATGGAACAGGCAGAGGCCGGAACCCAGCTGCTCCTCAACCGGTGCAGGGAGCCTTACGAGCGTCTCCCAGTGCTGGGGGTTCTGGCAGCAGTGAAGGAACACTTGGGGAAGGAGGGGGAAGCTGCCGTACTGAAGCGGGAGATCCTCACCTACAGCCCTGAGAATATGGAGGTTCGCCAGGTGGCTGTGGAAGGCCATCTCACCTACCATTCCCGGAAGGCGGAGTTGAGAGATGGGGTGGGAACGGGAATTAGAATTGTCTTTGCCGTGGGAACCGGGATATTCTTTTTCCTGCTGGCCGCTCCGGGGCTAAAGAGCGTACCTCAGTCCGATGGGATAGTGGAGGAGGAGACCGGCGTGGCCCTTGAACCTACGATAACAGCCGCACAGTCTCTGCCGGAACCACAGGAATCCCAGACAGAGGACGACAAAAACCTGGACGGAGACAAGGAAAAGCCAGAGATCCTGGACAGCAGTCAGAAGGCTCTGATTGAGAGATGGGATTTTCAGAGTGGAGGAATCAGCGGGTTTTCATTTGTCTGCCCGGAGAGCTGGAGAGACCTCTATGAGACAGAATATGCTGCAGGAGAATACAATGGAATCAGCGTCTATCAGAAAAGCTCCCATGAGTCCATGGGCGATGGGGGACTGTTTTCTATTACCGTATATCAGGATAACGGCTATGTGAACCTGCCGGATTATGAGGTGTGGGGATATGAGGAGGGCAATGTATATGTCATGTCCAGGCCTACGGATGTAACCTTTGATACAAAGGAGCCTAAGATTTGGGAAGAATATAGCCGAATGGCGGAAGGGATCCATGAGATCAAAGACAGCTTTATGATCGAATCGCCGGATGCCAGGTATGATGGGGGAGAGTTTGTCTTTGCCGTCAGCCATAAGGTTCTTTTGGAGGAAGACCATCTGTGGAATCTGACTCCCGAGATGCTTCGGATTGCCCGAAATGAGATCTACGCCAGACACGGGCGCAGGTTTCAGGACGCCGGCCTTGCATCTTATTTTGAGGGCTGCAGCTGGTATGAAGGCGTGATAGAGCCGGGAGATTTTACGGAAGACCTTTTAAACCACATCGAGCGGGAGAATATAAAGCGCATTCAGAGAGAGCAGGAACGGAAAAAAGAAAACTGAGTTTTTCATTTTATTCTTTACGAGGGGGAGGAAGGCGTGATATACTATGAAAGTCCCAAAGCAATGGGCTTTCACGGGGCAAAAGAAGCGGTGTCAAACATTACATATAAGAAAAAAGGAGTGCTGATATGGGAGGTATTTTTGGAGTTGTTTCCAAAAGGAATTGTGTTTTGGAGTTGTTCTACGGTGTTGACTACCATTCGCATTTGGGGACCAGGCGAGGCGGTATGGCCACATATGGCCCGGACGGATTTAACAGAGCCATTCACAATATTGAAAATTCTCCCTTCCGGACTAAGTTCGAGAGAGATGTGCAGGAGATGAAGGGCTATATGGGGATTGCAAGCATCTCCGATTACGAGCCTCAGCCATTGCTGATCCAGTCTCATTTGGGCAGCTTTGCCATTGCTACCGTGGGAAAGATCAATAATTTTGAACCTCTCCTTGAGGAATTATACGCGGATGGCAGCACCCATTTTCAGGAGATGACCAGCGGCCAGGTGAATGCAACGGAGCTTGTGGCATCCCTGATCTGCAAAAAGGACAGCATCCCGGAGGGAATCCGATATGTCCAGGAATTGGTGGATGGTTCCATGAGCCTGCTTCTTATGACCAGGGAATGCGTCTACGGGGCAAGAGACAGGCTGGGAAGAACTCCTCTTGTCATGGGAAAGAAGGAGGATGCTTACTGCATTTCTTTTGAGAATTTTGCCTATATAAACCTTGGATATGAGGATTACCGGGAGATGGGGCCGGGTGAGATCGTAAAGATTACTCCCGACGGCGTGGAGACCATCTGCAAGCCTCAGAAGGACATGAAAATCTGTTCCTTTCTCTGGGTATATTACGGGTATCCCACCTCTTCCTACGAGGGCGTGAACGTGGAGGAGATGCGGTACAAATGCGGAAGCATGCTGGCGAAGAGAGATGCCTTGGCAGGCAATGTGGAGCCGGATATGGTGGCAGGAGTGCCGGATTCCGGAATTGCCCATGCCATTGGCTATGCCAATGAATCTAAGATCCCCTTTGCCCGGCCTTTCATCAAATACACTCCCACCTGGCCCAGATCCTTTATGCCTGTGAATCAAGAGCAGAGGAATCTGATTGCCCGGATGAAGCTGATACCGGTGAAAGCTCTTATTGAGAAGAAGAAGCTGCTGCTTATTGATGATTCCATTGTCAGAGGCACGCAGCTCCGGGAAACCACGGAATTCTTATATCAGAGCGGCGCCAAGGAGGTCCATGTCCGGCCTGCCTGTCCGCCTCTCCTCTACGGATGTCGGTTTCTTAATTTTTCACGTTCCAAATCCGAGCTGGATCTGATAACCAGGCAGGTAATCCTTGAAAAGGAAGGAGAACATGCGGAGGAGACCTTAAAGGAGTACGCAGACCCCGGAAGCAAACGGTATGAAAGTATGTGCTCGGAGATCTGTAAACGGCAGAATTTTACCAGCCTTCGCTATCACAGGGTAGACGATTTGGTGGAATCCATTGGGCTGCCCAAATGCAAGGTGTGTACCTATTGTTTTGATGGCAGGGAATAGAGGCAGAAAAAAGAATCTTGTGAAGACAGGATTCTTTTTTCTTGCTTTTTTTTGAAATGATGCTATAATAAATAATTAGCTAACTAATTATCAGCTAACTAATCATTTGCATGGAAGAAAGGGAAGATTTGTGAAAAGGAAAGAAGGTGAATCAAGTGACGGAAAGGATCAAGCAGAGGCGTAGTACGCCGGAGGCCCGCCTGATCGAAAAGTATATACGGACTAACAGGCGTCATAAGAGGGCGTTGGAGCAGGAGCTTAGCAGTACGGGGGTGTACAGGAGCCAGCATCAGATCCTGATGGCCATAGCCGAGAATCCCAATGTATCTCAGAAGGAACTGGCCGGGATGCGGGGGATTTCTACGGCGACCATGGCCGTATCCTTAAAAAAGCTGGAACAGAGCGGGTATCTGAAACGGGAGGTGGATTTAAAGGATAACCGCTGCAACCAGATCTGTATTACAGAGAGGGGAAGGGAAGTTATAACACAGAGCATGGCTATATTTGATGAGATGGAGCAGAGGATGTTTCAGGGGTTTACCCAGGAGGACTTCCAGGCCTTGGGAGAGCTGCTGGATCGGATTTATGACAATATGGAATTCTATTTTAAAGACAGAGAATAAGACAGAAAGGAAGTGCTGCTTTCGTGAAACGGTATATGAAATATATAAAACCTTATAGGATGGCCTTTATTCTGGGCCCTCTGTGTATGCTGACAGAGGTTTTCGGGGAGATTATGCTGCCGAAGCTGATGTCCATGATTGTCAACTATGGGGTGGCACAAAGAGATGGCTCCTACATCATAGGGGTAGGCGTGTCTATGGTGGTATTTTCCATGGTTATGGCCTTAGGAGGTGTGGGAGGGGCTTATTTTTCTTCCAAGGCTTCCATCTGCTTTACCAGTGATCTCAGGGCGGAGCTGTTTTCCAAGGTACAGGATTTTTCTTTTAAGAATATTGATCAGTACAGCACCGGTTCCCTGGTAACACGTCTTACCAATGACATCCAGCAGGTGCAGAATGTGACTATGATGGGACTTCGGATGATGTTTCGGGCTCCCGGCATGCTTGTAGGCGCCCTGATTATGGCATTTATGATGAATAAGAGGCTGGCCTTTGTGATTCTGGCCGTGATTCCGTTTTTAACCTTGGCCATAGCCTTGATCTTAAAAACCGCATTTCCAAGATTTACCTTGATGCAGAAAAAGCTGGATCGGCTCAACTCCGGGATTCAGGAGGCTCTCACCAATGTGCGGGTTATTAAGTCCTTTGTGAGGGAGGATTTTGAGGAAGAGAAATTTAAAGAAATGAACCGGGACTTGAAGGAGAGCAGTTTAAATGCCATGAATGTGGTCATTACGACTATGCCGGTAATGATGCTGTCCATGAATATCACCACATTGGCAGTGGTATGGTACGGCGGCAATCTTATTATTGCCGGGCAGATGCCTGTAGGGGACCTGACTGCTTTTACGACTTACATCGTCCAGATCCTTATGTCTCTTATGATGCTTTCCATGGTATTTTTACAGAGCTCCAGAGCCATGGCCTCGATAAAGAGGATTAATGAGATTTTGGACACAGAGATTGACCTGACAGATCATGAGGCCAGAAATAAAGAGCTTTTGGTAGCTGAGGGGAAGATAGAGTTTCGGGATGTAAGCTTCAGCTATGACAACGAGGCCGGGGAGAAGGTTCTGGACCACATAAGCTTTACGGCGCAGCCGGGGCAGACAGTAGGAATTATCGGAGCTACAGGAAGCGGGAAGACCACCTTGGTTCAGCTGATTCCCAGGCTCTATGACGTGAGCGAGGGCCAGGTACTGGTGGATGGAGTGGACGTGCGGGATTATTCCCTTCGCAATCTGAGGGAGGGAGTGGCTATGGTGCTCCAGAAAAACGTATTATTTTCAGGGACCATAGAGGAGAATCTTCTGTGGGGGGATGAAAATGCCACTGAGGAGGAGCTTAAGCAGGCGGCAAGGAGCGCTCAGGCAGATGGATTCATCACCTCTTTTAAGGAAGGATACAAAAGAGACCTGGGGCAGGGCGGAGTGAATGTATCGGGAGGACAGAAGCAGCGTCTGTGTATTGCCAGGGCTCTTTTGAAGCGGCCGAAGATTCTGATTCTAGACGACAGTACCAGCGCAGTGGATACGGCGACGGAGGCCAGAATCCGGGGATGCTTTGCCACGGATTTAAAGGAAACCACGAAGCTTATTATTGCTCAGAGAATAAGCTCTGTGGAGGAGGCTCACCAGATTATTGTGCTGGATGAGGGAAGGGTCATCGGCAGGGGAAGCCACGAAGAGCTTATGGCAGGCTGTAAGGCCTACCAGGAGATTTACTACTCACAGAGAGACCATAAAAAGGAGGTGGGCGCATGACAGGTGATCAGAAAAAGGCAGAGAGCTTAAAAAGGCGGTATGGGAGAGCAGTGCCGGCGCCCAGGGGTCATATGGGACCAGGGCCGGGAGGCCCGGGAAGGCGCAGGGCCATGGCAAAAGGAACTCCCAAGAACAGCAGGCAGACGGTTAGGCGCCTCCTTGGATATCTCAATGAAGATAAGACAAAGATGGCCCTGGCATTTTTCTGCGTTTTGGTCAATACTGCTGCTTCTCTGGCAGGTTCCTATCTGTTAAGGCCTATTATTAACCGTTATATTGTGCCTGTAGACGGCAGCAGGGGAGACGCGGCAGGTCTGGCCAGGGCTCTTTTGGTTCTTGCAGCAGTATATCTTGCGGGGGTGGCAGCTAATTATGCCCAGGCTAAGGTTATGCTTCATGTGGCACAGAATGCTCTCCAGAAGATCAGGGAGGATCTGTTTACCAAGATGCAGAGCCTTCCCATACGTTTCTATGATACCAACAACAATGGAGATCTTATGAGCCGGTTTACCAATGATGTGGATACTGTGGGGCAGATGCTCTCCAGCACCCTGGTTCAGCTGTTTTCCGGAGCTCTCAGCGTGGTGGGAACCTTGTGCCTTATGATCTATACGAATCTCTATCTGACGGTGATCACGGTTCTTATGGTTCCTCTGATGATGAAAGCAGGAGGAGTTGTGGCCAGACGGAGCCAGAAGTATTTTACTGCCCAGCAGACCTCCTTAGGAGCAGTCAACGGTTATGTGGAGGAGACGATTACCGGTCAGAAGGTGGTTAAGGTGTTCTGCCATGAGGACATTGCCAAGGAGGAATTCGGCATTCTCAATAAGGATTTAAGAGACAACCAGATCCGGGCTCAGTTTTTCGGAGGGATCATGGGGCCGATTATGGGAAATTTAAGCCAGATTAACTATTCTCTCACTGCCTGTGTGGGAGGCCTTCTATGTGTGTGGAAAAATTTTGACGTAGGAGGTCTCACGGTGTTTTTGAATTTTTCCAGACAATTCAGCCGTCCCATCAATGAGATTTCCATGCAGGTCAGCAATGTGTTCTCGGCCTTAGCAGGAGCGGAGCGGGTGTTTGCCGTGATGGACGAAGAGCCGGAGCCTGCCGACCAGGAGAGGGCAGTGATCCTAAATCCTATGAAGGGCCATGTAGTTTTAGAGAATGTGGTCTTTGGGTATCACCCGGATAAAGTCATTTTAAAGGACATCAGCCTCTATGCGAAGCCGGGGCAGAAGATTGCCTTTGTGGGCTCCACAGGTGCAGGCAAGACCACCATAACCAACCTGCTCAACCGGTTTTATGATATTCAGTCAGGAGCGATCACCATAGATGGGGTGGATATCCGACACATGAATCGCCAGAGCTTGAGACAGAACATTGCTATGGTGCTCCAGGACACTCATCTGTTTACGGGAACCGTGAGGGAGAATATCCGCTACGGAAGGCTGGACGCCACAGATGATGAGGTGGTTCAGGCTGCAAAGACGGCTTCGGCCCACTCCTTTATTATGCGTCTGCCTAAGGGGTATGATACCATGCTTGAAGGGGATGGAGCTAATTTAAGCCAGGGACAGAGGCAGCTTTTAAATATTGCCAGGGCCGCCATATCAAAGGCGCCTATCTTAATACTAGACGAGGCCACCAGCTCTGTAGATACCAGAACGGAGAAGCACATTGAGCATGGTATGGACCGTCTCATGGCAGACAGAACTACCTTTGTCATTGCCCATCGTCTCTCCACTGTGCGCAACGCCAATGCCATTATGGTGCTGGAGCAGGGAGAGATCATGGAGAGGGGAAACCATGACGAGCTCCTTGCCATGAAGGGAAGATATTATGAATTATATACAGGGCTGAAAGAACTTGATTAAAATGTAATTGTGAGTGTAACGCCCGCCCAAAGGACTTGCTTTGATGCCTGTCCTTTGGGCGGGCGAAAAGGATCTTTGCCAGAAGTATTGCCATCATTACCGGACATCGCCAAAGGCTCTTCCGGTAAAGACTGCTACGGAACGGGGACGCAGGACGAAGGAGCTGTCGATGCGGACTTCCTGCCCCTTAGGATAGGTATAGCGGCCATGGCCATCACCGTAGGTATTGACACTGAGATACCAGGCGCCTTGGTGGTGAAGGGCGGGAAGGGTGATATGGGCGTCTTCCCAGTTGGCATTGACAGCCACATAGACCAGATCGTCACAGCCCTTTTGCCTGTCATAGCCGGCAAAGCTGACGCAAAAAGTCCGGGCGTCGGCAGGAATGGTCAGTGTTTCGGCATTTAAGTAGTGAGTCTGAAGGGGCTCCATGCCGCAGACTGCGTCGGGAAGCTTTCTGCGGATTACCGTATGCTCATGGCGGTAGTGAATCATGAACCGGAAAAATTCAAATAATTCCCGGTTTTTTTCCAGAAGGCTCCAGTCCAGCCAGGAGATCTCATTGTCCTGACAGTAACTGTTGTTGTTGCCGTTCTGAGAATTGCCGAATTCATCGCCGGCTAAGAACATGGGAGTTCCCCGGCTGCACATCAGGATGGCGCAGGCATTGCGTATCATACGGAAGCGCAGCTTCAGCACCTCGGGATCGTCGGTAGGGCCTTCCATGCCGCAGTTCCAGCTTCGGTTGTCGTCGGAACCATCGGTGTTGTTCCAGCCGTTGGCTTCATTATGCTTTTGGTTGTAGGCGTACAGATCATACATGGTGAAACCATCGTGGCAGGTCAGAAAGTTGATGCAGGAGTTATAGCCGGCGTAATTGCCTTTAAAATCCGTATAAAACCCGCCGTACAGGTCGCCGGAACCGGAGATGCTCCAGGCAGCGTCCCATGCCGCCCAGAATTCCCCCTTTAAAAAAGAACGGATACAGTCCCGGTATCTTCCATTCCACTCGGCCCAGCGTTTGTTGGCGGGAAAACTGCCTACCTGATACATCCCGCCGGCATCCCAGGCCTCGGCAATCAGTTTTACGTTGCTTAAAAGGGGATCGTAAGCCAGGCTCTTTAAGAGAGGCGGATTGTTCATAGGGGAGCCGTCCTCATTTCTTCCAAGGATACTGGCAAGATCAAAGCGGAATCCATCTACGCGGAAATTGATGGTCCAGTACCGCAGGCATTCCAGGATCATCTGCTGGACAATGGGGTGATTGCAGTTTAGGGTGTTGCCACAGCCGCTGAAATTATAGTAGTTGCCATCAGGGGTCAGCATGTAATACATCTTGTTGTCAAGGCCTTTAAAACAGAAGACAGGCCCCAGCTCATTGCCTTCGGCGGTGTGGTTGAAGACTACATCGAGAATGACCTCAATGCCGTTGTCATGAAAGGATTTGATGAGCTGCTTCAGTTCGGTTCCTTCCTTATTATATTCGGCATAAGCGGCATAGCTTGCATTGGGGGCAAAGAAGCTGACTGTATTGTAGCCCCAGTAATCCAGAAGTACTTTGCCATCCACCACCCGGGAATTCATATTCTCGTCAAATTCAAATACGGGCATCAGCTCCACGGCATTGATTCCCAGCTCCTTAAGGTAGGGGATCTTCTCCTTGAGCCCTTCAAATGTACCTTTGTGAGTTACTTTTGAGGAAGGGTGCCTGGTAAATCCCCTTACATGAAGCTCATAGATAACCAGGTCGCACATTTCTTTGGAGGACTGAGGCATATTTCCCCAGTCAAAGGTATCCTTGACGACACGTGCATGGTAGGTTTTCTTTTTCTTTTTTCCCCAGGAATCCTGGCCTGTGACAGCCACGGCATAGGGATCTAAAAGAATATTGCGCTTGTCAAAGATCATTCCCTCTTCCGGGGCGTAAGGGCCATCAATCCGATAGGCATATTCAAAGGTATCAATATCCAGTTCAAATACAATCATGGAATAAACATCCCCAATCTTATAAGATTCAGGGAACGGAAGAATAGCGAAAGGTTCTTCTTCGTCCTTATGAAAGAGCAGAAGCTCACAGGACGTACCATTGTGAGTGTGAATCGTAAAATTCACGCCGTTGGGCAGGGCCATGGCTCCGTTTACATCGAAAAGACCGGGCCGCACGGGAAATCCTGCCACTTCATCCATG
>JAAWHU010000050.1 GCA_022796015.1 Hungatella sp. | reverse complement strand
GCCTCATATTTCTGGCGCAGACGGCTGTTCATGCTCATACGCTGCAGCAAACCTATGGCCTCCAATATCCCAGGGTTCTTGGTTTTGATCATCCTCATATCTTCCTCCGTCTCTATATTAAAAAATCGTATCCAGTTTTCTATGTCCCCATGGCCATTCACCTTCTTTTTCAGCTCCAGTATATGTACCTCCAGCATATCGCTTAGCCTATTCCCCTTCTCATCCATAAGGTAATAGGTGCTGTGATACTCCTCCCTCTCGCTTAAGTTAAAATTCAGTATGCTGATTCCCACACATTTTCTGAGAAGAGAATAATTCTGGCCTGTCTGAAGGTCCTCTGTAAACAGCCTGGCAAGGTAAAACAATAGCCTCTTATCCCAGTTGTCATAAACCTTGATCTGAAGCTCAATATCAATCTTGGTGTCGTCATTTAGATCCACCAGGATATCCAGGATCCCCAGCTTCTGCCTCCTGTACCATGTTCTGAGAAATGTGTTCTTCAGCCTTATGGTGCGGATCTGATCCTGGGGGATCCCCAGAACATCGCCGATAAAGTACTTAAGCACCGTCTCATTGCGGAATAGCTCCTTGACAACAAAGTCATACCTGGGTGAAACAATCTTCATGCAGCTCCTTTCTCCACAGCGGGAATCAGGGGCTGCTTCTGCTTATTATTATACCCGGTATTCCGCCGTAGCTCAACTATTTTCTATTGTAAACCATCTCTTATGGAACACCTGCAGAATCTGCAATGACCATTGCCGGAGGGAATCTCCGGCGAAGATTGTATTTAGTATAAGCAGAGGACGGAGTTTTGTCAAGAACGAAATCCCATCTGACAGCAAGTAACAGCAAGGCCATTCTCCTCATTATAGGAAAATGGCCTGCTTTGTCCCTTAATATGTAAATAACTGCACCCAATATCCTACTCCATTGGCATTCTGATAATACCCTACTCCGATCTTGGTATAATTCCCGTTAAGAATATTGGCCCTATGTCCCTGGCTGTTCATCCAACCCCTCATAACTGCCTCCGGTGTCTTCTGACCATAAGCAATATTTTCCCCGCTGCCCATATACTTCACTCCGCTTTCATCCAGGGCAGTGCTGTAATTGCTTCCGTTAGGTCTCGTATGGGAAAAGCTGCGGGTGATCTCCTGGGCGCGCACATCAGCCGCTGCCGATACATCCGCTGCCTCTGTCACCGGCGCCAGGCCTGCCTTGGCCCTCTCTTCATTGACTAACTCAATGACCTGCCAAATGTAGGAGCTGTTTCCCTGATCCGGGTTCTGGGTTCCTGGATTCTGAGTACCCGGGTTCTGAATACCGGGATTTTGGGTTCCCGGGTTCTGGGTTCCTGGGTTTTGAATATCGGGATTCTGGATTCCCGGGTTCTGGATATCCGGACACAAAATATCCCCTGGACAGTCGGAGGAATCAGGGCAGATTACTGTTCCCGGCAGATTCGGTATCAGGATATCTCCCTGATCACCAGAACATCCGGGCAAAAAGCCATTTGTGCTGCCTGAATAATCCGGAATCCATGAATTACCACACCCTCCCGAGAATATCTGGCCATTGCCTCCGCCTGTGCTGTCCGGACATCCAAAACCGGAATTTCCGGCAAAAATATTCTGAAGAATCTGATTTGCGGAATACGGATTCCCATTAATCAGGATGCCGTCACCTCCACCCGAAAACGGATTGCCTGAAGATGACCCGGTAGGACAGTTGCTCCCTATCACAAAGGTTCCTACCGCTGCCTGGGATGTTATGGTTGTGGTTCCTGTCATTGCCATGGCGGCGGCTGCCGCATATAATGCCAATCTCTTCATAGTATCCTCCTGTCTGCTGATTTACTTGCAACTGGAAATCAAAACACCTGTTACAAATATTTTACATTTCTGTTACAAATTAATATTAACATACAGAAGCTGGGAATACTATAGGAGACTGCTGGGGATTCTGGGCAGAATTTCCACCAACCTGGCCTGAACCACGAACCTCTCCGTGCTGCTTCCTGTACAGGTGGACAGCATAATCAGGCGGTCTCCGGTTCCGGCAGTAAAACTGCTTTTGTGCCACGATTCCTTCTCGATCTTCTCGATATATTTCTCAAATGATTTCTCATCCGAAAAGCCTGTAGGATATTCCTCCTCCCTGGCCTTCACGGTTCGGCAGGATATAATCTGGCACTGATATACATGACCTGGGATGTAATAATAAAACACCTGGTTTTCCTGGAATACGGTTTCCTCCCGGTACTGCTTCAGCTTCCCGAACATGGAACCGTTTCTCATATTGTGGCCATAAATAATGGTGTTCTTGTTGGAAAGGGCCGGGTCATTGCGCATATCCATAAAGATACTGCCTGCATTGTTGGACTCTCTTAAAAATGTCCTTTTCAGATAGTAGCTGTTATCCTTCCCCTGAACTACGGGGTAGCTTAGATCCAGTCCCGGCATCTCAATCCACCCGGTAATCTCTTCATTCTGAGCCTGAAGCCCTTCAAAATCAACCTCCTTCAGCTGATAGCCTCCAAGGTCAATGTCCTGTCCCTGCCAAGTTTCCTCCCCCGGCAGAGGGGACTGGGAACCCTCTGTCTCCATAACAGCCAGGGCATGGTTCTGAAGCTGTTTATACTCCTCTTCTCCGGCACGATAACCGGACCAGATGCGCCACAGCCACAGGGCGCTTATGATAAAGATACCTCCTGCTATTGCTAACAGGAGGTTTTCTTGTATATGTTTATGCTTCATCGGCTTTCCTCTGAGGTTCTGCGCCTTCTCCTTATGAACAGGAAAATCATCATTCCGGCGCTGGCTGCCATTACCATAAGCAGCAGCATAATCGGCTGTTCGTCCCCTGTCTGAGGCAGTGCTCCGATGAGAGGAACCTCTTCATCAGGAATAAATGCCAAAGGAACTTCCTCACCATCTATGGTTACCAGCATGGGCCCGTCTCCTGCGGGAACTCCGCCAGGAGTGATGGTTACATTGCTGCCGGGATCGTCATAGTAGTCGTCCCCGCCGCCTCCTCCATCTCCGCCCGAAGGACGGACACGTTCCTGAACCATGAACTTCCAGTCAATTTTACTCAGCACATTGTCAAACCGGCTGTAGTAATTGCCGTCAGCACCCTTTTCAAGGGCAAGGCTGGGGTCAAGCTGCATCTCCACACGGATCTTTCCGCTGCTGCCTGCGCCGTAGTAACCAAGGGGCCTTTCTGTCTGCATCAGGTTTCCGGCCGGGTCAATGGCTCCCGTGGCCTTTCCTTCATAGATCTTCTGATTGTTGTAAAAAATCTTCATGGAAATCATATTCAGCAGCTCATCCTGAAGGGCACTCTGCTGTCTGGGCTCAATCTTCATAAAGATATCAAAGTTCTTCCGGCTGTGGTTCTCGATGGTCATCTCGTCCACATAGGTGGAGCCCGGTGTCATGTTGGTAAAGCTCATGAACCAGTTGCCGTCTTCCGTCTTACTCCCCGCGCCCCTTTTGGTGTAGCCGATAACGCCGTTGGTCTCGTCAAAGAGAAGTCTCTTGTCGCCTTCTGCAGTATAAATCCCTGTATCGGCTATCTCTGAGGCCAGGTAATTGACTACCACCTGCTGGGTTCCGTCGGTCTTAAAGATCTCCTCCACAGCCGCTTTGGTAGCCTGAACTGTGGTCATGGATACAGTCAGAGTATAGTTGGCACTGTCATAGCCTGTTTCCGGGTTCACCAGATCCACTGTCACCTGCTCATATCCGCTTTCTTTTTTTACATAATAGGTCTTTTTTCCAAGAACGGTGTTGCCTGCATGAGGATTCATGGTGACGCTCTCGATCAGATGGGGAGTCTCGGTACCGGGATTCACCACACCGATATAATAGAAGGTCCAGTCCCCATTCTCATCCGGGGTCTCACTGGTAAGAAGCCAGCGGCCCTTGGCCTGGGATATGGAATCCACTATGGGAATCCCCAGCCGTGACACCTCACCGGCATCCCGGGCTGCTATCCCCTGACGGAGAATGGCAACTCCCTGCTGGTTAAAATTGATTACTGCTGCATACTCATCATTCTCGCCGAATGTCAGCTCCTTGTAGGTTTCGCCTTTCAATGGAGGTACCGGTGCAGGCTGAGCCCCCGGCTCCGTCACCGCCAGCACATTTTCTCTGCGCATCCATCTCTGACTTACCACGGCCTTGGTCAGGACAGGGATTTCACCTGGATTGCTCAGCCAGACGTTCTTCTCCGTCTCCACTCCAGGCTGCCAGTTATCAGGAGATTGGAATTTTTCCTCCAGCTTTGTGCTGTAATATGCAGTCCGAAACTCATTGCCGGCCTTTAATTCCTGGGTCCATACCGCCCATGTGCCGCCAACCAGCGCCGTCATCGCCAAGGACGCGATCCCAAGTAATGCTATATTTTTCTTTCTCATCTTGATTGCTCTCCTGTCTCACACGAAAACCGTGGTCCGGCTTATTGCATGATCCAAACGGTTGCTGTTAATTTCCGTCCTCTGCTTTTTTCTTCTTATCTTTTTCATCGGGATAGAGGCTGTCGATGACAATATTCATCACCAGGATGGCTCCCATAAGGACGATCATCGGCAGCTGCCTTCCGTATGAAACATAATACCCTGCGTAGGGGATGCAGAATGAAGTGGCTTTTCCGGCAACGCGGCTGTAAGGAACCGGGTTGGGATCTGCTGTCTCATTGGCATCGCCCTGTGTTGTAAATTCCTGTGTCTGCTCGTTTTTCTCAATTACCCTGTGGGTTACCATAGCCCCGTCTTCACCAGCGTAGAATGTAATGGGATCGCCTACATTGATGTTGGCAAACGGCGCCTGCTTGTAGTAGATCACACTGCCCACATGAAAGGTAGGCTCCATACTGCCGCTTAAAACCATCACCGGCTTATAGCCTGCCACCAGAGGGGCGGCTATAAGCAGGAATCCCATGATGCAGATAAGGACTATGGTTGACAGGAAATTGAATCCTTTTTTTAATATGTTCATATTATGTTATGTCCGGCAAAATTGAGTTACTATTAATAATCTCGTCGATTGCTCAAATTCAGATTCATTATGCCTCTGGTGCTGCTTCTGCCGGCCAATCCAGTGCATTGCCTTCAGTATCAACCTGGCTCAGCTGAGTAGTAATGGTCAGCGTATACTTTGCGTCTGCATAGCCTGCACCATCACCTTCTTTTAATGTCTTTTCAACTTTCTGCTTGATAACCGTGGCGGGATTTGTTATCTCTTCTCTCGCGCCATTAGTATATGTGATGACAATTTTCTTTCCACCGTTCTCGGTAACCACTTCACTCATAGTGCCTTCTTTATATTGATTAGTTTCTGTCTCATCTCCTACCAGGATAAATGTCTTTGTGTCATATTCGTCCTCACCATTTACGGTTCCTGGAAGTAAGCTAACATAATTTAACAGGTTAACGGTCTCTCCTGGTTTAATTACTCCACTCACATACCATGCTCCATCCTGAGTCCAGCCAGTCGTGTCGAGATCCTTATATACTACAGACTTTCCATCTACTACATCAGCAGTCTTGCTGGCTGGGAAAAATCCCTCGTCTCCAGACTTCATAGGATAATGAAGGATAGCCTCATCCCCTCTAACCCAGGTCTCTTCAAATTTGATGCGGGCTTTAATATCATAGTCGCCGGTATTGGTAACCCCTACCTTTTTAGTAACATCAGAACCTGGCTGCCAGTTCTGACCATTTAAGGGGTTGAATTCCTCGACCATATTTCCGCCGTAGGCTCCAGTTGCAAAGTTGTTATCAATGCTTGCGGTTGCGTTCCAGTACGCAAAGGTTCCTCCAACTACTGTCATTGCTACTAAACCTGCTGCTGCTAATTTCACTGTCTTCTTCATTTTAAAATCCTCCTAAGATATTTAATTTAATAACTTTTTATGCCTCAGGTGCAGGCTCTGCGGTCTCAACTGCAAAATCCCATCCCATTTCAGCCGCACTCTTTCCTACTGCGTCCTGCCAACTATCATAAGTTCCTTTGAATGCATCTTCAATCGCTGCTGAGGTCGCCTGAACGGTCTGAGTGGTGATGGTTAATACATAATCAGCATTGCTGTAACCTGTACCTGTCTCTATTCCTACTTTTACATCTGTTGTCAGTTCATCACCCTTCTTGAGATCAAGGTGATCTTTATCAGCCAGCTTCTTTAAATCAACTTTTTTTGTGTCGGGGTCAATACAATCTGCCGGAACATTACCTGTTTCTGTTTTTCCATCTTTAATCATTGTATAGGTATATTCTCTTGCTTCTGTACCCAGATCAAGGTTCGGAATCAGTGTTACGCTGTCAAGAAATGCATCGGAGCTTCCTCCGTCTGCTGCTACGGTTCCCACGTAGTAATACCATCCATCAGCGCCAAGGATCCACTTATCCTGTGTAGCCAGATTCTTCTGCACTACAGAATCATCATTACTCCAATCACCATCTGTAAGCTGTCCCTCTTCTGCTACTGTAGTGATTTTCTTTCCTGTACCTGACATTGCCACCTCTTCGGCCGTAATCGTCTTAGAGTCCCCGCCATCTCTTCTGGTCCATGTCTCATCAAATCTTGCTCTTACTACAACAGGCTGATTACCATTGTTCTTCACAGTTACAGACTTGGGAACAGTTACGCCTGGCTCCCAGTTCTCGCCATCTGCCGGGTTAAAGGACTCCTGCATGGTGGTATCGTATGTACCGGTGTTAAATGGGTTCTCTGCTACCATAGTCTGGTTAAAGTAAGCAAAGGATCCTCCAACTGCAGTTACTGCTGCCAATGCAACAACGCCTAAAATTTTCTTGTTTTTCATATGATTCCTCCTAAAATTTTATTTGGTTTTTATGTTATAACGGCTTTCACCGGTTATAATTGTTTTTTCTCAGGCTTCCGGCCAGAATTCGTCCCATTCTACGTCACCATTGGGGTTTTGCTTATAATATGCCCAGCCCTTATCTTTTGCCGCCGCCCCATTTTCACTAAGCTGAACCATCTCGCCGGTAACCGTTACGTTTACCTGACGGCCTTGGTAAGCCTTCGTAATATCGTCTGCAAACTCTACATATTCCATAACATCCTCTGTTGCATCCTTTTTGCCGAAGACCTTTTTATAGTAATAATAAGTAACCGGCTTTCCATTTTCTGTGGACGTTACTTCCTGAAAGTTTTCTTTCAAATAGGGGTTATTCCAGCCGCATATAACCATGCCATCCGGAATCTCATCTGTAGAGCCCTCAAAACTTACATCCACTTTAAATCGGAACAGCATATCTGCAGAGCCTGAATTCTCAAAGCTGACCTTCTTTACCTTCTGCTCTCCGGGAAGCCATTTATCAAACTTATCAAAAATCTCAACAATACTCATCTCTGAACTTGATGTAGTAAACTTGTTTTTAATTGATGATGTAGCATGAAAGAACGCCCATATTCCAGAGATCGCCAGGAGTAATGTCATGCAGCCTGCAAAAAGAATTATCTTTGATTTCTTTAAGTCCTTCATTGATTACTCCCTCCCTCCCCTGTATATGGCGTGAAATTCCATTCCACATTATAGGCTGGGCCGTTGGAGTCAAATTTTATATCTGCCCACGGCCCAAATACCTCTGCTGTGGCCTTATGGTTTACCGGATTACAATTTAATGTTGTTGCCTTATTGGTACTTGCCTGTACAGCCTCTACCTTAAAGTGAAGATAATACTCTGCATTCTCGTACTCTGCAAATGCACCGGTATATGCCGGAAATGTAACGCTCTCCAATACATTGTGTTCCAAGCTTTGTCCCGCGGGAACTACCTTTTTGTAATAGTACCAGCCGTCATTTCCCGGTATCCACAGTTCTGTCTCTGCCTGAGGATTGAAACTCCCATTAAAATTCTTTGTTGCCACTTCCCGGCGGTTTCCGTTATCCAACACGGTGTTAGACATCTGAATCTTGTCATTGCCTGCACCAGATTGCCAGTACTCCTCATAACTCATGCGAATGAACACATCCGAATCGCCTGTATTTTTAAAGATTACCTGTTTGTTGTGCGTCCCTGAGTCAGTTCCAGGCTCAAACTCCGGTTCGTCTACAATCACATTTGTTGTGTGAGCCGTCAGCTCATTCTTAACCTCCAGCGTAGGCGCAATCCATGCAAATGTCTCTCCTATAGCAAGCGTGGCAAGCAGAGACGCTGCTATGATGATTTTCTTATTCTTTTTAAATAATAGCTGCAATCTTTTTCCTTTCATCATATTTCTCCTTTGCCTGCTTGTTATAGTAACCTTTCGGGAAGTTCCCTTGGTTCCAGTACAACGCTTTGTTCTGTTATAAGGAATCTTCTTTCCACTGCCAATTCCACTTTTCCTGCCTCTGCTTTTGCAGAACCAGACTTCTTGTTAAAGTCATTGGTGCGCCCGTCTTCTGCCTGGAAATAGGGAGACTCGGTATAGGTGTTTTCAATGATGACCGTGTAGTCCTGGCCCGGATCCACAGTAACCTCATATGCCCTATCATTGATTTTCATAAGAGTCAAACCCTTCGCTGTCATGGATGACAGGTCAAATTCTTTTAACTGGGTCTCTGATATCTCCAAGGTGGTAGGCTCATCTATTACAATCCAGCCGCTCTTCTCGCCGTCTTTCAGCACTGCTCCCGCGTCTACATAGGTACCCTTATCGCCTGCACGCTTTATCTGAATCATGAAGTCCTGTGTTGGGGCATTGACGCCGGTCACCTTTTTCTCAACCCGGATTCTTCCGACTTTTTTGTTGTAGACCTGGATGATTGGCTGGCTTCCTGGATTTACGGTAACTGTATATATGCCATCTATATTTTGTATCTCAATAGGCTTACTAGATACTTGGTCGATTGCCTCAATCCGGTCTAAAACATAGTTGGCAGGAATATTGGTCTCCTCTATCTGATACGTTTTGGCTTCTGCAGGCACCATGAAATCCATATCCTGAATTCCATCATTTGCAGCTAATACTTTGCGAATCGTTTCTTTACTCCCAACCTCTGTTAATGTAATCGTAAACTGTGTTCTGTCCCCGGATTCCTCTCCCGACTTCCCATCTACAAATTTTTGGATTCGGATAGGATTTTGCTCCTTGTATTTGTTTTTTACAGTTACTGTAATATGAGGATTTTTGTTGGCACTGCTAGTAGTAATGGTAAACTTGTAGCTGGCCTTCCCATTATTTACTACTTTCTCAACATCAATGATTTCTCCCTCTTCATCCGCAACGATTACGGTATCCAATTCAAACAGTGGATTTTCAGTTTCTTTAATTTCAAAAACTCCTGTGTTGGAATCTAAATACAGAGTACCTGTTTCCATTGCCTGGCCATTATGTACCAGATTTTCTTTGACACTGCTCCATCTTTCCTCTTTTTCTGCATCCTTGAATACATTTGAAGAGCTTAGTTCAATTTCAAATGCTGTACCTTGCTTATCTTTCGGAACATCATTTATGTTAACAATCTCCTTTTGCACAGCCAAAGATATCGTTGAAGGTCTTGTGTCCAAGGGTCTTACAACCGGATGAAGAAATTCTTTTTCTCTTCCTCCATTGTAAACCAAATATGCATACTCGTTTGAATAGTAGCCATTTTCCGGAACCAATGCATGAGTACCGGTATCTCCATGAGGCTTATCTGGATAGCTTTCCAGAGGTTCTCCTGTTACTTTCACAGAATAAATCAAGGTTTGCGTTTCATCTTTCCCAAGGTCTTTGACCTTCCACTTTATGGTATTGGCAGGTATGATTCTCAACTCTCCTGCTACATTTTCCTCATGGGCTTCTTTATAATACCAAGCAACCTCTGCGTTAGTGTTATCCTTATATGTGATAATCTGAGTTTGATTATCTAAGGTACCATTTAATACTTTGGACTTGTCTAAATGTGGTGTTCTTTCATCTTGCTCATTGAGAACCTTATTATCGCTAAGCCACATCTTAGTTCCAGATAATTCAACCTTATCGCTTAATGTATCATATACAAAGGAGTTCTTAAGCGTTTCTGTTGCTTCTCCAGGAAGCATGATGTTTCTAAGTGTAGAGTCCAATTCATCAACCGTTATTTGATAATGCTTTGTTGCATATGATGCACTTATCCATGAACCTCCCGTGTCTGTCTCATCATGAATTTCTATCATGTGTATTTCTACACCTGAATTTTTTAATGTATCTACTGGTCCTGGAATGAATCCCAGAGACTGTTCATCAGGCCTCCCTCCCAAAATAAAGATCAAATCTTTCTTTTCGTTTTTCTCCCAAGAAAAAGCGTCGTTTGCGAGGGTTAATATCATCGGCACAACAACAGGTTCAGAGTAAAAACTCTCTTGCGTGAAACTAAAGCTACAATGTTGCGGATCTGTCCATTGATCAGCTCCCCCACTATTGCTTGGAAGAAAAGATATACGTGTATTGTTTGACAATCCCCCTATACATTCTTCCAGTGCATTGCCGAGCATTATTCCTTTCTCATCTTCTTGCATTGCTCTTGACATATCTACGGCAATTACGATACTCGCTCCACTCATGCCAGGTGTAGAAGTTCTTAGACTATCCCCATCCACCTCTAAAGCGATATCATATCGACTCTCTGTCGTAACACGCGTATCCTGCCATGCAGATTTGTTAATCTCCGGTAACAATTCCCCGTAAATATTGGTACACTGAATTAAATATCCATCCAGAAATTTACTTCTGTCATAGATTTTGGACTTTGTAACGCCATTAATGACTTCACTGTTATACCTGCCGCTCTCTGCGCCTAAGGTATCCCATTCTACTTTCTCACCAGCATTTGTTTCTTGGATATAGAAATATCGCTCACTTATCTCTTTGCTTATTTGACCTCCTGCTTTTATATTCACTGTTTCTACTTTAACATCTTCTATTGATTCCAATTCGTTTTGCGTATTCCTATATTCCTCGAGAAGCTTTTTGCTATCACTGCTTATTATCTTAAAATCAAAGGATCTCTCATCTGTGTCTCCCACTACTTTTTTCTGTATCTTTATTTCTTTTTTAGGAATTATCTCCATATTAAAATCAATATAACAACTAGACAAATTCCCGCCGCGCTCCATAAAATAGAAGTCCAGTGTATAATTTTCATTCCCACCTGACGCCGGTCTTTCCAAACCAATTACTTTTGCATATTTTACCTCACCTTCTCCCACTCCCCTATTTAGCTCGTCTAGTTCTTTATCGTTATAAAGATACCATTTCTGAATTCCAAGATTTTGTCCGTTCTGCCCTGCAAAAGTATGGACTATTTCCCCTGTTGTAAAGTTAATATATCCAACCGTAGCACCATGAACTCCGCCAAGATCTAAGGCCAGCTTCGCAACCGTTTCACCTTGTTTTCTGACATAAACCCATACATCATCATCCCCTACAAAGGTAAATTTTACATCTTCCCCATTAGCTCCTTTTCCGTTGTAAGGCATATTAAAGTCAAACGACATCTTCATTCCGAAGCTTTCTTTTTGTAAATGACCACCCCTTGGTACTTTTTCATTATCCGGCGTAATTTTTTCAAATGGCCAGAATCCCTCCCAGCCTACATTATCTCTTTTCAGGGCATATCCTGTTTCTTCGTTTCCCAGCACACTTACCTGAACAGGTATGACATCCCTGAGATAGTTACCTGTTAATCCAGGTTCTACAGCATTTAAAACATAGTATCCATCTTTATACTGAAATACCCCGTTTCCGTTTTCTCTATACTCAACAGGTATATCTAAATATGCGTCTACACCTTCCTTAACATCTGCTTCTTTGTCAGGGAATAAATAATAAAGGCTTCCTAATCCTCCCACACTATACGAATCTGATATGCTGATTTTCCCATCTGCATCATATTCGTTGCTTACAATTCCCTGAAAAGCAGCCGGTATCCCGCCATATTTTGATGTATCTATTACTTTATTTTGTTGGGCTACTGGTATGTTTTCAAGCTCCTGACTTGCTACATTTATAAGGAATAAATCTTTGCGTATATTACCATCTACTGGCTCTGTGCTACCACTTATTGCATGATTTAATTCATCTGCATCATAATTATATAAATTCACCTTTAACAGATTCAGCTTAGCTTCCTCTGATGTCTGCAAACTCCTTGCACTCAGCAGCATAATCCCCGCCGTAGGCATATCCAGGTCTCTCTCTGAATAAAGGACTTCATACTCCCCGCCTTCATCCACACTGCTCATAACTGCCATGGGAGCTCCTCCGCCCATTCCCATGAGAGCCGTCGGGAGAATGGTGGTCTCCAGCTGCACGCCTTCCGTATTCTCATTCACATACACCACGTTCTCGCTGTAATATTCTTCTTCCTCCGCCTCCTCGTCATATCCGCCCTGTGCTTCCTGCCAGGCTTCAAATTCCGCATTCCTATTCTCTAACTCTATGTATTCGTCTGCAGAGTCGCCTACACGGTAAACCTTATGGGGCGATACTGCCACTATCTCTGCGCCTTCCTGGCCTCCCTCTGCCGGGGCATTGTCCCCTGCCTCCTCATTCTGAGGCTCTGCGTCTCCGGAATCATTATTCTCTTCGGGAGCCGGCGCTTCCTCTGCAGGATTCTCCCCGGACTCCGTACCTTCGTTATCAGAGGAAGTAATGTTCTCCTCGGAGACCTCTCCCTCCTGGGGAAGATTGTCTTCTGCATCTCCGCCCTCTGACCCTGCATCCGTGTTCTCCTCAGGAGGCTCCTGACCCTGCTGATGGTCACTGCCTTCTCCCTCTGTCACCTGGGAATCTCCGGAGTCTTCCAAAGACGCTTCGCTGTCAATGGAATTCGTTGGGTCAATCAGATCACCGGACTCAGTACCTTCATTCTCGCCGCTCTCCTGTGTCTCATCCCCTGTGATGCCCTCCGTCCCTTCTTCTGTGGTCACATCCTCGGGACTGCTCTCTGCCGGATCGGTTACCGGAACCTCCTGAGTCGGATCCAAAACGGCCCCAGACTCCGTAGACGCCACAGGCTCCGTAGAAATCGCGGACTCCGCAGGCACTGTTGGTTCTGTTGATATAACAGGCTCTGTGGGAGCCGCCGGGCCGCCAGCTGCTCCGCCCGGACCTGCAGGAACTGCCGGCAGAGTAGGAACTACCGGATCCTTTTTAACAGGTTCCTTCTTTATATCTTCCTTTTTAACAACAGGCTCCTCTCCTGACAGGAATACACTTTCTCTTCCTACACTGAGGATTCCTGTTTTTCTTCCGTCTATGTCAAGCTGAAAATTAATCTCATCATTGGAAGGGTTCACGAACAAGAAGATAAACTGTTCGTTTCCTGTCATTGTGTAGCTGCTGTATCCGCCTGTCTGGTCTTCATGGACGGCATTGCTGGGGCTTCCTTTTTTGGCACTGTTAAAGCCTGCTCTTCCTGCATTGCCCGGTGTCCCTTTCTGGGCATTGCTTCCTGTGGCCGGTTCCAGCTCTACGTCTTCTCCGTCCAGCTTCACAAAAGCCGCAAGCCATGCCTCGCCTAAGGCGTTGGCAGCACGGGCCTCATCTACAAACGGAAGCTCATCTATGGCATATACATTGCCGGTGGCTGAGCTAAGGACCTTCCTGTAATCCTCAGAGAGCACCAGCTGGCCATTCTCATCCTGAAGAAGGAATGACATACCCCATTCTTCAAAATCAAACAGCTGCCCGCTCTGGATAGCCTTCTCGGCTTCTTCCAAAAGTTTTGCGCCGTTCAGCTCGATCAGTGCATCCCGGACCTGGCCGGAATCTGCCTCTTCATCCTCCGAGGGATTCGCCCATGCCGCACTCTGGAATGTAGTAAACACAATGCAGAACGACAGGAACACCGCCAAACCTCTTCTGAATTTTTTTCTAATCCTACTCATCCTTTTCACCTCAACCATGATCTCTTTTATCTATTTCTAAGGGACTTTTTTATATTGCCGAAACCTTTTTCGCTATTGGTATCCTGTCAAAAATCCTTCCTTCTGACAACTTATCCGAGGAAATCTCTTTAAGCATCAGCATCAGTTCCAGGCAGCTCCTAAAGTTCACTGTCCTTCTGCCTTCGATCCAGCGCATCTGGCCCTGCCACGTCTTATTCCTTTGAAATAAGATGCTTACGGCAAACCGCTGGCCGTTCCTCCTGTACATGTAAGTGCCCTGAGGCTGCTGGGGAAACCATGTCTGCTCAGACTGTATGCCTAACTGGAGCTCCAGAATCCTGATAAGCTCCAGGAAGCTTTCAAACTGCCAAATCTCCCCTGTCTCCCTGCTTCTTAAGACACCCTGCCAGGTACTGTTAAAATAATGGCGTAATTGCAGCTGGTAAGTGTGCCGCGGCCTTCTGGCGCCCGTCCCGCCTTCAATCCGGTTAACCCGTTCTTCAAGTCTGGAGGATAACGATGATTCCGACAATCTGTCTTTTGCTAAACCTGCTGCCGGAAGAGCCAGGGAACCCGAAAGCATATACAGCACCTCCATCAGTCCCATGTATCCGTTAAAACGAAGTTTCTCTTCATGAAGGTGATGGTACAAGGAACCCGATACCTGATCATCCAGGTTCCGCCGGATGACCAGAATCCCGTAGGCCTGTTCATCCATTCTCTGAGTCCGGTCTTTCATAGACACCACCTCCTGTATTCGATTAACCATATTATAAAGTGCAGCGGTTACATTTCGGTTACAATTCGCGTTTCCCGTGTAATTTCCCCAAAAATTTATTCCCCAAACGAAAAAAGCCAGGATACCGATTAAAACATAAGCCGGGCTTGACATCTTCCGGAAAATCCTTCAAAATAGAGGTATGGAAAGGGGGGATACTTATGATGGAAGATGGTAAAGATACTTTAGTCCGGCAGTTCAGGCAGTGGATCCTGACTCAAACCAGTTCCGATTATAAGCTTTATGTCAATGCAAAAGATGAAAATGTGGTGATTATCGAGACAGGCTACTGCCTGGGAGAAGTCACTTTTTTTCCCATGGATATTATTCAGCTGAGTGTGCTGAACCTGGTAAGCAACCGCCATGAATTCTACCTTCATTTTCAGATGCATACCTTGGAACATGCCATGAAGCTGTTCGGTGAGATGCTGGAGGCTGTAAGAGAGTTGACGGTAAAGCCGCCTGTCCGGGTTCTTCTGTCCTGCACCAGCGGACTGACTACCAGCTTTTTCGCCCAGAAGCTCAATGAATCCGCCAAGCTGCTGTCCCTCAACTATGAATTTTCCGCCATATCTTACGGAAAGCTGTATCACGTAGCCAGCCAGTATGACATCATCCTTCTGGCCCCTCAGATTTCCTATATTTATGATACGGCAAAAAAGATCCTGGCAGGAAAAAAACTTTATAAGATCCCTCCTAAGGTTTTTGCCACCTACGATGTGCGGTCCATCTTCACGGACCTGGAGCCTCTCATCTCTTCCGAGAAGACTTCCCACAGACCTTACATACGGCAGCTTCCCTTAAAACGGCAGATTAAGTCACATGTTCCCATTCTCACCATCGCCTTGATCCGGGAGAACGATCACTTTCTTCTGGCGTCCAGAATCTACAGTGAACACCATGACATTATCTTCGATGAGGTCAGCATTAAACCTCGGATTTCCATGGATGATGTATGCGATATCTGTGATACCGCCTTTGCCATCTGCCCTAACATCAAAATGGTGGGACTGTCCATGCCCGGGATTTTGGATGAAGGCAAGATCACCCTTCCGACTCAAGGCTTTCATGAAAGCAATGTTCTGGAATCCCTTTGCCGCAAATATTCCAGGCAGTTTATTCTGGGTAATGACGCCAACTGTATTGCCGTGGGATATTACGCCTCCCAGGACAGTTACAGCTCTCTGTCATTTTTCTTCCAGCCTTTTATCGGGTCTACCGGCGGTGTGGGCAGCATCCACAACGGCCAGCTTATTGAGGGCTACAAGCATGTGGCCGGGGAAGTGCAGTATCTTCCCATGAATGCGGATCTTCGCAATTCCAGCTTATGGCTGACGCCGGAGGGAACTTTGTCCTGGGTCGCCCAGTCTCTTGTCTCCCTGATCTGCATTCTTGGTCCGGAAGCCGTGCTTTTGTCCTGCAAGCTCATTGTTCAGACAGACGACCTTGTGAATGAGGTTGCAAAATATATTCCCAGGCAGTATATCCCTGAGATTATCCAGATAGAAAATTTAAAGGATTATATGATGCTGGGACAGATGGTCCTGTGCACGGAAGCAATGGAAAAGGACCAGGCCTAACGCCTGGTCCTCTCCTTCTATTTCATCTCTTTTTTATAAACATTACGGACATATTCTCTGTCTGGGCCGGGGATTCGCACCTCCTTATCCAGGTCGATCCGCCGGACTTCCTCCCTGGCCTTCTGCGGGGCTTGTATCTTTCCCAGAACCCGAACTTTCTGTGGAACCTCCGCCTTATACCCAGGCTCCGCCCCCTTGGCATTCTCCGCCTTCTTTGCTGCTCCAGCCTCCGCTTTTTCTGCAGACTCCCCCTCCACAATGTCCTCTGGATTCCCGGCGGATTCCATGTCCTCTTCCTCTTCGGCCCGTCTTGCCGCCTCCTCCTGCCAAGGTTCTCCTCTGAGCTGGGCTCTCCTCTCTTCGGTCTCCTGGGCTTCCTCCTCGGCAGTGGGCATATTGGCATATTGGCTGGAGTTCTTAAACTTAAGTTCCGCTTCCATGGCTGCCTTGATCTTGGCATTCTCCTGGAGAAGAATGGCCATCTTCTGAGCCTTGGGAATGTTAGGGTTGCTGGATACCTCCTTGGCCACCGCCATCTTGGATGCCAGATAAGTCATCCGTACCTCTTCCACCTCATCTTTTGTCTTACAGCGCTTCAGTTCTTCCTCATATCGTTTCTGCTCTGCCTCAAGCTCTTTTGCCTTCTTGTAAGCTTCCGGGTCATGTTCTCTGAGATAATCCAGTTCATCTGCCGTAAGTTTTTTGCCGTTTTGAAGCTTCATATAGATAGTCGACCTGTCGTCAGCCGCATTTTCCCGTATCTCCTCCAGCTGCCTCCGGTAAAGATCTATCTCCGAAACCTTTTCGTCAGATTTTTTTGTATAGTTTCTGGTCTCCTTCTTCTGCTTCCAGTCCATAGTCATTTTCATGCTTCTGGCATACTGGCTCACGCTGCCGATCATAGCAATCCCCACAGTCCTGCCTCCTTCCCTCTGTTATCCCAACAGGTCATTGCGAAGCTTAAAATTTAGTTAAATATTTATACAATATATCGGCTTGGAACGATTAAATCTTAACTTTACGGAGATTTATCTGGACTTTCTGTGGTTTGTTCATTATACTTAATTTAAGAATAAATTACATCATTACGGAGGCTTTGTCTATTATGAAATTATTTGGCAAAAAACAAGCACCGCCACCCCGGCCTAAGACAGTAAGCCGTGAACCGGCTCCCATTGCTCCGGCAGGACCTGGCAGAAAAAATTCCTGTTATGAATATCTGGATATGCTCATGTCCAACCTGGATCAGAGGTCCACCGGTACTGCCGTAAAAATCTATATTGAGAATTTTAAACGCCTCAACGATGTCTTTGGCTATGATTATTGCGAGGAGCTTCTTCAGCAGATCCAGGAATACCTTAAACATGCCACCGGTAAAAGGCTTCACCACTTTATTGGTGTGGAATACATTATTATCATGGACCGCACCACCAGCGGCCAAGCCCAGACCATCTGCCAGGAGATCTTAGAGCGCTTTGAACATGTATGGACTGTAGGGGATATTGACTGTATCTGCTCCATTCAGATCGGCCTCTGCCCCTATCCGCTCCACGCCACAACCGTGGATGAGCTTTTAAAATGTCTGGATATCGCCGTAACCAAGGCTTCGGAATATGGTTCCAATCAGATGGCAGTCTTCAATACTGCTCTTCGGGAACAGCAGAACCGCCGCCGTACCATCGCCATGTATCTTAACGAGGCTCTGGACCGGCAGGAGATCGAAGTACGCTATCGTCCCACTTACAATGTGGAACAGAAAAAATTCGTCCGCGCAGAGCTGTACCTGCGTATTTTCGTAAAAGGCCTGGGATTCATCGGCGCTCCGGAATTTGCACCTGTGGCTGAAGATACGGGACAGATCCGCACCTTGGAATACTTTGCCCTGGAACATCTGGGAGCCTGCATTGCAGAGTTGATTGAGAAAGGCATTGATTTTGAGTCCATCAGCACCCGCGTATCTCCCCTTATGTTCCAGCAGGAGGATTTCCTTGCAAAAATCGAGACCATTCTCCGCCGTTATCAGATCCCTGCCGGCAAGATGGCTCTGGAGTTCTCGGAGAATGCCTACCTTAGCTATCAGCTGAACATGAACATGGTTCTCCAAAGCCTGTCCGAGATGGGCGTTGAGGTCATCCTCAATGATTTCGGTTCCGGTTTCTGCAGCATTTCAAGCCTTCTGGAACTGCCTGTGAATACGGTAAAATTCGAGAGAATGTTTATCTGGCAGCTGGAGAGCAATCCCAATGCCCGGATTATGGTGGACAGCCTGACCCAAATGGCCAAGAATCTAGGTCTGAGGATTATTGCCGAAGGCGTAGAAACCCAGCATCAGCTGAAGGTGCTGAACAGGGCGGACTGCCAGTATCAGCAGGGATTCTATTATTCGCCCACCGTAGAAAAGCCTGACCTGCTGCAGCTTATGGACTGCTCTATGGAGGAATCCAAGATCGTCCTGGAAAAAGCCAGGGAAAGTGTACGGCGCTGAGACCATAACAGGGCCGGGACAAAATCATCCTTTTGTCCCGGCCCCTCTATCTATATGATCCGATCTATTCTATTCGCCTTCTCCTTTTATCTTTCCCGCCCCGGTCTTTGAATACAACGCTTTGACGCTGATTCCCGGCAGCCTGCCTAATTTCCCGGACAAAGCACTGATCTTATCCATAGGCGCATCAATAACCACGCTGATAATATTCACTGCTTTCTTTTCATAGGGCAGGCCCATACGGCCGATAATATACTTCCCATATTGATGAAGCAGCCGATTCACCTCTCCTATGGAATCCTTGTCCTCCACAATAATTCCGATTACCGCAATCCTTGTATCTTTGTCCATACTTTTTTATGAACTTCTCCTTTCGAGAAGTAATGCGATAGGCAATGATGCACTGGTTTTCCTGTGATATAAAAAAGCACCAACCCCGGCATCTCATATCTGGAATCAGTACTTTGATGCGCCTTCAGGGACTCGAACCCTGGACAAATAGATTAAGAGTCTACTGCTCTACCAACTGAGCTAAAGGCGCTTTGTTATCAGTTATCCTCTGAAACTTTTAATATTATAAGACAGCCTCATAGAATTGTCAAGGATTTCTTTTGCAGACTTAACACCAATGCTTCACAGTTATGTTCACAGGGCGCCTGTGAACACTAACACACAAAAAAAAGCACCGACCCCAGTGCTTCCCGTCACCAAAATCAGTACTTTACTGCGCCTTCAGGGACTCGAACCCTGGACAAATAGATTAAGAGTCTACTGCTCTACCAACTGAGCTAAAGGCGCTCTTCTCATAAATTCTTGTCACTAAATGACACGCAAATTATTCTACCGCATGAGACAATACTTGTCAACCCTTTTTTCCAAATTTTTCTGCATCTTTTCTCAAAACAGATCATTCCCCTGTCAGTCACACTGCTAACCGGTGGGGACGGCAGTGCCGTCATGAGGCCAAGATTTATGCCCCATGACGGACTTTATCAATTACAAAGCTTCCTCTATGGCGGCCACCAGATTTCTCTTGTCCTGCATTCCGATCATCTTCTTTACGGCTTTCCCGCCTTTAAAGATAATGAATGTAGGGATGGACATTACTCCATATTCCATGGCGATATCCTGGTTGTCGTCGGTATTGATCTTTCCCACTTTGGCTTTCCCCTGATATTCCTGAGCCAGCGCCTCCACTACAGGCCCCATAGCCTTGCAAGGATTGCACCAGTCTGCATAAAAATCCACCAATACGGGCACCTCTGCCTGATATACCTCTGTCTCAAAATTACTGCTTGTAAACTGCATTGCCATATGATTTATTCTCCTTCCTTAGTAAGTACTTGGTCTTACTTTTTCTTTCCGCCTTCTTTCAGCGCTTTCTCGGCCTCCTTCAGGGATTTCTGCCATCTGACCACTTTTTTGTTAAGCTCCGTTTTGTCGCAGGTAGCCTGCTGCAGCCTTTTTATGAGGGTATCTTTCACTGACATGGAGTTCACCACACCAATCCGCTTTCTATTAAGATACGCAGGTTCCTGATTTCTATTCCTGGATTCGGGAGGAGACAGTCTTCCCCATTCCTCTTTGGGCGATCAGCTTGCAGATGGGCTTTCCTTCTGACGAGAACTTTGTCTCGTATTCGGTCATAACATTGCCCTGAGCCCACGGGCTGTGATGAAGGTCAAAGGTCTGCATCTTCACTTCCCACCCTGCTGTCGGAATAGATTCCAGGGAATATTCAAACAGGTCTCGGTTATCTGTCTTAAATTCCACCACGCCATCTCTCTTTAAGATCTTATGATAGACGGACATAAACCTGGGAGATGTCAGCCGCCTCTTGGCATGTCTGTCCTTGGGCCATGGATCGGAAAAATTCAGATATATTCTGTCCACCTCCTCCGGCCCGAAGATATCGGCCAGCTCTCTGGCATCTACCCGCAGAAACAGGAGATTGGAAAGTTCTTCCATAGTCTCCCGCTTCTGAAGGGCTTTGAGAAGAACGCTGGAATACATCTCAATCCCTATATAATTCACCTGAGGATTGGCTGATGCCAGCTCCATAAGAAACTTTCCCTTTCCCATGCCCACCTCAATCTCAAGAGGGCAGGAATTGCCGAAGACCTCCTTCCATCGCCCTTTCTTCTCCTGGGGATTCTGTATCACATAGGAACTTTTCTCAATCTGTTCCTCTGATCCGGGAATATGACGTAACCTCATAACTGCTCTTCCTCCAGCCGATTATTGTCCTCTCATTCTATCATTCCACAGCCGTCTTTTCAAGTATTCCCAATGCTATGATTAAATTCTTTTTTCTTTTTTCTTAACAATGTAAAAATATAGGTGCATAAATTGTCGAAAACTAGTATAATAACATACAGATGAGCCGTCCAAACCGGCAAAAAGGAGGTCTATATGGCAGCACCAGATATCACAAGCACTTGGGAGAATATGCGCCGCGGAGTAAAGGATGCAGAACTGCTGATTACCCAAAAAAAATACAATCTATCTATGATGACGTCCCGTCAGGTTCTGGAACTTATGGTTAACTACCTTTGCTCGATAGCCTCCGTCTCTGAAGATGATCTGGCTTCATCCATTGATGCCCTTTATGACAACGAATGGATCAGCAAAACTACCTGTGAGCACTATCACAAGATTCGGATGCTGGGCAACAAGGCTGCCCATGAAGGCAATGACAATGCTTATGACGCCAACCAGGCATATCACCTGCTCTCTCAGGAAGTCTATACATTTGCCAATGAATATAAATCCAAAAAAGGACGCCCAGGCAGCAGGGAGCAGGGAAAACGCTTTACAGATGGGCGGCAGGGGTCTAGGAATTCCGGCAGCCGAAAGGGGGAGGACAGAAGGCAGGGAGGCAGGAATCCCGGAGACAGAAGTTCCAGCAGCCGGAATCAAAGAGGTCGAAGCGCCTCCGGCAGCCGCAGCACCAGAAGCAGAAGACGTCCCCCTTCCAGCGGTTTTTCCATATCGCCTACGGATCTGATCCGTGTAGCTATTATTTTAGCTGCATGCGGGGCCGTTGCCTTGGCTGTCCTGCTCTTAAAGCCAAAGGAATCGGATCCGGTGGATAATACTTCCAGTACACCGGTTCCCACATCGGCATTTCAGCCTACGGTTCCTCCCACAGAGACACCTCCTGTGGAGACCATGGCCCCCACCACCCCGGCTCCGGTTTACAAGACCTCGGATGCCCTCAATGTCCGCTCAGAACCTTCCACCGCCGGTAATAAGCTGGGCCTTCTGGAGGCAGGGACGATTGTAGACTATGTGGAGGACTATGACAACGAATGGGCTATTATCAATTACAACGGTACCGAAGCCTATGTGTCCAGTCAATATCTGGTACATGACTGACCGCCGGCAGCTGGTTCGTAATGTGCTTAATAAGGGGAAGCTCTCGCTTCCCCTTATTAAATTTCCTCTTGTCTCCGGCCCTGGATTATAATATAATTCCAGTACAGCGTTTATTTTGAAGATTGAAATGGGGTGCTTTTTATGAAATATCTTCACTACACCTTGGGAATCCTGTTTGCATTCTGTCTGATAATCATTCTTCTCATTACCTCCGTGGAGGCTGTGACTTACTGGATGCCCGGATACTATGAGAAAGAATATGCAAAATACCATGTTACCGATGATGTTCATATGGAGATGGAGGAACTGCTGAATGTTACCCATGAGATGATGGCATACTTAAGAGGCCGCCGTGACGATCTCCATGTGCCTGCTGTGGTAGACGGCCGGCCCAGAGAATTTTTCAACCAGCGGGAAATCGCCCATATGGAGGATGTGCGGGAGTTATTTTTAGGCGGGCTTTTGATCCGCCGCATCTGCCTGGCCGCAGCAGCAGTGTGTTTCGCTCTCCTTCTCTTTTTAAAAGCCTCTCTCTCCAAGGTCATTCCCCGTTCCATCTGTGGATGCACGGCCTTGTTTTTTACTCTGATCTGCGGACTGGCGGCCCTTATTTCCACGGACTTTACCAAATATTTTGTCATATTCCATGAGATTTTTTTTGACAATGATTTATGGCTGCTGGATCCTTCCACGGATCTTTTAATCAACATTGTCCCGGAGCCTTTCTTTATGGATACTGCAGCCCGGATTGCCATGGTTTTTGCCGGCTCTGTACTCATTATCTTTTTCTTATGTCTCTTTCTGCTGCACTGCAGCCGGGAGACAACGCATAAGGGAGGCTGACTGTTATGAAGCGATTATTATCCTGTATTTTATGTGCCGCTCTCCTTGCAGGGCTTTGGCCTCTGAGAGCAGAGGCGGCCCCTGCCTGGCCCGACAATATCTCAATCCAGGCGGAAGGCGGTATCGTCATGGATGCGGACACAGGTACCGTATTATACGGCAAAAATATTCATACTGCCTACTACCCTGCCAGTATCACCAAGATTCTCACTGCTCTCATTGTTATTGAGCGGTGCGACTTAGACGAGATGGTTACCTTCTCCCACAATGCAGTTTACAATGTGGAGGCAGGCAGCACCAGCGCCGGGCTGGATGAAGGGGATGTCCTCAGCGTAAGGGACTGCCTATATGCTCTGCTCTTAAGGTCGGCCAACGAGGCAGCCAATGCCTTGGCAGAACATGTGGCCGGAACCACGGAAAGTTTTGCCGAGCTCATGAATGCCAAGGCCGCTTCCCTGGGCTGTCAGAACTCTCATTTTGCCAACCCCAGCGGTCTCAATGACCCCAACCATTATACCACCGCCTATGACATGGCTCTTATCGGCCGGGCTGCTCTTTCCAATGACACTTTTATGGAGATTGACGCCACTCTTTATTATGATCTTCCCGTGACACGGAATAATAAAGAAGGGCTTCGTATTTACCCCGGCCACAAGATGATTAAGAAAAACATGCCGGAATACTACAGCGGCGCCCTTGGCGGAAAGACCGGATATACTTCCCTGGCCGGCAATACTTTGGTAACCTTTGCAAGGCGTGATGAGATGACTCTGGTGGCAGTGGTTCTCAACGGCCATTCCACTCACTATTCGGATACCAAAGCCATGCTGAATTTCGGTTTCCGCAATTTTCTCTGCGTGTCCGCCGCCGGCTTTGATACGGACTTTACTTCCATTGAAAATGATATGACCATTGGCGGTCTGTCCCCTACAGGACTTTCCGGCCTGGAGCTGGACCCTTCTATGAAGATAACCATCCCAAAAGATGCGGTGTTCAGCTCTGTTACCTCCCAGCTGTCCTATGACCTAACGGAACAGGACCCGCCTGGTTCCATTGCCCGAGTCTGTTATTATTGGGATGACAAACCCATAGGTTTTACTTATCTGACTGTCAATGCCATGTCACCTGACCAGGTCATGACGCCTGCAGCTCTTACCTCCTTGTCTGAATCATCCCAGTCCGGGGAGATTATGGCTCTCTCCGGCGAAATGGCAGGGCCTGAGGATGCTTCTTCCCCTGAGGATTCTTCTGACACCGACTCCCTGCGTAAGGAGCGTTCCGGTGATGCTGCTGCCTCCCAAGGAATCATCCCTGAAGGAGAGGAGGCGGGGGGGCTCGAAAAAGAATCCTCTGATCGTTCGCCGACAGATGGCCTGAACACAGACGCCTCTGAGAATATTCCTGAGAAAAACACGGTGGATTCCCCTGGTGCCCCAGGCCCCAAGCAGCGGACAGGCACGTTGTCCAATTCTCTTCTCATTGCAGTCGGCTGCCTGGCCGCTATGGTAGTGCTGACGACTGCCGGTGTCACCCTCTTTATCCACTCCCGCAGGAGGGAGGAAGCTGACCTGCTAAGACGACGCCAGAGACGTCTGGAACGCCTTGCTCAGTCCGGTATTTCTTCAGACCAGTTTGATTCCCTGGTGCAGAAAAAAAGGTCTCTCTCCACCCGGAAACGCCAGCTTCTATCTCAAAGATTCAGGAATGATGACTATGTTTAAATCTTCCATAAAAAAGGCGGTGCTTCTGCGCAATATTAAAGTTACCCTGTTTTGTCTGATGATTGCCACCTTGGTGGCCACTGCCTTTTTTCTTCTGTCCCACAGCACGGCCAATATGGCTATTATCTATGTTCTGGCTATTGTATTTATTGCCCAGAATACGGAAGGCTATGTCCCCGGGATCGCCGCTTCACTATTCAGCATATTGTTTATTAATGTTGTGTTCACCTACCCTTATATGGCCTTGAATTTTACTCTGGATGGATATCCTGTAACCTTTCTGGGCATGATGATTATTTCTTCCATTACCAGCACACTGACCACTCATCTGAAGGAACAGACGCGGATTCTTAACGAGAGAGATCATATGCTTATGGAGGCTGAGAAGGAGAAAATGCGGGCCAATCTGTTAAGGGCTGTATCCCACGACCTGCGCACCCCTCTCACCGGCATTATGGGGGCGGCTTCCTCCTACTTGGAGCAGGGTTCTCTTATGTCGGAGCCTGACAAAATCTTCTTAGTAGAAGCCATCGCCGACGATGCTCAGTGGCTCCTCCATATGGTGGAAAATCTTCTGTCTGTCACCAGAATTAACGACGAAACTGCCAGTGTAAAAACTGTCCTGGAGCCTTTGGAGGAAGTGATCTCCTCTGCTCTGCAGAGGTTCTACAAAAGGATGCCCCATGTCAAAGTCCATGTAGATATCCCTGGGGCTCTTATTATGATTCCCATGGACGCCATGCTCATTGAGCAGGTACTGATCAATCTCCTGGAAAATGCTGTATTTCACAGCGGTTCTTCCCTGCCTATCCATCTGGCTGTGACAATCGACAAAGATCTGGCTTTGTTTCATGTGCGTGATTATGGATCCGGCATTGATCCAGATACCTTAAGCCATCTATTTGACGGATACACTCCCACCCAGAATCACAGCAGTGATTCTCACAAGGGCATGGGAATCGGGCTCTCCATCTGCAAAACCATTATTCTTGCTCACCATGGTCAGATATCTGCCAGGAACCATGGAGATGGCGCCGAAATTATGTTTACATTACCTTTGGGGGAACAAACTTATGAATCAGAAATTGAAAGTTGTGATCATTGAAGATGAAAAAAATATATGCCGCTTCATTGAAACGGCATTGATTGCGGAATCTTATAAGACCTTTACCGCCGCCACGGCTTTAGAAGGCCTTTCGCTCATTACTTCACAGTGCCCGGATATGATTCTTTTGGATCTGGGACTGCCGGATATGGACGGCATCCAGGTGATCCGAAAAATACGGCAGTTCAGCCATACTCCTGTTATCGTGATCTCTGCCCGTGTTCAGGAGGAGGAAAAGGTTACTGCCCTGGACTGCGGAGCCGATGATTATATTACCAAGCCTTTCGGGACCTCGGAGCTCATGGCCCGCATCCGCACTGCTCTCCGCCACAGCCATCAGACAGACTCTTCCAATTCGGTGTACAGCTGTAAAGACCTGATGATTGATTTTGAAAAGCGGCTTATTACCCTTGGAGGGGAAGAAATCCATCTTACCCAGATTGAGTATAAGCTTGTATCTCTTCTGGCCAGGCAGGCCGGCAAAGTACTGACCTATGATTATCTCATGAGGCAGATCTGGGGTCCCTACAGTGATAACAACAACCAGATCCTGAGGGTCAATATGGCCCATATCCGCCGGAAGCTGGAGTCCAATCCCGCCGAACCGGAATATATCTTTACGGAAATCGGCGTAGGATATCGGATGAGGGAGGAATAGTCTATTCGATTTGGCTTTTCTTCACCTTTTTCATGTCGCTTCTGATATGGCGCTTTTTCCTCTGTTCCTGCTTTTTGTGGAAAAGGTGGTCAACCCCCTCGGAATCCACAGGTTTTATGGTCTTTACCCCATAAAATTCTCCGTTCTCCGCCTTTTTCATGCGGATCTTCCCTTTCACATATCCGTGCTCAGGACAGATTCCCAGGCTGAAATACTGCTTTTGGTTTATGGAAAACCATCTCACCTTTTTTCGGAGCATGCGCCGGCACCTCTGGCACACCAGGTCTGTCACAGCCTTGTCAGCCAGAACCTCCTCCTTAGTCGGATATGTGCGGGACACAAATTTGGAGTAGGTGGGGAAATTCAGGGTAATCTCCTGGCCTTTCTCCTTTGGCACCCAGTAATAATCCACGGATAGATAGGGCTCCCAGATCCTGGGATCCATATGCTGAAGAACTCTTCCCGTATAGTAGGCATCGTCAAGGGCACGGTGAAAGGGGCGGTCCTGATTGATCCCCAGCTCTTCTACTGCCCGGTCCAAGGACATCTTCTCTCTTATGTTTCCCTTTACCAGGCCGTAGAGCTTCTGCACATCATAATAACAGAGGGGCCTTTCAAAAGGAATCTCCATCTTATAATATTCCATATTTCTTTGTAATTCTGTTAAGTCCATGGAGCCCCATGTACAGAACCTGCAGTCTTGTCCGCACCACTCCAGAAAATTCTCTATGGCCTCTGCAAACAGACGGCCCTCCTGCTTTAACTCCTGGATATCCATGTGGGTCACTTCCGAGATCTTATAGTGAAGCTGGGTGTACACCTGGGGCGTAATCAGACAGTGAAATTCCGATACCTGGCGAAGTGCGTCGTCCAGCTTCACCGCTCCCAGCTCAATGATCTCAAAGGGCATGCGCTCTATGGAGTTTTCCTTTCCTTCAGGACTCTGGTTCCATTCCAGGTCAAATATAATATAGTTTTTCATAATGGACACATTATAGCACATCCTTGCAGGAGTGGGCAAGGCTATTCCTTTGATTGATCGTAGAGAACGCCCGGTTTCTGTTCATACCATGACGAATCACTCTGCTGATTAGTCATGAGCCCATACAGCTATGGAGCCAAAGCATATGCCCCATTGCCGCAGGCAATCTAAAATGGGCATATGCAGTTACGTTCACAGGGCGCCTGTGAACAGTAACACCCCCTGCAGGCTTCCGACAGTATCTGAAGCCCGCAGGGGGTTCTTTTATCTGTTAATCAACGCATTATTCGTACTCTACCACATCAAGCCAGCTTTCCAGCAGCGCTCTCTCCCCCGGAAGCTTCTTGTTCAGCCTGGAAGCCGCAGTAATAGGCATCCATCTCTGAACATACTGCTTGGCAGTGTCGCTCATCTCACAGAAGGTATCCAGATACAGATCAGCCAGCTTCTGGTCTTTTAAGGAGAACAGAAGGTAGGTAGTAGCGGCATCTGCAGATGCGTTGCCCTGGGTTGCATGAGACCAGTCCAGAATATAGTAGCGGCCTCTTGCGTCTACCATGATGTTGCTGGGGTTAAAGTCGCCGTGAAGTACCTTGTTGTGTTTGGGCATACTGGACAGACGTGTGTGAAGCTCATAGCGGGTGGTGGCATTTAACTCTTTGGACTCAGAGATTTTACCGTTCCACTTGTCTTTCAGCTTATTTAACTTTGGACATTTCTTGCTGTGAACTTCCAGCTGAAGAGCCACAAAGTCTCTCATGTATTTCTCAACATTGGCCGGATCCTCTGCCATAATCTCTTCCAAGGTCTTGCCCTCAATATAATCGGTGATGATGCACCAGTTGCCATCCTCGGTTACACTTACGCCGTGAACCTTGGGGATAGGCAGGCCGGTCTCCTCCACTCTTGCCTGGTTTAAGGCCTCGTTGAGAACGTCTGCCTTGGGATAATTCTTATCAAATACTTTAACGGCAGTGTCGCCTACCTGATAGATGATTTTATGGGTGCGTGTGGATAAAATCTTATCTGTCTTCATAGTTTTCTCCCTTCCTACATTACCTATAATTTTTGGGGGTTATTTCCCACTCTTCTTCTGAGCCAGCCCGCAGTGCTGCTGCCTCGCACTATGCCTCTGTGCCAGCCCGCAGTGCTGCTGCCTCGCACTATGCCTCTGTGCCAGCCCGCAGTGCTGCTGC
>JAAWHU010000049.1 GCA_022796015.1 Hungatella sp. | reverse complement strand
CACCCTCCGGGCCGTTATCGAACAAGCTGGGCTGGGGATTTTCTTCCTGGCCTGTGTTCAGTTTTTCGTCTGCCATTCGTTACCTCCTTTTTTAATTTCATGAATGTTGCACAAATCTTGCGCTAAAAGTTTGTTACTATTTTTTCGCCTCCCTCCCGGCTATCCACACAAAAAAGCCGCCCGTTTTTTCATGCCGGACGGCTTTTTGCGTAATGTGATAGCTCTGATTATATTTTTTTGTGGTTTCAGGCTCCGAAAAGCCTTGATATTACAGTGTTCCTAATAGGAGACATTCATACAAAGTGTTCTTTACAATCTAAATATGTTATGTGTCCTTTTTCATACGGAACTGCAACAGTTTAAATATAGTATAGGCAAATTGTCACAAAATGTCAATATAAATAAGCAAAGGCGCCGGAAAATGATCGGCTATATCCGGCTCTCCCGCGAGGATTTACAGAAAATCAACCGGGATCACGGCCACACGAAAACCGATACGGAGCGCGAAAACAGAAATTTTTTCCAGATCATCATTGATTTGTAGGTCTTCCGGCAGTATAATAATGGCAAGGTAACGTGGATTTTAAATGTAAAAGGAGGCGACCTCTATGAGTCCTGTCATTTCCCTTAACAGGTTATCTATTTACTCCCCTTCTCTAAGCCCTGCCATGTCCCCGGTTTCGGCCAGACAGCAGATACAGCCGGGCCAGGCTGCTGCCGGTAATCCGTCCAATGGCAAAGCAGTTCCTACTCAGGGCGACTTTGACTCTTATGAATGCCAGACCTGTAAAAACAGAAAATATAAGGATGGTTCCAATGATCCCGGCGTTTCTTTCAAAACTCCTACCAGAGTCAGCCCGGAACGTGCGGCTTTCGCCATCCGCGCCCATGAGGCCGAACATGTATCCCGGGCATGGGCACAGGCACAGAAGGAGGACAAAGAGGTGGTATCCCAGTCCGTCAGTTATCACACAGATATCTGTCCCGAATGCGGGAAAACCTATATGTCCGGCGGAACCACAAGGACCACTTTCCGGTCAAAGCCTGAGACCTACAGCGAGGAGCCGGTGAAAAAAGGAGAGTATTTGGATGTGACGGCATAACAGGCCAAAGCTTAATCATACAAGCAAAAAAATAAATCATGGAGCAGAAGAATCAAAACTGTATACACAGAATAACTGCAACGGTCATTGAAACCTATTTGAAGCAAAGTTTTGTCACCACTCTGATATAACAACGAACGCTCAACTGATTAAAAGAATGATTTCATTTTATGAATCCAAACACGTTTAGCAACACAATTACCATAAACACAGGAACCAAGAATACTGTTAGAAACTTGTTCCAGCCAGTAAGCTTTCCATCGCGGCCTGCGGCAGTAAGCTCTTTTTCATAATCCCTCCATCCCCAGACCTTCCAAACAAAAAAGCAGGTAAGTAAACAGCCAAGGGGAAGAAGAAGATAGCCAGTGAAGCAATCCAACCAATCATAAAAACCATAGTACTCAACGCCTCCAAAGCTTGGCCATGGAATCGTTACATTCTTAAGTGGTCCAAAACCCAGGGATACCAGGATGTTTCCAAGGCCAATTACAATAGCATTAAGTATAATTGCTTTCTTTCTGCCCATTCTCAGCTTAATCTCAGAAATTCTCACGCCAATTTCAATAAATGAAAATAGAGAGGAGAATACTGCAAAAACCAGTGCTATAAAAAATAAGGAACCAATGAAGCGGCCACCTGGAAGATTTTTAAAGATACCCGCCATAACTTCAAAAATCAAAGCAGGCCCTTTCTGAACATCCACCCCTGCACCAAATGCAGCCGGAATAATTACGAAGCCAGCGAGAATAGCTGCAACTGTGTCCATATAACTGATAACCAAAGAATCCCTACGAATATTGTTTTCCTTAGGAACATTTGCACCAAGGGTTGTGAAAATTCCCCAGCCGATACCTACGGAAAATAAAACCTGAGTTACTGCATCTGCAAAAACCTTAACTGTAAATTTGCTGAAATCCGGGAAGAGATAGTACTTTAAGCCTTCCAATGCTCCTTCAGCAGCAAACATACTGTAGAAACTACAAACAATAAGAAGTACAAACAATGAAGGAAGTATTACTTTGGAAATCTTCTCTACAAAAGTGGTAATGCCAAACAAAAGTAGGCCAACCACGATGAACAGTACAATGAAGTTATAAAACAATGGCTGCACAGGATCAGAGATAAAGTTCTGGTAAAAAAGATTCGGCTCAGAACCAAAATCACCACTGGTAATAAACTGAAGCCCGTAACGAAGTACCCATCCACCTACAACCACATAGAAAAAATTAATGCAAATGGTACAAATATTTGCCAGCCATCCAACAAATCCCCACTTTTTGTTGATTTTTTCAAAAACCGATACCGTATCAGATCTTCCATGTCTGCCAATAGCAGTCTCCATCTCCACCATCGGCTTGGCTAAGAACAAGACAATAACAATATACACAAGAATAAAAATACCGCCTCCTCCGCTGTATGCAAGATATGGGAATTTCCAAATGTTTCCAAGTCCAATTGATGCACCTGCGGCTACCATTATATATCCAAAGCGTGATCCCCACTTAGCATTTCCACTATGGCGAGATTTGTTTTCGTTTGACATGCCTTTTCCTTCTTCCTTTTATGATTTTATAATCCTTGATTCCAGCATAGACAATACAGGGCGCCAATCATTCCGTCCTATATAATATCTGCATTTACATTTTTTTAAATCCTTAATCCATTTAATAATTGAATATTTGCTTTTAATAACACGTTCCTTAAAATCAGTCAATTCGACCATAGCTGTAAAACCAGGTTCGCCAATTTCCTTTCTGCAATTATCCACTTGATGACCAAGCAGCATCGAATCTGCCCACAAAATCGGAAGATTCATTCCCGCACATGTTGAGGCATAACTCCACGTAGAATTTCTAAAATTAATTTCTCCAAAATATAATTTTCCGTCTTCTGCGACTAAAAACTCTACTTCAAATATGCCTTCAAATCCAATTTCACGAAACATTGCCTGTAGCCCAGGAAAGACATTATTCATATTATTAAAGTTGTTAACTGTCATATAAGGACTATAAGACATTGGCAATTTGTAATTATATGAAGATTGAATAGATATAAATAAATCATGACCATGGTTACAGCTAAATCCCTCAAGACAATACTCATTTTTTTTAATAATATATCTTTGAATCATTACAATAGGACTATGTATCTTCGTGAATGCTTCTTTTAATTCCTTCTCATTGTTACAAATATACATATCCCTTTTCCAACCAATTGCGGTGGAATCAATAGGCTTAGTTATTATAGGATAATTAATTTTCTCTGGTATATCACCATTATTAACAACTTGTGTCTCTAAAAAATTTAGTCCACATTTCACTGCCAAATCACCAATATTTTTTTTGTTTAAATAATATTCAAGTTTTCCTTTTTCTCCTGCATTAAAAAAATAAAATTTCCCTTTCAATTCATCATAATGCGCATCCAGCAGAGACACTAAAGTGTCATCACTGGCATATATGAACGCAGGACATTCCTTATCTATGTACTTGCCAACAAGGATACAAAGACCATCATTCCTATCCTTTACATGATGAACTCTTTGAATATATTTACTTTTAGATGTCAATGGAGGTCCGCCATCAATGATAATGACAATCGGCCTTATACCTTCTTCTCCCAAACTGCGGACAATGCCCAATGGATTATAATGTTCTGCTCCAAAGACAATGAATTTATGTTTTCGTAATTCTTCCCTGATCATTTCCCTTTCCTCCTATCCTCTCCTTATAAAATAGGCAAATTTTAGTATTCTATCTAACAATCCGAGTCTTCTATCTGTTTCTTTAACTTCAAAAGGCCGAAACGCATATCGATTAGCTTCAATGAAATTCTCCAGCAGACTGTAATCCTTATCTTTCATAGTGTTCGGATGGTAGCAAAAAGTTACTGTATTAAATGGAAGTTTACGAACATAGCCGGATTGCTGTGGGATGAAAGTAAACCCCCAGCGAGCATAAGGCTTATTTGCTATTGTATCTGATATAATACGTATATCGCTTTCTTCCATTAATGCCTTCAACGTATTCCTGTCAAATGTGTGAGCTGGTGCAAAGAAAACTTTAGGTTCTATATCATGAGAACGCAGGATAGCAGAACCTGATCTGATTTTCTCCTTCTGTCTCTCCAAAGGTACACCGGCAAACTCGGATTTCTTATTAACCGGATTCAGACCACCCTCCTCTGAGATAAAAACATGGCTATAACCATGAAGTGCAATTACCCACCCTTTTTTTATCCATATATTTACTTGGTTCCAAAAATTCTTATCTTCTTCATATTTGTCCATCAAAGAATCTTCGCAACAGGGGATAATTCCGACAAGGGGGATAATATCATATTTATCTAGCAACTTTTCCATTCGATTCCAATTTTGTATATCACGCTTCTCACAGGCATCATCAAGCCGAATATAATAAGTCATTTTTCTCCCCTCTTTATCTTGAACATTCTTAGAACAAAATGTATTTCATTTCTATCGAACAAAACAAAAACACACACTATAAGTGTTAACAGTATATCTATAAAGCATAACAAAGCAAAACCGCTCCAAGAAGAATGTATTGGTAATTTATTGACCATTAAACTGACAAAAACAGAGAATCCAAATGCAATTAGCGATCTAAAAAGAGGTTTATAAAATGTTCTAAGCTTTATATCCAATAACCCTGCACTGACGGCTGGGAGAAATGTTAATCCTCTAATAAGTTCAAACACACTGCTTACTCCGGCTATTATTACCATCTTAATTAAAGCATTGTCTGTAGTTTTTAATAACCAGAATACGGCCAAAATCGCGAGAATCGATTCAGCCAGCAGATACAATGAACTAACTTTTACTCTGTTAGTTGCTGTAAATACCGCCCATAATACCTGCATAGGCATTAGTACTACATAACCAAACATTGAAACAATCGTTAGTAGAGAGAGTGTATAGCTGTCTTGTCCTGAAATCCATAATATATACAATCTTCTGCTTAATACAATTATAATCACTTCTATACATATAGAGATTAGGGCACACACTTTTATGGATGTATAAATAATACTAACTAATTTCTCTTTATTACCTTCTGCATACGCAATCATTATTTTAGGGGTAAAAACGCTGGCAACTGCCGTCATTGCTGCCAATAAATACTTAGGTAACGTTTTTGCAACAGATAACGTTCCCATTGCCATGGAACCAATCATTTGATTTGCTATTATCAAATCTAAACCATTTCGCAGTATTTGACCAAGTTGAGTTAAACTATTCCAAAGTCCAGACTGAACTAATTCTTTTATTCTCCCTATATCAAAGAATTCCTTTTTAAACAGTTTGATTTCCGGAACAAGTTTTAATGTATAACAATAATTTCTAATACATGCAAATATAGTACTGGCAAGTATTGATACTCCAACACACCAGATATGAGGTGATAAAAATTTACATATAATATAAACAATTATTACACGAATTAGTTCTCTTTCTATTGTCCTATATGAATCCAAGTCAATCCTATTTTTTACAAAAGTTGCTGTACTTAATACAGATGAGCATATAGTAACAAAGAAATTAATGAACATGAGTACAAAGAGTATTTTTACGTCATGTAAATATACATCAGGCACATCAATCAGCTTGTCGAGCACTAATATAAAAACACTAGATGGTATCGCAAGGGCTACAGCAAGAACTATATTTCCAAATAAGACCGAATTATAATATTTACTCGCATCATCGAAGTCTTCCTGAATATAACTTATGGTAATAAATCTGCTTGACATTGAATTTAATGCGACAGTTATAACAGTTGCATAATTAATAATATCATTCGACATTTGGTAAAATCCATATAACTCATTGCCTATATAGTCTACTACTATATAAGTTATAATCATAGTAGATATAAATGATACAGCCATTGACACAATACGCATTACTAAGTTTTTAACATTCTGATCTATCATCTTTTTGCCGCCTTTTCCATATTAAGATTAGGTGAAGATCGAAATATATGGTACAATTCCTTGATAGTCATTGTTCAATGCTACAACAAAAAATACAAACCAAAGTGCAGCAACTCCCCATTTCATTCCTATTCCAATAACCTTATTTTTATTTTCCTCTATCATGTTTGGCAAAAGTATGATATAGAAAAAAGTAAAAAATGCAACCATTCTAGTTATAATCCCATCATACATAGTCAATAATTGTAGGATATTCCCTAAAACAACAACTCGTAAGAACAATTTTGCCTTATTATCTCTCCTGCCTTGACTAGTAAAGATATATAATACTGCATATGAAATTATATTGATAACAATCAAAAACAGGAATAGCATTCCACCAAAACTACCCGTTCTTGAATATGCAGTGGTTCCTCGGAAAGAACTATACCAATTAAAAAAAACCTGTAAACCTGTTAAGCTTAAAATTCCTATGGCCAGCATATAAGCGAAGCTAATTATCATATAATATCTATTTTTTCTAAATATAACAGCTGCATATATAACAATTCCAACTATGGCGGCTGTATGAACAGTTAGTGCAAATAAAGATGTAAAAACAAATAGTGTATATTTCTTTTTTATTAATAGGATTGTACTAACTCCGACCAATAGTATCGCTAACTCCAGCCTCAATGTTGAAAACATAAATTGAAGATGTCCTATTGTCATAAAAAAGAAAAAGGACATCGAATAATTTCTAGATAAATTCTTTATTATATAGTAAAATAGAAGGCAACATAAAATTGAATGAACGCATACAAATCCATGATAATCAATTCCTGTTATAATACAAATTCTATTTATTATATAATAGCCAAATTCCCATAAATGTCCAGTGGCAGCCGCCTTTATATCCACTGAACGATAGGAACTATACCAATTCTCATATGATGCAAGATCGTTTCCTACGCTTAAAGTTCTTAATACGCTAAGAGTTACCAAAACCCCAAGATTAACTGTCGCACATAAATCTTTTATACTATATGATCGTCTTTGCACAAGTATTGATAAATGAATCCTTTCTTCTATTACAGACTGAATAAGAAAAAATATGGCTACAACTATATATATTGTCATTCCAAACTCTCCATATATATTTTTTCTATTGCATTAGTTTGCCTTTTTATACCAAATCCATATGTATTTACCATTTCCGAATATTGCTGTCGATCAGGTCGTAATGCGAATGCATTATCAATCGCTGAACTCCACCTATCATTAGAAGCATCTAAATCTACTTTTTGGCAAAGATCTGTAATTAAGGCCTCATCTGTAATCACATCAGAAATAACACATGGCAGACCAGAACTCTGTGCCTCTATCAAAACAATAGGAAACCCTTCGTAAAACGAAGGAAGAATCAACACATCTGCAGCGGACATTATATAATCTATATCCACTCTATTGCCAAGAAACATTACGTTCTCTTCCAGCCCTTCCTTCTTTACTAACTGCTGTATTTCAGGTTTTAATGGTCCTTCTCCTGCTAACAAGAGTACTGTATCACCATGATTTTTTAAATAATCAGAAAAAATACTGATAATTCTTCTATGATTTTTTTGTTCTCTAAATGCACCTACATGCAATATGGTCTTTGGAGTTATTCCACATTCGCACTTTATTGCCTTCCTTTTTCCTTCCGAATATTTAAATCGTTCCGTGTCAACACCGTTGTTCAAGACGATATAATCACTTTTATCTCCAAACATCCATTTCCCTGCAACATCGGAAACGCCAATCATTTTTATTTTTTTTCTTGGGAGTCGATAATAATTAATTCTATGAAGCAATATAGACTTTTTACTTTGAAGACATCCTGAATTGTGGCTATGTACAATCACCCTGCATCCATATTTTAAAGCAATATTAATAGGTGTAATACAACTCAATGAATTTAAATTAGAATGTAAAATATCAAAACCATTCTTTTTAAACAGCTCATTTAGTTCTATATGATAAGCCATATAATTTTTCTTTCTCTCAGTAATAAATATAAAATGAAATCCAGCCTCTGTAAGTTCTTTATAATAACAGGGTTTCGCATCTTTATACCCTAAGAAATAGATATCAAAAATATTTTTATCCATTCTCATTACAGTATTATAAATATAAGTTTCAATTCCCCCCAAATAAGGTTCGCGGTCAATTCCAGTTATTAGTACTTTTATCATATGGTATTTCTCCTTATTCTTTTTGCGAAATAATATCTTTATAAATCTTCACATATTCATTTGCAGCAATATGAATATCAAAGACTTTGGCACGATTTCTTGCTTTTCCTGCATAATATTCATATATTTCATTATTCTCTAATTTCAATATCGCGCTAGCAAACTCTTCGTCAGAATCCCACTTAAACTTTATAGCTCCATCGTCTACTATTTCTGACAAACCTTCTACCTCAGACACTATAACGGGTTTCCCAGATGCCATCGATTCAACTGCGGACAAGCCAAATCCTTCCCACTTAGATGGAACAACAATAACATCGGCAGTTTTTATGATTCTGTCAATATCGCTTCTATATCCCAAAAAAACCACCCTTTTTTCCAAGTTAAATTCTTTGGTCATTTCCTTAATTTTTAATTCTAATGGTCCTTCTCCTGCTAACACTAATTTGTACTTTTCTGGAAGCCGCCTCATTGTTTTAATGAGAGTAGCATGATTTTTTGCTTCTCTAAAGCTACCAATCATGCAGATAAGAATATCATTATCTTCTATTCCTGGAAATAATATTCTGCGTTCTAATCCGATTGCATTTACATACTTTTCAATATTGATTCCATTATTAATCACAATAAATTTATTATGGTTCTTGTTTCCCGGCTTAAGCCATTTAATCAGATTATCTTTTGTTTTGTTACTGATACAAATATTTTTTTCGTAAGATGAATATATTATCTTCTCTAGAGGTCTTAGTATTTTAATATGTCTTCTATGATTATCTGTACTATGTTCCGTCATAATCATCTTTGGCGAAGTCTTCCTATGCAAAATTCTGATAATTGAGCAGAAATAAAATGCCGGAAATAAGTTTGCATGTATTAAATCATAGTTTCCTTTTACCATATAATGCCAAATATAATTACATTTGCATATTATAGTTTTACAAGTCTCCGGAACAACACAAATACTTATGCCCTTTGATTGTAAATACTCGATATATTTTTCATTTTTATTATGTAGGATCAATATATCACATCTGATTTTATATTGTTCCTTCATGATAGGTAATAGTTCACTTAATAATTTTTCTGCCCCTCCCCCAGCCAGCCCATTACAAACAAAAAGAATGTTCATTATATCACCCACCCTTATACCACTCAATAGCCTCCCTAATCCCCCGCTCAAAGCTCCAGTCAGGATCATATCCCAGCATCTCCTTAGCCTTGCTGATCTCTGCATTACTGTGCTTAATATCACCGGCACGATCTGGTCCGAAATTCGGCTCCACATGTATGTCCAGCGCTTCTGTAAGTCCGTAATAAATATCAAGGAGATATTCACGTCCGCCATAAGCGATGTTGAAGGCTTCTCCAGCCGCCTCATGACCTGCCATGCAAGCCTTTAAATTTGCCTCTATGACATTTTCAATATAAGTAAAATCACGGCTCTGGCGTCCATCGCCGTTGATTGTAGGAACCTCCCCGTTGAGAAGCTGGCGGATGAACTTCGGAATAACGGCAGCATAAGCCCCGTTAGGATCCTGGCGCCGGCCGAATACATTAAAGTAACGAAGACCATAGGTGTCAAGACCATAATGTATCGTGTACTGCTTCGCCCATTCCTCATCTGCACGTTTACTTACTGCATAAGGAGAGAGCAGATTGCCTTCATGTCCTTCCTTCTTAGGCAGGTTCGGTTCATCACCGTAAACGGAAGATGATGATGCATACACAAATTTCTTCACACCATTCTGTCTTGCGGCTTCCAGCATGTTCAGCGTACCTGTAATGTTGTTGGCGCAGTAAAACAGAGGCATCTCAATGCTTCTCGGTACAGAGCCCCATGCTGCCTGATGAAGGACATAATCTACGCCTTGACAAGCTTCCATGCAGGTATTAAGCTCTTTAATGTCTCCTTTGATAAACTCATAATTCGGATTGTCCATGAACATATCAATGTTGGCCTGCCTTCCTGTAGACAGATCATCCAGGCAGCGCACCCTATACCCCAGGTTCAGAATCCTTTCACAGAGATTGGATCCGATAAATCCTGCTCCGCCTGTAACCAAGAACCTGCTGTTCTCGGGAAAACTCACATTTTGATATCCCATTTCCTTATCCTCCAAATTCTAAAATAATCTTTACAGCCTCCAATAGGTGTATCCGGCATCCTGGTACTCCTTACGGTTCATGCATCCCTTAAGGTCAAGCAGAACCTTCCTGCCTGTCCCGAAGAACTTGTCCATCTGTTCCAGGGTAAACGAAGAGAATTGCGTGTGAGCAACTGCAAGGATTACGGCATCCATGTCTTTTATAGTACCCATGTCCACAAACTCCACTCCATAAAGATGCTTTGCCTCCTCGGCATCAGCTTTCGGATCAGCGATCACAGGGGTGATACCATACTCCCCGAGTTCATGAACAATGTCAATAACCTTTGTATTTCTGGTATCCGGGCAGTCCTCCTTAAAGGTAAAACCCAAGATAGCAACCTTTGCCCCTTTCACTGCTTTATCTGCGGAGATCAGGCTCTTTACACAGTTTTCTGCACAATACTTCCCCATATCATCATTAATCCGGCGGCCGGACAAAATAATTTGACTGTGATACCCCATAATTTCCGCTTTGTAAGTAAGATAATAAGGGTCAACGCCGATACAGTGCCCACCTACAAGACCCGGATAGAACTTGAGGAAATTCCATTTCGTCCCGGCCGCCTCCAGAACGGACTTTGTATCAATCCCCATCTTGTTGAAGATAATAGAGAGTTCGTTCATGAAAGCGATATTGATATCACGCTGGCTGTTTTCGATTACCTTGGCTGCCTCAGCAACCTTTATACTCTCCGCTCTATGTACGCCGGCCTCTACCACAAGTTCGTACACTTTGGCAGCACAATCTAATGTCTCTTCATCCATGCCGGAAACGATCTTCTTTATGGTTTCCAGGCGATGTACCTTATCGCCGGGGTTAATGCGCTCCGGAGAATAGCCAACCTTGAAGTCCATACCGCATTTCAACCCGGATTCCTTTTCAAGAATCGGAACACATACCTCCTCGGTAACTCCGGGATAAACCGTTGATTCAAATACAACCACCGAACCCTTGGTTAAATTCCGGCCAAGAATCCTGCTGGCACCTTCCACCGGACTCAAATCTGGTGTGTGATCATCATTCACCGGGGTCGGGACCGCAACGATATGAAACTTAGCTTCACGTAATCTTGTCTCATCGGCAGTAAACTCTACCGAAGTCTTGGCAATCGCCTCATTGCCGACCTCATGAGTGGGATCAATACCGGATTGATATAAGTCAATCTTATGGCTGTTGAGATCAAATCCGATGACCTTGATCTTTTTGGCAAAGGCCACCGCAATAGGCATGCCAACATATCCAAGACCTACCAGGGACAATGTTTCTTCTTTATTTACCAGTTTTTCGTACAGATTCATTTGCGTTTTCCTCCAACCTTACTAATTGCATCCATATAAGCATCATCAACCATATCCCGGTTGAATTCTGCTGCAATCTTCTTGCGTGCCTTCACTCCCATGGATTTTCGCTCACTATTGGACATGCTCAGAAACCTTTCCATGGCTTTTACAAGAGAATCTGTGCTTTGCGGAATAAATCCAATGCCGGAAACACCATCGTCAAAGGTTTCCTCGCATCCCTCTGTAAAAGAAGCTATGATTGGTCTTCCGGCAGCTCCTCCTTCCAGCAGGACATTGGCAATCCCTTCATGGTAAGAAGGAAGCAAAACTGCGTGGGATTTTGCAAGGATGCTGTGTATTTCCCCGGGTTCAACTCTTCCTAGATAATGAATGCTGCCATCTTCGTCGGCCTTTTTAATTAACTCTTGATACCCATCTGGGCAGCTGCCTACGACATTGACCTCAAAGCACTCCCCCTTTGACTTTAAGAGTCTGCTGGCAGCAACAAGTTCCTGGATTCCTTTGTCCCGCGATACTCTGCCAATAAAGGTAAACACCACAGGGCTGCCGCTTTCAGGGTATTCTTCATAAGGATGCAGTGAAATGTTAATACCTGATCCAGGTACAAGGGCCGCTTTTTCTCTCTGGACGATTCCCTTTGACACAAACAGTTCTTGATTTTTTATGTTTTGAAAAAATACACATTCCGCTCTTCTCAGCCCGAATTTCAGCAGATTCAATGTCAATGCAGATAACAACCCCTTATGAAAGATTGCATCTCCGACGCCGTTTATGGTTCCTATATAGGGAATGTGCAGCCTTTGACAAGCTAATCCTGAATAAACATTTGGTTTGATTGTCAGATTCAATACAATATCTGGTTTAATTTTCTTATAGGCAGTTAGGTACTGCCTGTATAAGCCATAATCTTTCAGGGGATTTTTTCCATGGGCCTCTATTTCTACAGGGAAGTGCATGCCTATACCGCCATCCTTTTTTTCAGGTTTCGGAGAGACAATAAAAATCTCCTTTCCTTCTGCAGAAAGCTTCATCAATAATTCATTTTTGTTCCTTCTAATTCCCTCATAAGTAACAGAGGATACAGCTATGCGCATACTACGCTCCTGTCTCGTTTTTATTTGTAAGAGTTATTAGATACCTCATAAAATTCTGTTTGTTTTCAAGAGCCGTAGTCGTGGGGCGTCCCAGGTCTTCTCTTGCGCCGATAGAGCATTTTACCTCGATCAAGCTTAACTCATTCCGGTTCTTGGCAGCTTCGAGCTCTTTATCCAGATCATCCAAGTTATCCACCCATACTGCATGGGGGTAGCCACATGCCTTTGCGATAGCAACAAGATCTATCTCACCAGCCACTGTCGGCATACCGCCGACGGTTTCATGAGCACCGTTATTAATGACTATGTGAATCAGATTATCTGGCTTATTGGCGCCCACTACAGCCATTGCCCCCATATGCATCAAAACCGCCCCATCCCCATCAATACACCAAATCCTCTGCTGAGGCTTATTGACAGCCACTCCCAAAGCAATAGAAGAACTATGTCCCATGGAACCGACGGTCAAGAAATCATATTTATGGCTCTGTCCGTTGGCAGTGCGAGTCTCAAACAACTCACGGCTTGCTTTCCCTGTGGTACTCACAATCGGATCCTCTCCGCTTGCCTTTACAATATGCCGGATAATCTCCTCACGCATCATATGGTTATCATTCCGGTATTCAACCTTGGGGGCATCCGTCAGTGCGCCCCGGCGGATTACAAAGGCCGTGTCCTTTCCGGAAGCTAAAATATCCTTAAATTCTGCCATCTTCGCTGCCACTTCCTCATCTGCAGTTTCCTTTCCGATGACAAAGCTTTCAATCCCCATGTCTTCCAACAGCTTAAGCGTCACTTCACCCTGATAGATATGCTGAGGCTCATCATAAAGCCCCGGCTCGCCGCGCCAACCAATGATAAACACAACGGGAATGGCATATACCTTATGGTTCAGCAGGCTTGCAGCAGGGTTGATCATATTGCCTTCGCCGCTGTTTTGCATATAAACTACAGGAATGTTCCCTGTGGCCAGATGATAGCCGGCAGCTATTGCTGTGCAGCTTCCCTCATTTGCCGCGATAATGTGATGGCGGGGATCAATACCGTATTTTTTCATCAGGTAATCGCACAGGGCCTTGAGCTGCGAGTCTGGCACTCCTGTGTAAAAATCTGAACCAATGATCTCTACAAGTTTTTCAACCTTCATATTTTTATTACCTCAGAATATGGTGATAAAGAGCATCTATGGTATCCTCATCAAGAGCCATGGGATGGTTCTTCAATCTGACAGGATTCACACTGTTTTTCAGTTCCTGGTACTGCTCCTTTGCTGCCGCAGGAACTTCAAGCTCCAAAGACTTAAATATCTCAGACAGTCTTTGGGCGCCTGACCAGGCATCCCTGCACCCCATGGCGTGGCCGATCTCCTCCAGGGTTTTCTTCAGATACGCTTCTCCCCTTGGATCTGTGGATTTGTGGGTGTTCTCCACCATCCACGGAAATAGAATCCGATTGCAGAGAATAGCCCCATGGCCGTGTGCCACTTTAAATAAGCTGGTTATCTTATAACACATTGCGTGGCCTGCCGTGGTCTGCGTAATATTGATGGCCTTGCCTGCAGTGTGGGCAGCTCTCATCATTCCGGCATTGCCCTCTTTGGTGTTCTTAAGATAACCCTCCATATTGGCAATCACGCCCTGAATCGCCTCCCTGCCGTATCTCTTACTTTCCTCTGTACTGTTCACAGACCAGTAGGATTCTATGGCGTGGCAAAGGGCATCCATCATCGTGGCTTTCCTCTGATAAAGAGGCAGCGTCTTCAATGCATCGGGGTCTAAGAGAACCGTTTCCGGAATCAGGCTCTGGCTTGTAACACTCTGCTTGACGCCCTGGTAATAAATTACGGCATAACGAGTTGCCTCTGACCCGGTTCCTGCTGTGGTAGGCATAGCCAGAAACGGAATATGATTCGGAATGACTGCTTCATTCAGCCACCTGCCATGTTCACCCGTTCCCGGAAGGTTTGAATACAGCTTGATACATTTGGCCACATCCATGGCAGAGCCTCCGCCAACAGCAGCTATGGCATCACAGTTTTCGCTTCGGAATAATCTCACGCCTTCTACCACACTTTTATACTGCGGATTTGGCTGGAAATCAGAGAATCTGACCTTTGGCGTCTGTATCTCTTCCAGCTTCCTATTGAAATCCTCAAGAAATTTTATGGAGTGATCACAGACAAGAAGCACTTTCCTCTTTCCCTCAAACCACGCTTCAAGTCCGCTGTAATTGTGATCTGCTGTAATAATCATAACTTATCCCTCTGCCGGGATAAGACGGATAATATCTTTAAATGGCATCAGCATGGCATCACACTCTTTAGCCCGATGATGTTCCAGAATAACCTCCGCTGCTTTCTGCATAGCCGGCACCTCTGCTCTCATAAGCTGGTTAGCATAGATAACGATATTGGCTCCCCGCGCCTTCCACTCCTCCTCTGTCACAGAGTTGAAAGAAGTGGGAACCAGAACGATGGGGGTGGTCTTGTCCTTTGCCCGGAACCTTTCGATAAACTCCTGGATCTCCGAGGGATCCTTCTTCCGGCTGTGGATCATAATGGCGTCAGCGCCGGCCTCAGAAAATGCAAAGGCACGAGTCAGGGCATCTTCCATACCCTGTTCAAGGATAAGGGATTCTATTCTTGCACAGATCATAAACTCCTTGGTTCGCTGTGCCTTTTTACCTGCTCTGATTTTCTCAGAGAAATTCTCGATACTATCCTGGGTCTGTACAACTTCTGTACCAAAAAGACTATTCTTCTTCAGACCGGTCTTATCCTCGATGATAACCATGGAAACACCCAGGCGCTCAAGTGATCTTACGGTATACACAAAGTGCTCGGTTTTTCCGCCTGTATCTCCATCAAAGATAATAGGTTTCGTTGTAACCTCGGTAATATCCTCAATGGTGCGGAAACGGGAGGTCATATCCACCAGTTCAATATCCGGCTTTCCCTTTGCAGTGCTGTCACACAGAGAAGAAACCCACATGGCATCAAACTGGCGGGCTCCGCCGTCTTGATGGACAACCGTATTCTCCACGATTAAACCAGTCAAACCATCATGGGCCTCCATTGCAGTGACAAGCCCTTTTGCTTCCAGTACCCTTCTCAATCTTCCTCGTCTGAGATCAGGCATGGCAAGGTCAGAACGGGTTCGCGCTTCAATATCCTTATACTTGTCATCAAAGCTATACGGAAACTCTGCCAGCTTTCCGCCGTAGGCTGCCAATATGGAAACAACTTCATCACGAATCGGCTTCTGAAAGCCTGTACACCAATCATCACCGTGAACAACTATGGAGGGCTTGTAGGTTTCAAGATTTTCCTTGTAGGATAACGTGTTCTGATCCACAACCTTGTACACACCGGCCAGGTTTTCAAACATCGCCCTGCGCTCTGATGCCGGCACGAGAGGCAGGCGCTTATAGGACATTACTGCCTCGTCAGAAAGCACACCGATAATGAGCTTCCCCAGCTTCTGAGCCTTTTTTATGATTGCGATATGACCGCTGTGAATGATGTCCGTGGAAAAGCACATGTATACTGTGCGGGATTCTACCTCTTTCAGCTTGCTGCTCACGACAGCCAGATCTTTTGGATTATCAATCTCTGCACAGAGAAGGTTCTCTACATCAAGGGCAGAAATATTAGCCCCGCCGTTCAGTTCATTAAGAGCATACTCCGCATAAACCGATGTGTTTCCGGCCTGACAGTATTCGACTATTTTATCCAGCCAGATTCTCCAGTCGTGTTTCAGCAGTTTGTAGAGAGCTTGTGCTTCCATTGCCTCATTGAAGAGCTCCACACCGACCTTCATGACTTTACCGTTGACCACCTGAGCCTTGAAATCCTTATCGGGAAGAGGTAATGTGGATGATACTGTCATGCAGGAGCTTTCACTTCCAATAACCCTGTCCAACACCTCTGCCTCAAATACCAAATCTCCGTGCATAAGGATCAGATCATCCTCCAAGTACTCTCTGGCACAGTAAATGCTGTAGATATAGTTGGTATCTTTATAGAGAGGATTCTTTACAAAGGTAACATGGAGAGGCAAATCCAAACTCCGGCAATAATTAACCAGAACTCCATCAAACAGACCTGTGGTCATGATCACTTCCCTAATACCGGCATCTGCCAACAGCCTCAGCTGTCTGGAAAGTATGGTTTCCCTTGGGCTTATCTCTGTCATACATTTTGGATGCTCCGATGTAAGAACCCCCATGCGGGAACCCATGCCGGAATTTAGTATTAATGCTTTCATTTTCGTTACCTCTTATTTGTCTAATTTATTTTTTAATGCGGAAAGAACATTCTCTGCAGCATTTCCTCCGGCCTCAACATAGTTATCTCTAAAGGCTTTGTACTGTTCAGAGTCAGCACCATCTATAACCTCTTCGATTCGATTCATTACCTCTTCTTCTGTTTTAAGAACTCCGCCGGGGTACACATCTGCAAGTTCATAATAAAAACCCCGTTCTTTTTTGTACCGTTCGTAATCAAACCCGAAGCAAATAAATGGTTTTCCGGCTATGGCACTGTCATAGACAATAGTCGAATAATCTGTGACCACTACATCCGATATGGCCAATACATGATTTAAATTGTCATAAGAAGATGTATCTATGGCAAAATCGTCGTATTCCATCTGGAATGCCGTGGTAAATGCATGCATTCGGAATAGCATGACATACTCATCAAAGAAGCGCTCTCTCCACTTCTCAATGTGCATTGGGGGGATAAATTCATAAGAAAGCCCGCCGTCCTTACTGTCTCTCCAGGTAGGGGCATATAGGATTACTTTCTTTCCCTCCGGTATTCCAAACATCTTTTTAAATTCTTTCTTCTGCTCATTTGTAATATGAAACAGTTCATCGTTCCTGGGAAAACCAACTTTCATAAAAGCATTGGGATTACAGTCAAAATCACGAAGGAAAATCTTCCTTTCAAACTCACTTTGAATAAGCATGATATCAATATTATTAAATATATAATCCCTCCGCTTAGAACAGGCATTTCCAATCAGCTTTGTTCCGGCTCCATGCCAGGTGTTCACATAAATTGTATTTTTCTTTTTATAATGAAGACCTCGTTCAATATTAACTGAGGTAATCCATACTTTCGCTTTTAATGCGGTTTTGACATATTCAGGGGTATCAATTCTAATGCACCTTGCACCTGGGATATGGAAATCTTCTGGTCTTTCAAATGCCCACACCAATGTATAATCCCTGAAATACGGATCATCTCTCATCTTTTCAAATAATATTTTAGGACTGTCATTGAACCTGCGGCCTCCAAAGGAATTAAATAAAATAAGGTGCTCATCTGTCTTTTCAAAAATCCCTATGAAGCGAAATACCGCGCTGACTCCTTTCTTATACAAAAACTGCACAGCTAAATTGTGTTTTAGTATGTATTCCAGCTGCTTTCTGTTCATTCCGCACACCATCCTAAATCAGCTTTCTGTCAGCTTAATGCTGTCCTCAAATCCGTATGTTCCTACTGTGTCTACCAGTTCATATGTCAGGCTGCCAAAAACCTTTTTTATCGTATTCAAGGATGCTGCCTTAACTGCCCAGTTAAATGCTTTTGTCAGCTTTATCTTCTTTTCGTGATTCTCTGCGATCAACCGCACCATATCCGACGTGTTCACATATTCGGAATTCTGCGGAAAGAAAAGTCCTGACTTCTCCAGCTCCATGCATTCCTTCACAAATTCACACAGATTTCCGATGTAGACCATGGAGCGCTGATTCTGGTAATCCGGGAACACAGGGGATTTTAATGTGAAATTCCTTAAGCTCTGATAATTCCCCTTACATCCTTTTCCATAGACCATAGGCGGCCGAAGGCAAGTGAACCTAAAGTCGGCGTCAGAAAGCTTCTCGATCTCCTCATCCGCCTCTGCCTTTGACTTCCCGTATGCAGTAACCGGATTGACAGGCGTGTCCTTCGTGATGTGGCCGACAGTAAGACCATACACAGACATGGTGGAGAGTAAAATAAACTGCCTCACACCAGCTTCTTTGGCCGCCTCGGCAGTTTTAACAACCAGGTTACGGTTTACCTCATAGTAGAGATGCCGGTTCTCATCAGTCTCCTTGACATGCGCTATTCCGGCTGTATGAAAGACCACATCGTAACCTATAAAATCAGATACAGCCGGTTTCCAGCCCATGGTATCTTTCACTGAGGCTTTATAGTTATCCGGCCATTGGAGGAGATAGTCCTTAACAGATTCTCCGATATAAGATTTTGCTCCGGTAATGAGCACGTTCTTCATTTCCTTTGTTTCCTCATTTCTCCAGTTCCGCCCTCGACTATGCCCTCTCCTCGGGCAACCGAGAAGATCGTTCCTAAAAAGCAGCGGCAATCGAAAAGGAAGCTCTCCCTTTCAATATATTCCCCATCCAGCTTGGCCTTCACAGGTATCTCCAATTCATCCCGGCCATTGATCTGTGCCCATCCAGTCAGTCCGGGTTTTATATCATTCGCTCCGTATTTATCTCTCTCAGCAGTCAGCAGTTCTTGATTCCAGAGGGCCGGCCTAGGACCTATAATACTCATGTTGCCCATGAAGATATCCCAGATCTGCGGAAGCTCATCCAGGGAATGGGCTCTCATAAACCTACCGGCCCCGGTTATGTATTGCTCCGGATTTTCCAGCATATGAGTGGGCCTATCATGGGGAGTGGACATACACATACTGCGGAACTTGTGCAGCTTAAAGTATTGTTTGTTTCTGCCGATTCGCTTCTGCGTAAACAGCACTGGCCCCGGATCGTCAAGGACAATCCAGCATGACAGAATCAGAAACACAGGACTTAACACTACAAGGCCTCCAAAAGACAGGATTATATCAAGGATGCGCTTCATGAATCGATCATACATACTCCTGCGGCTATCAGACTCACCAATGATTTCCAGGTATCCTCTTATGCCATCGGCTTGTTCCTTCTCACCCTCATCCTCAACAAACCTAACCTTCTTCCCCTCCATAGGGTTCTTTTCTTCCGGCTGTTTTTCGTACACACTCCCGGGCTTCTTAATAATCGCTGTCATTCCCAGGCCCGCAAATACGGTTCCCAAAACCATTAAAAACCTCTGCATATGTTCACCCTGCTTTATCCTTATTCCTGTGATCTGAGGCTGTCGTCCACCATCTCCACCCCCATAAACACATCCACCGGCTTCCCCATAAGCTCCACCCGCACCACCACTTCCCTCTTGTGCAGATTCACCTTCACCACATCCCCCACATAATCCTTCAGGGGACCTTCCAGCACCCGAATCTGCCTTCCCTCCCCCAGTTTAATCCTGGAAAGGGCAGTCTTATGCTTTTTATCTCCAAGCCCCCGGATCATCTGTTCTTCGCTCCGGCTTAAAGGGGAAAAGAACCCTTTCTCCCGGCCCAGCATCTTAGCCAGCTTAGGAAGCTTTTTTAGTTCCTGATACAATCCCTCCGGCTCTTCTGAAATGACGAACACATACCCGCGGAACAAAATCTCTTCCACCTTGTTCCACAAGCCGTTGAATTTTTTCATCCTCACTCTCTTGGGAACAAAACATTCTTCCACATAGCAGGAAGAAATCTGTCCTCTGATCAGATTGGCGGTCCGTTCTTCCTCCCCTCCAAGAGTCTGTATCACGTACCACATATCCTTCTCTCCCATCTAAGGCAGGTCTTAATCATTGTCCTGTATTTTGGGCATGCTTCGCCATTCCTCAGTATCAGACCATACTGCGGAGCTCTGCTGCCCATATGACCATAAGAACCGGATCCCTGTGCCAATGCTTCAGTGATCCGCCTCCTAATCCTGCTTCAACTTATGGCAAACAAAAAAACTATCTGCCCTTTACTACAACTGTCCTTAACTTTTTTCATAAATCTCCAGGCCCACAGTCACCTGTGTCTTCCCGGTTCCCAGAGGGATCTCAATCTCTGCCGTCCTTTTATGCCGGTCAATCCGCCGGATCAGCTCTTCACGGCCTTTTAGGGGGCCGCTTGTCACAATGGGATTCCCATTCTTGATGATCCCTTTGGACATAGCCACCAGATTGTCCCTCTGACATAGGGTTTTCATATACAAAGGCCCGCAGAAAACCATGGAGATATGGCTTCCTTTCAACTCCTCCTCGCCCTCTCCCGCCGGCGGCATCTCTCCTGACAGAAAAATGTATCCCGGAAGAAGAGTGCGCCTTTCCAGATGCCAGCCTCCTCCGTATCGCATCATCCGCTGATACTCGAAGCAGACCACCTCTTTCAGTGCCCTCCTGCCGGCAAGGCCCCGATACTTCCTGACCCAGTCTTGCTCTTTTCCCTCAGGGCATTTCAGCAAATACCAGATTTTGCTCATCCCCTTTGCAGCTCTGTCATGAATATCCGGCGACGCATCCTGCTGGTCTGTCCCTGCGCTGCCGGATGCTTTGCAAAGTGACGCTTAACTGGATATTAAGCGATGGTTTTTGACAGTTCCTTATGGCTTTGAATGGGAAATCAGGTGAAATAAGTAAGAACATTATGGGGAAAACCGGCTCAAATGGAAATTTCGTGCGGTTGACAGGCCATAAAAATGATGTTATAATCGGAAACGTTAAAGAACTATAGAGTTTTTAGATTTGTTTAGATACGAAGTGTCGCTTAATATCCAGTTAAGCGACACTTTTTATATGTAAATTCTTAAATCCCCGGCCTCTGAGGCCATGATGTGCTATTTGACAGTATGTTACCATTACAGGTATCAGCGGGTCGGGCAGGCATTTTATTCAGCACCAAGTTAGAATTCCCCAGCAAATATGCCCCGGATGTCAAAGTGACATCCGGGGCACAGAAAAATACAGCCGAAGTACAATTACATGTTAATTCCGTCTCCTGCCCATAGCCCGAAGGAGATAGAGGAACAGGTTGATAAAGTCCAGATAGAGCTGAAGGGCCGCGAACACAGACGCCTTCTCCGCCATCTGCCCGTCGTGGCAGTAGAGCTGATGGTAGGCGCGGATCTTCTGGGTATCGTAGGCCGTAAAAATCAGGAAGATAAAGACTCCCACGGCACAGGCCACCAGCTCAAACTGCTGGAGATTAATAAACATGGAGGCAACCCAGAACACCAGAAGGAACACCAGTCCGCCTACAAGGAAATTCCGAAGATTGCTTAAATCCACCTTCGCTGCATATCCCACTGCTGCCATAATCCCGAAGAACAGCGCCGTGGCTCCGAATACCAGTACCAGGCTGGCCAAGTCATACATCAAAAAGTATGCGGAAAATACCACGCCGTTAAGTACTGAGTATACAAGGAACAGAGCCCTGGCAGTCCCTACAGACACCTTGGTAATCCGAGCCGTCAAAAACAGCACCACCCCAAGCTCCGCAATGCCGAGAGCAAAAATCAGGTAAGGAACCGTAAACACATAGAATACAAGGCCTGTGGCATATCCTGTTATGGCTATGAGAAAAGTAGTCATCAGCCCCAGAAACATCCAGCCGAAGGTCTTGGCCGTGTATCGATCCAAAGACTCGTATTCTTTCGCCTCTCCGTACGCTCCGCCGCAATACTGATTCAAATTTTGATAATCCATAAAACTCTCCTTTCCTCCGCCCGGTTCTATGGCCACGGCGGCATGTCAGGCAACTGACTCTTGTTGCTATGGATCTTATTGTATCACATTTGCTGACGTTTGCAAACGGGATTCCGGCAGAGAACCAAATATTTTTTTCGTAATATGAGAAAACATCTTAACAGGTCCCGAAAGATGAAATTGATCCGGGTATACCACACAAAATGTCCAGAATGCATCATATTTCTTTTCGATACTGCATAAAATAATGTCTTCACTGTACCGAAACAGCTGCAGATAACTCTCCGGGATTAATGTGACCCCCAAATTCTTGCCGCAAAACTGCAGCGCTGTCTGTACACTGCTGGTCGCCAGCAGAATATCCGGAATAACCTCTGCTTTCATCAGAATCTGATCGGATATCTGCCTTACCCGCTGCTCTGGAAATGCCAGAATAAATTTTTGTCTGGCCAGCATCTTTATGTCAATATAGGGATATCTTTCATTCTCCTCATGGTAAACCCATTGCAAAACAGGATTTTCCCGATGGATTGCCACCAAATACCGGTCTTCAAAAATCTTCTCATATCTAGTATGGACAAGTTTAAAAGGCGCATGCATAAAGGCAAGATCTACCCGGCTTTCATAAATGAGCATTTCCAATTCCTTCGATCTGCCTTCTGTAATCACCAGCTCTACCTTAGGGTAGGCCTGGTGAAATTCACTTATGACGCTGGGGAGAATAATCGACCCGATATGGGCAGAAGTTCCTATTTTGAGGATTCCTTTTCGCCCTGCATTAATCTCCATGAGGTCATTTTGAAATTCCTTTGTAGTCTGCATAATAGCCTTTGCCATCTGCAGATATCTCTGACCCACAGTCGTCAATTCCAAACCATTTTTTGTCCTTTCAAAGAGATTAACTCCTAATTCACTTTCCAATCTTGACAGAAAAAGACTAAGAGCAGGCTGGGAAATAAAAAGTTTGTCTGCTGCCCGCGATAAATTTTTCTCCTTGGCAATCATCAAAATAAATTCATATTCTCTGGTACTCACTATCCGTTTCTATCCTTCCTTGCCGATATCAATAATCTTCCTTGTTTACTTTCATAGAAAGATTATAACACCGGTCTGCAAAGTTGGATAGGCATCGGTTAAATTTCTCCGCTTCATATAAAAACATTAAGTGTCCGCTTTCATAAAATGCATTTATTTCACTGTAGCCCTGCACTTCTTTTACATACTGCTCTGCCATGTCCAGGCCATATGCCTCAGAACTGCCTCCAAACGCCGCAAAGGGAACCGTAATATTCTTCAGGGACTGGTAGTTATCTGTATGAATAAAATCATAGTGCAGTTCTATGGCACTCCAGGGCATGGTCTTCTTACATTCTTTGACAATCCACTGCCTCGTATCCTCATCCATCCCGCCTTTGCAGGAAATCCTCCGAATAAAACATTGGTAAAACTCTTCCGGATTACTATATAGAGGCAGATAATTCTCAAACCAGTTGTCCAAGTCGTAGGCTCTGGCTCTATGGTGGTTCCACTCTGCGTGGGAAGCCGGGTATAACGATCCATCCACGACCACCAAACCGCTGAGTCTGGCTTCCTTAAAATCCTTGGCATATTCCACAACTGTTGAGGCGGAAAGAGACCACCCCAGCAGTACCACATGATCAAGTTCTAGGTATTCCAGCAGTTCTCTGATATCTTGGGCATGACGCTGAATGGTATTTCCGTATATACACTTTGAAGAATATCCTTGTCCCCGGGGATCCATAGTAATCACCCTGTATTTTTCAGCTAACACACCAGCATTTTTTTCAAAAAATCTGGTTGTACAGAGAAAACCAGGTACCATAACAATGGGAAATCCCTCACCCCTGTCTTCAAAATAAATCCTCGCCCCATCCGATGTAACATAAAAATTATCTGCTGTCATATGCATCATCTCCTTGCCTGTCCGAAATTATTTCACCATATACCATTTCGATGGACTCAGGTTAAAGTAGCTGATCTCTGATTTCTCATTGTTCAGCATTCTATTGCACATCAGCGAAATATTTTCCAGTATATCCCACGAAAAGTTCTCCTGATGCTGTGGGATCACATGTTTAGGATTAACTAGTCTCATGAAATCCACCAGTCTGTCGATTTTTGGATGATTTCTGTCGCCTCCCACATTGGTGGCAGCAAGCTGAAGAAGCATGAGATCAGGCTTCATATCCTTATAAAGGAATCGGCGATAATCATGATCAAACTCCCCTCCCCAAATCAGAATGCTTTCTCCTGTTGGCAGTGTCAGCTGATAATTTCGAAATGCCATTGCAGCTTCCACATCAAACATTCCTTTAACCGTATCGAATGTCCCTTCTTCTGCCCTGTACTTTTCTTGTTCCATATAGGGTACTCCCTGAACAAAATCTTCTTCATGTCCTTTCATAACAGGATCATTAACGCTTAATACCGTATGTTTTCCTCTGTATGTATCCAATCGGAATTCCTCAAATTCCAGGCGGTCTTGATGACCTACAGGCTGAATCCGTGAGAGAAACGGATTATGTCCCTGTCTCATCATCAGGGAAACATAGGCGTCATCTGGTACAATAAGGATACTGTCAGGAAATCTGTTTACAATCGCAGGAAGATCTTGGGCATGGTCAAAGTGTGTGTGTGACAGCAAAACATAATCACAGCCTGTAATGATTTCACTGGCATATTTTGTATTATCCTTTACATAACCGCGTTTCGATCCGTACTGATAGGGATCTGTAATGATCACTGTCCCATCTCCAAGAACAAACTCGAAAAACGCGCCACCATGCCAGCAAAATCTCCATGTGTCATTATCACCATTATACAATTGAATCATATCTATTTCCTCCTAGAAAAATATTTGAGAACAGATGGGGAACCAAATCATAAACAAGATAAACCATGTAATAATGGGAAAAAGACCTGCTTTTGCGAATTCACCCATTTTAAAATGTCCGGCTTCAAACGTAATGGCTTCACAGGCAGTGGACATGGGAGTCATAAAGGCGCTGAACGCACCCATTTGCGCTGCAACCAGAAGAAATCTTGGATCTAAGCCAAGAGATACGCCTGCTGCAACTGCAAGGGGAGAAAAGACAGCTGAACAAGCCATATTGCTCATAAAATGAGTCAAAACTGCCGGAACCAAAAAGAATACCGCCGCCAAAATATAGATATTGTTTGTACCGCCAACTACCACATTCATTAATCCTGCAAAAATATCAGAGGCCCCCGTCTTGTTAAAAGCTGTTGCAAGGGGAAGGGTACATGCAATAATCAGAATCGAAACCCATGACATAGACGCTATGGCATCGTTAATATTGATTATTTTTAATGCAATCGCCGCAATGCAGAATAATCCACAGGTTAAATAGATCGGAGTCTCCCATATCTGCGCACACAAAATCATGGCAGTTACACTTCCAAAAAACAAGCCAACTGCAAGTTTATCCTTCAGCGGAGTCAAAGTTGTCTTTATTTCCTCTTCTTCTCCTTTATCGCTTTTATTCACATCTATCGTGGCATCCTCATGGATCAAACAGAACCGGTTGCCTAAAAAAATCATAATCAACAGCCAAATAATAAAAATAGGTGCCTTCAGCAGGGTTTGATCCATAATATCGAACATGTAACCAGCATCGGCGCCGCCTGCCTCAAGGTAGGCATTATAGGTCAGATACTGGGTCAATGTCAGTCCTAAAGGAAGAACAAGGATACTATTGCTGCTCACATCACTACATATTTTTAAAGCCTTTTTCCTGGAAAGCCCCACATCACCTGCAACGCTCAGAATGATAGGAGTCATCACAGCCGTGGCACTGGCTGCATTCATAAATGTGGTAAGCAGAAACGTGGCACACACAAGCGCGAACATAACCTTGAACTTTCCGTTCTTTCCGCCGTTTAATCTTTTTACAAATTCTTTCAGCCTGTATATAAAGCTGGACTTCTTTAATACAGCGGCCATTGTAAAGATGGGAATGAAACTGATAACCGTAGAATTAGCAAATCCGCTCCATGCTTCATTAAAGGTCAGTACACCGGTAAGCTGAAGCAGCATGGGTACACAGAATGCCGTTGCGATAATCGGCAGCCAGCCAGTAAAAAAGAAAACTGCCATAACTATGGTAATTCCAATAACTATTGTAGCCTGCACCATACTTTTTCCCTCCATAGAAAATCATGTGTAATTTGTATGACTAAATTGTACCAGGCCTTTGTCCTAAAATCCAATTTACATTACATATAGTTAGTATAACTGATTTGTAATATCAAAAAAGCAGTAATATTTATAGGATTTTTTCCGCATAAGCCAGCGTAAATCTATTGATTCTCACATAAAATCATGTCATAATACATTAGGAGGTGAACGCTGTGTTCAAAGTTAACCCATACCATCCTGGCGCCGGACTGATGCCGACTTACTTGGACAGACAAGATGAAAACATACAGAATGTGGAGCAAATGTTCCTTGCTCTTATGATGAATATCCCCACACAATCCTTTCTTTTCAGCGGCCTCAGGGGTGTGGGAAAGACGGTGCCCATTAACCAGCTGCAAAAGATAGCTGAGGACAAAGACATCTTCTGCAAACACATCGAGGTATAAAAAAGAAATGATTTCATCTCCTAGCTCGTTGCTTGTTCCTAGGCTTTTTTAAGAAAAGTAAGCACAAAAGAAAAATTTAAACATCTGCTCCAAAAGCCGTTAGATGCCATCAAAACCTTAGTCGTCTCATTTGACCCCAGCGACAGCACCTTCTCCCTTTCTATGCAGGAACGGGAGTTATATAGATCCGCCAATTTGACCCAGAGTCTTACTGATGTATTTACCACCATCGGTGAAACCGCATATAAATCCGAAACTCCTATATGCTTTTTTATTGACGAGATCCAATATATGAAAGCCAAAGAACAAAGAAATCGGTTCCCTAACGGAGGAACAATCACGAAAGGATACCCGTTTTTTATTCAGCAAATATGTCAGATCGTATATCAAAATACGGATGAGAAAAAGATCAAATCCCTCCATGTGGAACATAATATCGATGAATTCTTTCAAATGCTTGACATTGGATTCTTTAAGGTCAGGTATGAGCGATGTGCCGACAGTGATAAAAAATTTATATTTGCCATGATCAGATGCGGAGAGCTTCCCTGCATTAACAGGCTGGAGGAATATCAGATGTGGTGCAGGGAGTATCAATAAGATAAATCAAACGCCGAAGTCAGCCTTACTTTGACTTCGGCGTTCACTATAAAAACTTTTTTAACCTGGCAGGAAACATGCCGGCACTATAAGTCAATCTGTTCCATCTGCCTGACAATTTTCGATGAAATATTTTGACTCAGGTAATTTTCGTTTATTCTGTGCTTTGTGTATTTCAGATAGCTGCCCTCTGTCATGGAAATAAGCAGGTCTGTAAAAAATTTTTCCCAGCTAAAGAACCTGCTGCTTTCAATAAAGTCTCCCGGATTCTCTAAAATCCTATCTAAATCATTGCCTGATACTACACCGGATTTTAAAATAAGCCATTCAAAAGATTCCGGCAGATAAAGGACTGCTCCCTCTCTCCTTCTTATCATCTTCATAACCCGGTCCATCTCTGGCCCAAATGCGGCACTATCTGCGATAATAAGGCAGTCCTTCTCTCGTCACGATCACATAATAATTGTCAGATTTCTGAACTGCCCTGGCAAATTCATCTGTTGGGAGAAATCCGTTATTTTCATCAATGAAAATTATTCCCTCATGTATGGTGTCAAGAACCGGTTTCCAGTCCCGGCCCGCAAGTACCCGGCATGGTCTTTCGCAGTTCAGCTCAACCCCGCTGTCCTTCCCTGATTCATAGTACTCCTGAATCATCTCCACAAGAATTGTCTTGCCTGTGGCGCTGTCCCCTCTGATGATGGTTATATTTCTGCGGATTGTAAAATCATAGCGCACCTTTGCATTGGAAACCGTGACCCTGTAGCTCCCCTTCACGTCATTCACCCCTATCGAACAATCATTCCCGCAATGGGAAGCAGCTGATCCATGTTGTGGACCGTCTGGCCGGTATTTAAAATTCTGGCCGTGAATTCTCCATCTCCAAAGTCCATGAGATGGCGCAGATTGATAGTCACGTCCTGCATTTCTCCGATTTTCAGAATCCATTTGGCGCAGTTATCGCCGCATACCGAAGCGTTGAAAATCTCGTGAGGCATTTTGTACATGGCAGATAATTATGTACATTTTGTCACCGTTCATCATTATTCATGGC
>JAAWHU010000159.1 GCA_022796015.1 Hungatella sp. | reverse complement strand
CTCCCTTTTGTAATGCTCTTTAACGTGCGCGAGAAGATTCGAACTCCCGACACCTTGGTCCGTAGCCAAGTGCTCTATCCAGCTGAGCTACGCACACGTGTGAACAGCTACAAAATATTTCTTTGTTCTGCAACAGTCATTATTCTACCTCAACTTTTCATGTTTGTCAACTATTTTTTCTTTCAACTTATCTTCAACCTTATGATTGGAAGCTTCGTGATTTCAACAGTGCTGTGAAATCTACAGCCTCATCTGTGGGAACCATCTGGGCCGTGATAGTCACGCCCTTCTCTGCTAGGTACAGAAAATCTTCAATATCTTTTTCTGACACGCTGACTGCCTTTTTCAGCATTGCTGTATTCTGTCTGCCCCCCATGTTGCCAACGTTGATCTGTCCCATATGAAATCCACAGTTATAGAGCCTGCGCATGGTTGAAGGGCTCTTTGCCACAATAAAAACATTCTCCCCATGTCTCCTCTGTCAGCCTCTTTACCTCATCCCACAGGGCAAACACTTTGGAGCTGTCCAGCAGTTCCCTTATATACAGAGGATACTCTTTTCCATCTATAGTAAGCCACATCATGCTGTTAAATCTTGGATATTACAAAAAAGATGATTTGATTCCTACAAAGTTGGAACTATCCTCAAGTATCCCGGGTGACTGTCCGCAAAGCCACAGGCAATTTGGTGGCTCAAGGACTCCTCACACGAGTAGCCGGTGTGGAAACCTTCGTCCGGCACCCCTCCGGCACCCGCACCCCCAGTTCTATTCAGGGCTTTTCCGAGGTTATGCAGAATCAAGGTATCTCAGTCCGCACCGAAGTTCCTACCTTTATGCTCCAAAATGCACCTGCCAACATTGCCTCTATCTTGGGATTGAGACAGGGGAATCCATATATTTTATTGAAAGAATCCGTTATGCCAGTAATAATATTTTTCAGTTTGAAACCACCTATATGTCCAGCCGCCTTTATCCGGATATCTCCATGCAGGTGCTTCAAAGTTCCAAATATCAGTATATTGAAAAAGAAAAGGGGCTGAAAATCGCCTACAGCAGCCATGCCGCTACTCCTCTTCATCCTTCTAAGAGAATTGCAGAGCTTTTTGACATTCCTCTGGACACTCCCATCCTCCTCTCCTGGTTGCCAACACCACTTATTTGACCAACGGGCAGGTTATGGACTATACGGAATTAACTCTGAATTCTCCCAAATACCAGCTGAATTATGTAAAAAAATAGAACATCCCCCCTATGCCTACGCATACAGGGATGTCCTATCCTGTTAAATAAAATATATCATCAATCCTATTCTATAAGCTGTTGTGCAGAGCATTACTGCTCAATCCATACATTATTAAACGGCGTACAAAGCAGGATTCTTCCATCTGCCCTCTGAACCGTATTATGAACCTTTGGAGAGACTCCCCAGTTTCGGGCCTCATAGGCTATATAAATACCTGTGTAATCGTTCATAATAATCTCCATGGCCTTATTATAGAGTTCAATTCGTTTCTCTTTGTCAGTCTCCTTAAAGGCATCATAGAGATAGCGGTCTACCTCCTCATTATCATATCCGCCTGCATTGGATGTGGCGCTTAGGGTCTTTCTGGAGAAAAGTTTTTCCAGATAGCTGTAGGGATCCAGGGTGCCGCTCCAGGAAAAAGCGTACATGTTAATATTCTCATTTTTATATCCTTCTGTCACGGTAGCCAGAATCTCTGCAAATGCACCTGAGTGAATATTTAAAGTGATTCCTACCTCTCCCAGATAGTACTGGATCAGTTGGGCAATTCTCTCCCTGGTACTGGTATTGGGAATATAGATATTCAGGGTCATGCCATTCTCGTATCCCGCTTCCTTTAACAGTGCCTTTGCGCCCTCCGGGTCATAGGCAGGCACTAAGTTGTTGTAGGATTCATTATAACCCCATGACAGGTTGGTAAGAGGCTGATAAGACCTTACCGCTTCACCATACTGATAAACATTGGCGATAACCGCGTCAATATCCACAGCCTTAATAATGGCTTCCCTGACTCTGGGATCCGCCGTAGGCCCTGTCTGCATGTTGAATCTTGCAAAGGAGGTTCCTGTAGTAGGCTTCTGAACCAGCATTCCAGCATCGGAAGCTTTCTGGATTGCCTCTGCCTGAAGATATTCTGCTATCTGTACCTCTCCGGTAATCAGTGCATTAACTGCCTGGTTGCCATCGGTCACCACACGTAAGATCACCTGATTCAGGTTTGCTTTCTCCCCCCAGTAGTCCTCATTGCGTTTAAGTACAACACTCTCGTCCAGGGTCATGCTTTCCAGGATAAATGGGCCGCTCCCGATAAGGTGGTCTGCGAAATCCTCTCCCCAGCCCTCCACTTCTTCTTTTGGAATAATCACATTGCCCACATCGGCAAGCTGTTCCAGGAAGGGTCCGCAGGCCTCTTTCAAATGAATATCAAATTCCGTGTCGGAAATTACCTCCACATGGTCGAAAAACTCACGGCAGATACGGTCTGTGCTGCATTCTGCTGCAATACGCTCCAGAGAAAACTTTACGTCGTCAGACACAAGCTTCCGTCCATCCTGGAACTTGCCCTTCTGAAAATACACATCATCTCTCAACACGAAATGGTACACCAGGCCATCGTCGCTGACAGACCAGTCCTTTGCCAGAATCGGTATTAAGTCCGTATATTCTGCATTGTAAGTCAAAAGAGGCTCCGCCACCTGGGCGATCACGCTTGCCTCATAGGCCTGGGTATAATCCTTGGGATCCAGCAGAGGCGTATAATTAGGAATCGCAATAGTCAGGGTTCCCCCTGTCTGCACCTCCAAATTACTGCCCTTTGGCTCCTCCCCCTCCGCCTGTGTCTGGCTGCCGGCGCCGGGCTGGGTGGTCTGAGAACCGGCAGCCGTGGTGGAATCCGTACCGCTTTTTCCCGAACAGCCGCTTAAAGCTGTGACCGCCATACACATAGCCATAAAAAGTGCTGCCATCTTTCTTTTCTTCATAAAATCTTCCTCCCATTTCTATTATTATTTGTCAATGGCTTATGAGCCAGAAACTTTTCCCCATCTCTCTGCTATTCCTGTGATGCAAAAAGACGTTCTCCACCTATGTATGTAGAAAACGTCTTTGTTTTAGTGCCGCAGACCGGAATCGAACCGGTACGGGAGATTAGTCCCGCAGGATTTTAAGTCCTGTGCGTCTGCCTGTTCCGCCACTGCGGCATATTTGTATTATGACAAATGGGGCCTATAGGGCTCGAACCTATGACCCTCTGCTTGTAAGGCAGATGCTCTCCCAGCTGAGCTAAGACCCCTCTATCCCTCAATCACACTTGCGA
>JAAWHU010000003.1 GCA_022796015.1 Hungatella sp. | reverse complement strand
ATACCGGTTATGGTCAGGAAAAATGTAGTGGCCGACAGAAGGGGAACGGTTAAATAGATAAACTGCTGCCTTTTGCTGGCCCCATCCAACGCTGCCGATTCATACAAATCCGAAGGCAGCGCCGCCATGGAGGCTCCGTAAATGAAGACATTGTAGCCCAGCTTCGCCCACATGGCTACAAGAATCACAGCCGGAAGAGCCCATGTCTCATTGCCCAGCCATCTTGGCGGATCGTTCCAGCCCAGGGCGCGCATCAGGTTGGTAAAAGGACCATAGGAAGAATACAGAGCACGCCAGATCGTGGAGGTCGCCACAATATTACAGATATTAGGCATATAGAGGGCAATGCGGATAATGCCTGCCATCTTAACATTACAATAATTATCAATCAGGGAAGCTACTGAAAGGGCCACCAGAATCCCAATGGGCACAGTGACTATAGTGAATATCAGGGTATTCCTAAGAACCTGGTGAAACACCTCGTCCTGAAACAGAAGCACGAAATTATTGAGTCCAACAAAATTCCAATTAAACAAACCATCCGTGTACACCCAGTCTGTCATGGACGTATACAGGGCGATCAGCATGGGAATCAGATTCAAAAACAGCAGACCGAACAAACTGGGAAGCAAAAACAGGAGAGCCATACGTCCCTCCATTTTTTTCAGCCTGTGGCCCGGAGTGGGCTGTCCATTTACCGCACTTTTTGCATTTCTACTCATTCAATTTACCTCACAAGCCACTTAATAAAAAGAGGGCCATTGCCATATTGCAATGGCCCCGCGTTGAAATCTGCAGATATTAACTTGCGTACTGTGCAGCCAAGGCATCTCCCTGTTCTTTAAGAGCTTTCATGCCTTCCTCCACACTGACTTTATCGTTCAGAATTTCCTGAATCGTATTCCACAGAAGATCTCCAAGCTCTGAGGACGCCGGGGAGGATACTCTTGCAAGAACCTGATTCTTGTCAACAGACATAAAGTTTGCGATGCACTCGCCGTCTACAGAATTGCCTGCCAGCTGAGTAATTGTCTCCACAACCTGCTCGCTGGGGATTCCGCTGTACAGAGGAATACGTCCGCCTTTGATCAGAGGAAGGATACCGCCGGTAATATACCACCGTGCAAACTCTGCACTTGCCTCGGGATAAGCGCTGGTTGCTCCGATACTGATAACGTCAGACTGCTTTACACAGTTGGCATGAAGCATCTGATTCACGTCTCCGTCATATTTGTCAGGAACCGGATGGGGAACATAGCCGGTAGTAAAGGTGTGTCCGTAGGTAGCCGTATCCATAGCCAGACGAATCTGGGAGTTGGTCAGGAACATGGCGCATTTGCCGGTAAGGAAGTAGGAAGCCGTGTCAGCGCCCTCGGCGATCTCCTCATCCAGAGGAACAGCCCAGCCGTTGTCCATGGTGTCCTTAATTAAGGTAAGGCCTTCTGTCCATTCGGGAGCGTCAAAATTAGTCTCCTTTACGGTCTCGTCTTTAAACTTGTCAAAGGGAGACATGGTTTCGCCGCAGAAGCCGGAAGTATGGGAATGCTCGAAGTTCCAGCCCCAGCAGATACCGTACACCTTGCTCTGTCCCTCGCCGGTAGTCAGCTTCTCAACAGCCTCTCTGAACTCGCTGTAGGTCCAGCCTTTGTAGGGGATCTCAATCCCTGCGGCTTTAAACATATCCTCATTGATCATAAGCCATCCGGAGTTGGACAATGTGGTGGGCAGACCATAGACAGCGCCTCCCTCGTAAGCAAACTCTGTGGCAGCCGTGCTTCCCAAGGATTCCTTAATGTCAAATCCGGCATCATTTAAATACTGGCTGTAATCAAGAAGCAGTTTGGACTTCACTCTCTGATCCAGCTTGGTGGAGCCGCCGTAACCGATCAGAACGTCAATATTGTCCTCGCCGCCGCCCTGAAGCAGCAGGTCCACACGTGTGTTACCGTCTGTGTTATTCATGTAGCGGACATACTCCGCCTCAATACCTCTGTCTTTGTATGCCTCGTTAAAGTTATTGATAATGTCGGCATAGCCGTACTCCGGCTGAATACCGCCCCATACCTTGATATGTACCGGCGTCTTGCCGTCTGCCTCGCCGAACCAATCCTTTGCGCCCTCGGCTGCAGGTGCGGCTGTGGTCTCCACCACGGGAGCCGCCGTAGTAGACTGAGCGGCCTGAGTGGACTGATTCTGTGCAGCCGTGGTCTCTTCAGCCTTCTGATTCATGTTGCCGCCGCTGCATGCACTAAGGCAGCTGGCTGTCATAGCGGCGCACAGTACCAATGCAAGTTTCTTCTTCATAAAATAATACCTCCTGTTTTTAATGTTGGGTAGGCTGTGGACTGCCATGCCGACAGCCCTCTGAACCGGGAACCCATTTCCTTTTGTAGGAATCCTCCCTTTGCATTTCTCTTCATACATCTACTTGTAATTACAAGTGCACTTCGTACCCTATGTTGTCATTATATCTTATCCATAAAGCCTTGTCAACAGTGATTTATGCATTTTGCATATATTTCACCATGCTTATTTCAATTCTTCGTTTCTTTAATCCATCAAAAAACGGCGGTACGCCTTTGGGCATACAACAACTGCTTTGTTTGCCCGTCCATACCGCCTTTTTCTTGTCTAGTATATCTGTTAAGTCATTAACAATAAATCCGCACTTCCTGCACCATTATGTCCTTACAACCATTGGTATTCAAAAAAAGCATCTGAACCTGGTCACACAGCTCCGGCTCAAAATCCACCACATTCAATCTTTGATAATTCCCCCTTATCTCTGTCCGTTTCACCGGTTTTCCCTGATTCAGCAAAATCACGTCATAATCCTTTACCAGCTCCGGGGGCACGCCGATTCTCTGCTGGGCCCTCCGCCGGTCAGACAGCGTAAGCTTAATGGGATAGTGGAAATTAGGTTCAAAGGTAAGCCGCACCTGGGCAACCTTTTCCGGTTTTTCCAATGTCAGGGTCAGGACCTCTCCCTCCGGCTTTATCCCGTCAGACTCCCAAAGATTTTTCTTTTCCTTCTCATCCCTGCTGACCCCGTTAATCACATTGCTGCAGGGGGAGCCGGCCTTTTCGGAGCTGGCAAAGACTGCTGCCCTTAAAGCCAGATCAGCCCTGTCTGTATTGTGGTATCCAGGCAGGTAACAGTCGTCTTTCAGAAGCTGCTGCTGCAGTTCCTCCATACGAGAAGCTATGGCTCTGGGGCCGCATCCATAGCGGATGCACATGGCGGCAGCCGTTCCCACTGCCTGTCCGCCGATTGCACAGGTACCCATAACCCGGGTGCTGGAAAATGCCTGCTTGCTGGCGCTGATAATCCTGCCGGCCATATACATATTTTCCAAATCTTTCGAGTAGAAGCAGCGGTAAGGGATTGTATAAGCTCCCTCAAAGCACTTTACCGTGGAAGGAAGCCGGTCAAAATCATAGAGAGATACATGGTTGTCCATGGCCCAGCCGCCATAAGCCACCGCATCAGGGAAAATACGGTTGGAGAGAATATCCTGTTCTACCAATATGTATTCTCCTTCCAGCCTTCGGCTTTCCCGCATACCAGGCATCATGCCCACCCATTCCAGGTCGTAATTCTCTGCGCCGTGGTCTCCGCCGTTTTTCACATGATCCCATATGCCGTAGATGCAGGCCACCAGCTCATCTCGGATCTCTTCATACTCGTCTACAATATCTTCTTTCTCTCCCGGCAGTTCAATCCACCAGTATCCGTAGTCCACAGAGGAAGTACTGAAATTGGCCATGCGGGCATAGTCATTATCAGACCTTGAATCATCAAAGGTGCTGTATTTCTTGGAGCCATGATTCCTGAAGCGCAGCTGCTCTTCCGTAAATGTCTTGGCAATGGAAGGCCTCTTAAAATGTACGGAGGTGCCTCTGTCCACAGCCTTAAACAGCAGGGTATTTCCCATTCTGTGATTGTCCGCCTTCTCCGGCGCATCCGGTTCTCCGAATTCTTCCCTGCTCTCGCTGCCCTGGCGGTAAGCAGCCCCTGCATAATATCCCAGGCTGCCGTTGCCTGTGGCATCTACAAAAATATCGCCTTTGATATCCAAAAAAGTCTCTGTAGTCTGCTGATAGCATTCAACCTGTGTAATCCGGCTGCCCGAAAGGCTGCACCGTTCCATAACCGTATTCAAATATACGGTGAGATTCTCCTGCTTTTTCACCTTCTCGAACAGGACCATGTCCCATACGGAATAATTGAAGTAATCATTGCGGCTCTTATTCTCCAGCATCAGCTCGTAGAGGATCCCTCCTTCCTCTAGCTCCGGCTTTTTCATATTCTCCGACGCACCGCAAATGTGCATCCTGATCTCGCTGGAACAGTTGCCGCCCAGTACATGGCGTGCCTGAATCAGGGCCGTCCTTGCACCGTGGCGCGCTGATGCCAGGGCAGCACACATACCGCTTAACCCTCCTCCTACTACTACCACCTCATAATGTTCCTGTTTCCGCTTCTCCCGTATCCCCATTTTGTTCCTGGTCCTTTCCTGCATTCTTTTTGAGTCTATGTTGTCCTGATTTACCGATGACAACTCCAAAGATGTCATTACATGTTCTATTATACCTTGAATATTCTTCCAGTTCAACCTAAAAATGCAGGGATACCCCATGAGCCGCCGTTTTCTTTAGACAACCGCCTCCTCAAATTCCTGGGAAACGTCCTTAAGGAGCGAAATAATCTCCAGATGCTGAGGGCACACGCCTTCACATTGTCCGCACCCAATACATGCCGAGGCCGCCCCGTGCCCATCCTGGGTGTGGTTCTTATAGTAAGTGTCATATCTCCGGTTAGAGCCATATGTTTTGGCGCTGTTATATGCTGTAAACAGATCAGGAATCTGAATGCCCATAGGACAGCCGGGAACGCAGTATCGGCAGGCCGTGCAGGGAATGGTGGGGAAGGACAGCACTTTTGAAGTAACTTGTTTTACAAGTTCATACTCTTCCTTATTCATAGGCGTGAAGTTTACAAAGGTGTCCAGATTATCCCTCATCTGCTCCTCATTGGACATGCCTGACAGGACGGTCATCACTCCCTCCAGAGAAGCGATGTACCGCAGCGCCCACGAGGCAACAGATTTTTCCGGGGCATAGTCCTTGTAGATCTTCTCCGTATCTTCTGGAAATGATGCCAGGGTCCCTCCCTTTACCGGCTCCATAACCACCACGGGTTTGCCGTGCTTCCTGGCTGTCTCATAGTTTTTCCTTGATTGGATTACTCCGTTTTCCCAATCCAGATAATTAAGCTGCAGCTGGACAAAATCAATCTCCGTATGATTCGTGAGAATGCTGTCTAAAAGTTCTGCATTGTCATGATAAGAAAAGCCTATATACCGGATCTTTCCCTGTCTCTTCATCTCCTGAAGAAACTCAAAGCAATGATAGTTCTCATAAGTAGGCAGATGGCTGGCTTCCACACTGTGAAGAAGATAAAAATCAAAATACTCCACCCCGCACAGCTCCATGGACTCCTTAAAAATCCGCTCCACATCGTTTTCTGATTTCAGCTTCCAGGCCGGGAGTTTGTCGGCAATGGTAAAGGATTCTCGAGAATACCGATCTACCAAAGCCTTCTTCATAGACGCCTCGCTGCCTGCATAAGCATAGGCCGTATCAAAATAAGTCATTCCTGACTGCATAAAGGCGTCCACCATGGAAGTGACTTCCTCCTGAAGGATATTTCCCGCCGCATCCTTTGGAAGACGCATAAGGCCAAAACCTAATTTTGAATTTGACAGCATATTGTTATCCTCCTGATTTTCTGTATTTTCTCATATTTATTTTAGCAGTTCCCAGATGGTTATCAATGGTTTCCCCCTTAAATATAACGCTGTTTACATATTTTTCCGTTCACTGCGGCAAATATGTAAACAGCGTTTCGATCATCCATAAGAGAGAATCACTCTCCAAAGCCCTATGACAAGCCTAAAAGAACCGCAAGAATCATGGTCACGGTAGCACACACAATAAGCACTGCCTGAAACTTAATCTGGAACTTGGCCCATTTCCCCCAGTCCAGCTTTGCCGCTGCCAGGGCGCCCAGAAGGCACCCGGATGTAGGCACAATAAAGTTGGTAAATGCATCTCCCAGCTGAAAGGCCACTACGGCCACCTGCCGTTCCACTCCCACCAGATCTGCCAAGGGAGCCATAACCGGCATGGTCAGGGCGGCCTGGCCGGAGCCGGAAACTACAAAGAAATTAAACACGGACTGGAATAGATACATCAGCCACGCAGAGACCACTGCCGGGAAACCCTGCATCCCTTCGCTGATCCCGTGAAGAATGGTGTTTAACACCGTGCCGTCTGTGGCGCTGGTACCTCCCAGAATAATGATAATACCCTGAGCCATACCTACACACATGGCGGCTCCCAGAAGATCTGCTGCGCCCCGTTCAAAGGAAGTGGCAATATCGTTGAGCTTCATATCGTTGAGATGAAAGGCCACGCCGATTATTCCTGCTGCCAGTCCCATGACAAAAAACTGGGAAGCAATTTCCGGAATGTAATAGCCCTCGCTCACCACACCCCAGATGGTCCACACCATACAGGCGGCAATGGTCAAAAGCACCAGCTTGTGTCCCAGGGTGAACGGAGGCATCTCACTGCCCTTCCTGGAAAACTCCCTCCGGTAGCCCTCGTCCGACTCATAGGCTACAGACATCTGGGGATTTTTCTTAATCTTTACTGCATATCTCATGGTGAATACAATGGTCAGGCCCGTGAAGAAGATCCACATGGGAATACGGAACCAGGCGCCTGACATTACGGGAAGCCCGGATACTCCCTGAGCCACGGCAAGGCTGAAGGGATTCTGCCAGGAAGAACCGAAGCCGATCTGGGTAGATACATAGGAACACATGATTCCCACAACTGCATCGTATCCCATGGCAATAAACATGGGCACAAGAATCATAACAAAGGGAATGGCCTCCTCCCCCATGCCAAAGATAGCTCCTCCCAGTGAAAACAGCACCACCAGTATGGGGATCAGCAAAATCTCCCGTCCGTTGGTCATGGCAATAACCCTCATAATACCGCTTTCCACAGCTCCCGTCCGGATGACAATGCCGAAAGCGCCTCCTACAACAAGAATAAATGCAATAATTCCTACGGCAGTTCCGTTCTTATCGCCTACGGTCATGCCTTCAAATACATAGTTTAAGATTCCCTGTCCGCCAAAATCCTCTGTTCCGAACAGGGGAGCAAGTTTTGTCATCTTATTGCCGTTCTCGTCCAGGACATACCGGAAACTGTCGGGATCCAGAACGGTTCTGGTCTTCTCGGAGCCATTCTGCATATAGGTGACTTCTTTTGTATCATACTGCCCCAGGGGAATAAACATGGTCAGCACCGCTGCAAACAAAATCACCCCGAAAATAATGATAAAGGTATGAGGCATCTGAAATGATTGTCTCTTTTTCTCCATTGTATTTTTTCTCCTCTCTAGCTTTCAAAGGTCCCCTTTGCCAGAACTTGTCCATCTCTCACCATGACTCTGCCCTTTGCCATGACCATATCAATATCCAGAGTCTCCCTGTCCGCCAGTACCAGATCCGCGTCTGCCTCCTCTTTCACAACACCTTTTTCAGACAGCTTCAAAAGAGCTGCCGGATTCTGCGTCACTGCCTTCAAGGCATCTGTCATGGATACTCCATCGTTTAAAACCGCATCCCTCATCTCCCGATAGAGGGATGTCACCTTCCCTACCCCCAGTCCCAGAAATTTACCGGAAGCATCGAATACAGGAAGACTTCCCTGTCCGTCAGAGGAAAAGGTTATCTGTTCCGGCTTCACCCCTGCATCCAAAGCCATCTTAAGGCCGGTGCTGGCCTTCACCTCATCCGGATCCAGAAAATCAGGGTCGGAGCTGGTGGTCAGATCAATATAACCTCCCAAATTCTTTGCATAATCAATTCCCTCCTCCATAAGGGCCCGGCTCCTGTTAATGTGGGTGGGCAGCATATTGGATGGGGGGATCTCCGTCTTGTTTAACACATAGCGAAGGTATTGCAGACGCTTTTGTCCGTCTCCCATATGGATATTCACCAATCCCGCCTTACCGGACAAGATTCCTCCAACCCTGGTATCAGCCACAATCCTGGCAAATTCTTTTTTGCCGGGCTGGGATGATCTGTGATCCGATATGGCAATCTCCCCGGTTCCTACTACTTTCTCCAAAAGGATTATGTCATCCATGATCTTTCCTGTCAGGGTCCGCACTGGCACCTGATAGGAGCCTGTGTATACATAAGTGGTGATCCCTTCCTCCTCCAGCCCCTTAGCCTTGGCCAGAAGATTGCTCATGGTCCTGGTACAGCCGTCGGTTCCCAAACAGCCTACCACGGTCGTCACGCCGCCGCTTATAATATCCGACAGCATAATCTCCGGAGTCCTGGTCTTTGCCCCGCCCTCTCCTCCGCCGCCCAGAATATGGACGTGGGCATCAATGAGCCCCGGCATCAAAATCTTACCTGTGCCATCAATTACCTCCACATCATAAGCTTCCTCCACCGGAAGCTCCCGCCCCATCTTAAGGATCTTCCCGCCTCCTGTCAGCACATCCATTATCCCCAGCCTGCCTGGAGCGTAGATTTCTGCATTTTTAATAAGATACATTCTTACACCTCCATCCTGCGATTGACTTTATTCTACCATACTTTTGACCGGCAGTCTTGTATAAAATTTCCATTCTTTCAGGTATTCCGTTTTTCCCGCAGCATTGTGAGCTTGGCAGCCAATTTGGAACGTTTTGCCTCCGGCGCCTTCAGGGCAGCCATAGCCTGCATCCATTTCAAATTTCCTGGGGCAATGGGGCACCCATGTCATCCCGGACGCCTGGGTCATCCGCGCCGGGCATAACGAAAACAGCGTTTACATCCCTCCTCTGCATCGGGAAACATGTAAACGCTGTTTTTGATTACTGCTTATCTCTTCTGTCTTTTTACCCCTCCATCTGCCGTCCCAGAAATCCGGCTGCTGTGGCCACCAGCTTCACCTCCATATCACCCATCTTTGCTTTTGGTTCCCTGCTTAAAAGGGCCACGCTTCCAATGGCATCTCCCTCACAGATAATAGGCGCTATGGCTTGGGCCGTGATTCCCTCAATTTCCTCCGACGTCAGGGACAGGAAATTCTTGTCATCCTTTGAAGCCACTACCACATTTCTCTCTCCAATGGCATGTTCCAGCTGCTTGCTGATAGTCTTTGCCAGCAACTCCTTCTTGGAACCGCCGGACACGGCAATCACTTGATCCCGGTCAGTCATACACACCATAAGCCCTGTGGCCTGTGCCATAGCTTCTGCATACTGTCCGGCAAAAGCAGTCAGCTCCACCATAGGGGAATATTTTTTCAGAATAATCTCCCCTTCCCGATCCGTGAAAATCTCAAGGGGAGTTCCTTCTCTCAAGCGCAATGTTCTTCTTATTTCTTTTGGAATGACCACTCTTCCCAGGTCATCAATTCTTCTCACAATTCCCGTAGCTTTCATATCACAATTCCTCCATTTTGCATTTATCCTGTTATTGCTGATGGTTTACTGTACATGTAGTATTTGTAAAATGGGGGAATTTATACTGAGGAAGTTTTTTAATTTGTTTTTCTAAAAACCTATTGACATTCTCCTCAGGTTTTGCTAAACTACTATCAGAACATATGTTCGATTTAAAAGAACGGTTTGAACAGAAAGAAGGGATACATGGATGGCGACTACTACCATATACTGCAGGCACTGCCACCAAAGGCTATTTGACATTACTCCCAAGACTGCCGGCAGTATTGAGATTAAGTGTTCCCGGTGCCGGAAGATCATAAGGATTACGTTCCCGGGAGCATCACAACAGCGGAATAAGGACTACCTAGCAAAGGAATGAATCAATTACCGAATAGCAGGAGAGACACATTGCATCAGGCAGTGGGGTCTCTTTTTTGTATTTGGAGAGCCGGCTGCCCCAAACCCCACAGCAAAAGGAGGAGAAGGAATATGAACTTCTGTTTTACCTTGAATCAGGCTTTCTCTGTCATGACAAAGGAGAGCAGGAAAAGATTGAGAGGCCCCCCAGGCGTATGCAGGGCATAAGCTTCCGGCTCCAGCCTGCAGCTTATGCGGCTTGTCCCATATATTAAGAATAAACTGTAAAAATGATTTTCAGGAGGTTAAGATGATTATGAAAAATAAAAAATCCAGAAACAAGATCAAATTACTGGCCGCCCTGTGCCTCTTTGCCCTGCTGAGCCTTGGAGCCACCCTGGCTTACATGACTGACTATGAGGCTGCAGAGAACCGGTTCACCGTGGGAAGCGTGGACTTTAATCTGTATGAACATGCATGGGATGGGGAACTTCCCGATGGAGGATATGCCACGGCTTCCAACGCCACAGCCTCCAACGCCCTGGGCAAAAACCAGGCGGCCAACATGTATGCCGGCAAGGAAATTCCCAAAGATCCGGCTATCAAAAACAACAGCAAGAATGATGCGTACCTGAGAATGACCGTTAAGATCCCTGTGGCCTATGTGATTACTGCTGCCCAGGACGGCACCTTAAACCATGACGGACTTGCGGCGGAAACAGAACTGTTCAGCTATGAGCTGAATCCCTACTCCGGCATGAGCCTTCTGTCTCCTGACCCTGTGGAGGAGGATGGGTATCATATCTACGAGTATATCTATACGGGAGGAGGCAGCCAGGAGATCCCTGTACCTGCCGGCCACGATATTCCGCCTCTGTTCTACACTGTCTCCTTTGCCAATGTAGTAGGCGGACAGCTTGAGGATGAGATCCAGTTTATCTATGTGGACTTTAAGGCCATCCAATCCGGCGGCTTTGCCGATGCCCAGGAGGCCTGGGAGGCCTATGACCATCAATCCCGATGATCTTATGGGACTGCCGAAACAAGGATATTCGGCAGCCCCCAAAACGGTTCCTTATGTGCTGCAGAGTGTGCCCACCTGTCATTCTTCAAAAAGCGGCGTAGACAGATACCGATCCCCTGTGTCCGGAAGCAGTACCACTATGGTCTTCCCTTCATTCTCAGGACTTTTGGCCAGACGGACTGCCGCGCAGGCGGCAGCCCCGGAGGAGATCCCCACAAGAATCCCTTCCTTTCTCCCCAGCATTCTGCCCATGGAGAAAGCCGCTTCGTCAGAAACCGTCATGATCTCATCATAAATCTTTGTATTCAGCACCTCTGGCACAAACCCGGCGCCGATTCCCTGGAGACCATGGGCGCCGGCCTTTCCTGCCGAGAGAACCGGCGAGCCCTCAGGCTCCACCCCCACCACCTTAATCAGGGGATTCCTTTGCTTCAGATATTCCCCGGTTCCCGTGATAGTCCCCCCGGTTCCCACTCCTGCCACAAAGATATCCACCTCTCCGTCCGTATCCTCATAGATCTCCGGGCCTGTGGTCTCTCTGTGAGCCTTGGGGTTGGCCGGGTTCACAAACTGGCCTGCAATAAGGCTGTCGGGAATCCGGGCTGCCAGCTCCTCTGCCTTCTCGATGGCGCCTGCCATGCCCTTTGCCCCTTGGCTGAGCACAAGCTCGGCGCCGTATGCCTTCATCAGCTGCCGTCTCTCCAGGGACATGGTGTCGGGCATGACAATCATAATCCGATATCCCCTGGCAGCCGCCACGGCCGCCAGCCCGATTCCCGTGTTGCCTGATGTTGGTTCAATAATCACGGTCCCCGGTTTTAATCTTCCCTCTGCTTCCGCCTCATCCAGCATGGCTTTGGCAACCCGGTCCTTCACGGAGCCAGCGGGATTTAAGTATTCCAGTTTTGCAAGAATCCTGGCTTTTAAGCCAAGGGTCCTTTCTATGTGGGTCAATTCCAGCAGCGGTGTCCTTCCGATTAGCTGGTCGATGGATGTGTAGATCCTTGACATGGTTTATTTTCCTCCTGACTTGCTTATTATCACAATATATCTTCCACTAACTAATCTGCCATCCCGCCCGGCTCCCATTCTCATCCCTGACCACAAGAAGCTGATCTTCGATCTCCTGCTTTAACTCCGTTACATGAGAAATAATGCCGATAAGCTTGGAGCCCTGTGCCATCCTCTGCAGCACTCTCACTGCCTGGTCTCTGGAATGCTCGTCAAGAGAGCCAAAGCCCTCATCAATAAACATGATATCAAGGTTCATGGCAGAAGAGGTCTCCTGAAGCTGATCTGCCATCCCCAGTGCCAGGGACAGGGCCGCCATAAAGGATTCACCGCCGGACAAGGTGCGGACCTCCCGCTCCTTTCCGGTTACCGTGGAGTAGACCATAAGATCCAGGCCTTTATTTCTCCCTTCCCCTGCCTTTTCCAGCCCATACATCCGAAGCTCGAACTGCCCCCCGGACATGTCATGGAACCTTCTGTTGGCTCCCCGGAGAATCTTTTCCAGGTAGTACCTCTGTACATAGGTCTCCAGATCCATCCTTGCGCCCGTAACATTGCCGGAGACCTGACGGTACAGACCATCCAGCCTGGCGTGCTCCTCCACAATTCTCCTGCGCTCCTCCATCTTAGGAGACAGAGCCTCGTAAACATCCTGGTCTGTATTATAGTATGTCTCATACTGTCTTAACATTCTCTCCGCGTCACTGCGCTTTTTCTCCGCCTCGTCCCTCTCCCGCCTTGCTGTCTCCGGCTCCGGCCGTTTTCGGCTTCCTATGGCCTCTTTGGCCGCTGCCTCCAGCTTTTGGGCTGCCGCCTTCTTTTTCCTGAACTCTTCAACCTCTTCCTGAAGCCTGTCTGCCTCCTCCTTTTCATAGGCATCGGTCAAATCTCTCCACTGGGCTTCTGTTAAATGCTTCTCCCCCATCATGGCTTCATAGACGGATTTTCTCCGGGCTGTCTCCTCTGCCTGGGCCGGAAGCTCCTCCCTGTATTTTTTAATCAGGGTTTCGGCATTTTCCCGCCTGGCCTGCCGGTTTCGGGCCGTCTCTTCTGCCTTTTTGCGGCGTTCTTCCCTCTGAGCCTTCCTTGCCTGGGCTCCCCTGCGGGCCCGAACTGCCTCTTCCTCCCCGGAATATTCCCTGGAGGCCTCAAAGGTTTTTAACATTCCTTCCATCTCCTTTAGGGAAGCGGCGGCGTTTATCATCTCATTTTGAGCTTTGTCTGCTTCCTCCCTCAGATGGTTTTTTTCTTCCTCCAGATCCTTCAGGGATTCCTGAATCTGCCTCAAGGTTCGGCTCTGCTCCTTCAGATGTTCCCCCTCTGCCTGGACGGATTGCTTCCAAGTTCCAATCATGGCCTCCGCCTGTCCAAGCCCCATCCCTTCCGGAACGCCGCCTATCTCCTCTGCCATGCGCCCAAACAGTTTTTCCATGGTTTCTTTCAGGGAAATGTTTTTGACATCCAGAAGGTCCCGGCTGGATCTTGCCTCCCCTGCCAGCTTCTCCTGCACTGCACCCAGATTTTTTATGTTATTTTCCAGGGCTTCCAAAGTCTCACGGCTTATGTTCTTTTGACCCTCTGCTTCCATACAGGGATTTGGATGGTCTGTGGAACCGCAGACAGGACAGGGCTTTCCCGGCCGAAGCTCCCTTGCCAGAACTCCTGCCTGGGCATCCAGAAATGCCTTGCGCACAGACTCATAGGCTCTTTGCTCTCTGTCGTATTTCCGGCCGGCGGCTTCATAATCCTGCCTTGCCTGTTCCGCCTTTTTCCCCCAGACCTCCAGTTCCTGCTGCTGCCGCTTCACATAGACCAGGTCTTTTGCCATCTCCTCGGCCTCCCGGTTCCTTGCCTCCCACTGGGCCAGCCGTCCCTCTGTTCCTCCCAGGTCTTCTGCCTGTCTGCGCCATCTCTGCTCCCGGGACTCTAGGTCTTCTAAACTCTTCCTGGCATTTCTGGCATTTCTCCCAGCCTGGTCAAACTCATTGTTCTTTTGGGAAATATCCTTTTGAACCTGTTTAATCTTCTCAAAAAGTCTTAGGGCATTGTCCGCTCTTTCTATGGTCCGGCTGAAAATCCTCAGTTCTTCCTCATAGACCTTCTTCTCCCGGGCCTCCAGCTCTGAGGCATCTTCCGCCTCTTTTTTTAGGGCCGGCAGTTCCTCCTCCTGCCCCTTCAGGGCCGCCCCCAAAGCCTGTTTTCGGCTGACAGCTTCCTCATAGCTTTCAGCCTCCCTTTTTATCTCATATGCATCCCTCAGCTGCCTTGCCAGCAAAGCCTTGGCCCTTATCTCCTCTTCCCTCTCCAGGCACCATGTCAGTTCTTCACCGGCAGACTCCAGCTGCCTGAAGAACTGCAGCAGATTTTCCGCCTCTGTACATGCATCCCGCTTCTGATCCCGAAGCCTGCCTGCCTCTTCATAGCCCTGAAGCGCCCTATGTTTTTCAGTCCTCAGCCAATCACACAGGTGTCCCAGCTCTGTCATCGTGGTTTCCATGTCTGCCGCCGCCAGCCTGTCTCCTTTGGTGATCCTCTCCTTCAGCTCCCTAAGCTCCGGCTCCTGCCCATAATCCTGAGGAACCTGAATGCGTGACACCTCCGTCTGGCATATGGTTCGGATAATGCCGATCTCTCTCTCCTTATCCTTCTTCCTTGCGGCCAGCTCCTCTGCAATGCCCTGAAAGGGCTCCGTCTTAAAAAGCTTACGGAAAATCTTTTTCTTGTCGTCGGATTTTGCCCGCAAAAGCTCCATAAACTCCCCCTGGGCGATCATGGCCACCTGCATAAACTGGCTCTTGGTCAGGCCAAGGATCTCCTCCAGCTTTTTGTCCGTCTCTTTCTGGGGGTACTCCGAGCCGTCAGGCATAACAAGGGACACAGATTCCCGTTCCTCCTTTATGCCTGCCCCCTTCTTTAAAGGCCTGTGATGTCTCGGCACCCGGCGCACCGTATATATAGAAGGATCCTGTCCCTTTTTCTCGGAAAAGGTAAGCTCCACAAATGGTTCCGTCCCCATATCCGCAAACTGGCTCTGAAGCTCTGTCCCATCCTTTTTGTTGGCAGAGGAGCTGGCTTCCCCGTAGAGCGCAAAGACAATAGCGTCAAATATTGTGGTTTTTCCGGCTCCCGTATCGCCGGTTATGAGAAAAAGGTTCTGGTCCGGCCTCTCAAAATCAATGACGGTCCGCCGCCCGTAGGACCCGAATGCCTCCATCGTCAGATTTAACGGTCTCATGTCATTTCACCCCCAAAACCGTATGGATCACGTCTCTCAATATGGCTTTGTCCTCCTCATCCGAAGCCTTCAGAAACCGGCAGCACAGCTCAAAGGGATCCAGTTCCTCCTCGGACACCAAATCCCTGTCATAATCTGCCGATCTCACATGTTCTCTGCGGATTTCCAGCAGGCGGGGGAAGGCAAGCCTGATTCTGTCCTGCATGTCAAAGACATCCAGATCCACCTTGTCGGTCAGTACCACGGAAACATAGTCGCCGCACGCCTGGGCCAGCACCTCCTTCAGCTCCCCTTTAATCACCCGCACCTGCCGCAGAGGCTTTAAGGGCAGAACCGTGACGGCCATCTCCCTGCCCTTTTCCCCCATGTCCACCATAAGGATTCCCTTCTGCTGTCCTGCCTCGCTGACGGAACAGGCCAGCGGGGTGCCGCAGTAGCGAAGCTTCCCTTCTCCCACCTTCATGGGCTTGTGAATATGCCCCAGGGCGGCATAGTCAAATCTCTCAAGAATCCCGGCGGACACCTGATCGATATTGCCCACTGTGGTGATCTCCGAATCCATGCGCTCCACGTCCTCCCCTCGTTTTCCCGCGGGAAGATAAAATTGATGGCTTACAAAGACATTTCTCTGGGTCTCGTCTATGGCTTCCCGTTCTATCAGGGCTTGTATGGCCCGGTTATAGGACAGATGGTTACCGTTCTCATCAGACCCTGTAATGCCCTTGACCATAGAGGGCTTCACAAAGGGGAGCAGATAAAAATTCACAGCCCCATACCGGTCCTTTATGGTTACCTTTTCTATATGCTGCCCCTCTGTCATGGGAGGTATACCGATCATATAAAGGTTCTGCCTGGAGAGCACGGTTCTGAAGCAGTCCACACGAGGGCCGCTGTCATGATTGCCGCTGATCATCATAAGGACGGAGCGGGGCAGAGCCGCCGTCATCTCCGTGATGAAACGGTTAAAGACCTCCACCGACTCTGCCGAGGGAACCGCCTTGTCATAGATGTCCCCTGCGATTACCACTGCCTCCGGCTGTTCCCGCCTGGCCGCCTCCACAATCTGGTTCAATATATATTCCTGATCTTCACGCAGATCCCGGTTCATAAGCTTTAATCCAATGTGAAGATCCGATAAATGAAAAAATTTCATAGGCTGTCACACTACTGAATCTGATCTATGGCTCTGGGCTTCACTTCTTTAGGAATAGGAATGTATTTCTGTCCCTCAAATTCCTCGTTAAACTCTGCTCTGGCTTGTCTCAGAAGTTCCGGCTGCTCCATAAGCTTAAGAGCCGCCAGGGCAATGGCTTTGCCTGCATAGATCATTCCCTTGTGGGCAACGGAAGACTTGCCCTGGGCTACCACCTGCCAGGAATGTCCCGGAGTTCCCGGCGCCCATGTGGCCGTGTTGATCTGCGCCGTGGGGCACATCCAGCTTACATCCCCCACGTCTGTAGACCCTCCTCCTGAGGAGACCTGGTGAATCTCCTCATAGGGAACAATAAAATCATAGAGACGGCTGTTCCTTTTTTCTTTCAGGAATTTTACGTTTTCCGGAATCATATGATCGGAGATTCTCTTATTATAAGAGCCCTCCCCGGCTTCCGGAACCGTGGCGGTGTAGGCTGCTGCCTGCTGGTACTCTTCCTCCGTATAGGCAGGAACTCCCACTTCCTTCATGGCCTCATACAGCACCTTCTCCAGCACCCGGTTGGACACCATATTGGCGCAGGACTTAATAAACTCGTGGTCTCCCCTGGTCTCTGTCATAAGGGCGGCCCCTTGCGCAATCTTATGAACCCGCTCCATAAGGTCATGTGCCTGCCCCACCTTGGGAGCCCGGATTAAGTAGATGGCCTTTGCCTTATCCTGAACTACATTGGGGGAATATCCGCCTGTATCAGTGATGGCATAGTGCACGCGGGCCTCATCCATCATATGCTCCCGCAGGAAATTGCATCCGATATTCATAAGCTCCAGGGCATCTAGTGCGCTTCTTCCCATCTCCGGACATCCGGCGGCATGGGCGCTGGTTCCGTGAAATTCATACAAAATCTGGAAATTGGCAAGGGAGCTGTCCTTGTTTACCTCATTGAAGGTGGAGGGATGCCAGGTCAGGGCGGCATCCAGATCACAAAAGGCCCCTTCCTTTGCCATAAATGCCTTTCCCGATCCGCCTTCTTCTCCCGGACAGCCATAAAAAATCACTGTTCCCTCATGGCCATCCTCCAGATACTTTTTTATTGCCAGTGCCGCAGCTGCCGCCCCTGCTCCCAGCAGATTGTGGCCGCACCCGTGACCGCAGGCTCCGGGGATGGCCGCCGTCTTCTCCACGGCTCCTGCCACCTGGCTTAAACCGGAGAGGGCGTCAAATTCTCCCAGCACACCGATGCGGGGAGAACCGCTGCCGTACTGTGCCGTGAATGCAGTCTCCACGCCGTAGGCTTTCTCCTTCACCTCAAAGCCCTCGCTCTTAAAAAATTCTATTAAGGCCGCCTCGGACTGAAATTCCCCGAAAGCAGTCTCCGGACAATCCCAGATCCTGTCGCTGAGAGCCCATAACTGTTCCTGTTTTTTGTCAATTTCCTTCAAATATTCTTTTAACATCATTTCCTCCATATCATTATTTATATTGATTCAGCTCATAACTCAAGCTGCCCGGTATCCCTCTGGGGCCGCGGATTGGCCGGAATGAGCCACTCCTCGGGAGGGCGCATCTTCTCTTTCTTTTTCTTCGAGGCAGTGGCTTCATAGCTCAGTTGGATCAGCTCATGGAGCTTGTCCTCCCCCACCGTGCCATCCAGAACCACGGTAATCCAGTGTTCCTTGTTCATGTGGTAGGCAGGCAGAATCCCCTTCTCCCCAACCAGCACGTCCTTTAGCATCCTATCATCTATCTTCAGATTGATGGCATCCACATACCCCTCCCCGGACATCCCCAGTTTCTCTCTCTTCACCTCCATAACCAGGGCAAACCATTTTCGGTTGTCGCTGTGGCGGAACACGGCGTTGGTATCATACTTCCTCCATGGATATTCCGGGGAAACCTTATATTTCTTTTTCATGTACGCAAAAACCGACTGGCGCATAGGTAATCTCCTCCGTTTTTCTTGTTTTCATTGTATCGGCCTTTTCCCTGTTTGTAAACACCCATTTACATTTTCGGCCGGGTTATAAGCCTAATCTGTAAACACCGTTACAACCAGGCCCCAATCTGTTGATTATTCCCGGAAATCAGGTATGATAGGGGCAGTTCAAGAAAAGAAAGGAGAACAACAAAATGAAAAACAGACTTTATGACACCGTAAATGATCCTACTGCAAAGAGGGCTGAAAATGTTCTGGAGATGAGGGAGTTAAAGAATCTGCCTCTGAAGGAGCGAATGAAAATGCTGGGCTCCCTGGGACTGTGCTCTTACAACTGGGCGGAAAAGCTCATGGCATAGAAAAGACGGAATCCTCTTGTTAAGGCTCGTTGACTTTTATTGATAAGGTTATTATACTTAGAAATAACTTCAAATGCGCAGCACAGAACAGGAGTGACAACAGACTATGTTAATCAGAGAACGGCTGGAACAATACGATTTTTCCAACAGCGAACGAGCCATTGTGGACTATATTCTGGAGGCGAAAATAAATATCAGAAATATGACCACCAAAGAGATCGCCCAGGCGGCCTTCGCCTCCCCCTCCACCTTAGTGCGCATCGCACAAAAGCTGAATTACAGCGGATGGAATGAACTGAAAGAGGAGTTCCTGAAGGAGGAGGAATATTTACAATCCCATTTTCAGAATATTGACGCCAACCTTCCCTTTAAAAGGGGGGATAATATTATGACCATCGCCGGCAAGATCGCGGCTTTGAAAAAGGAAGCCATTGACGATACCCTGTCTCTCATCACCCATGACGACCTGCAGAAGGCCCTTCTCATTATGAGAAAGGCCTCCTCTATAGGAATCTATGCTGCCAGCAACAATCTGATCATCAGTCAGGAATTTCAGTTTCATATGAGCAGAATCGGAAAAAGGGTGGACATGTGTCAGATGCAGGGAGATGTGGTCTACACAGCTTACTTGGCAGCCCCCTCCTCCTGCGCCCTTATGATTTCCTACTCCGGGGAGACTCCTATCCTGATTAAGGCGGCAGAGATGCTGAAAAAACACAGGATCCCCATTATCGTTATTACCAATATCGGCGACAGCCAGCTGTCTAAGATGGCCGACTGTGTGCTGCGCATCTGCACCAGGGAGAAGCAGTATTCCAAGATCGCCACATTTACCACGGACAGCTCCATTGCCTACCTGCTGGACGTGATCTATTCCTGCCTGTTTGCCCTAGATTATGAGAAGAATCTCCAGGTAAAGATTGATTCCGGGCGGGCTATTGAGGAGGGGCGGAGGAGGACTACGGTGGAGATTATCAGGGAGGAGGGCTAAGCAGGGTCTCCCTGGCCATATTCCCCCTTCCACAGCACAACACATTCATAAGGCCTCAGACTGTATTCCTCACCAGGGCAGAAATCACGGTCATAGTTGCCAATGACTTTTTTCCCATACCCTTTCGGCGCCTTGACCACACTGTCCTTATTCTGAAAATTAAGGATCACCAGCAGGCTCTCCCCATCCCCTGCCCTCTCATAGGCAATCACGGAGTCATCTTCTGTCTCATAGGGGATAAATCTTCCATCCACGATCAAGGGGGCATAGGGACTGTCCTTTCTTAAGGCAATCAATTTCTTATAGAAATTCAGCACTGACTTGGGATCTTCCATCTGCTGTTTGGCATTGATGTTCTTATAGTTGGGGTTGACCTTCAGCCATGTGCGCCCGGCAGGGCTGAATCCGGCATTCTCCGAATCGTCCCACTGCATAGGAGTCCTGCTGTTGTCCCGGCTTCTGTGGTTGACTACAGCGAGAGCCTCCTTGGGACTCATACCCTCTTCCAGGGCTCTGGCATACTGACTCTTGGTGGCAATATCGTCATATTCCTCCAGGGAATCCATGGGAATATTCTCCATTCCAATCTCCTGCCCCTGGTAGATAAAGGGAGTGCCTCGCAGCATGAGGAACAGGCATGCAAGCATGGTCTTGCTGTAATAATTTCTTTCCCCATGGGGAATATATTTGTTCACGGACCGGTTCTGATCATGGTTCTCCAGGTAGACGGCTCCCCAGCCTTTTTCCTGGACCATGAGCTGACTGTGGAACAGCTTGTCCCTTAACTCTCGGACCGTAAACGGCTTTGCCCGGAACCACTCTCCTGTGTCCGGCAGGTCAATATCCGTATAGGTGAAGTCAAAAACCATGGAAAAGAATCCCTCTTCTCCTATGAACCGGTGGAGCAGTTCATCAGGCACATCGGACTCCGCCACAGTCATACTGTTGTGAAGCCGAAAGGTTCTGTTGCTTAACTCCCCGAGAAATGTTTCGATTCCCGGCTGATTCAGAATCCAGTCGCCGATATACCGCAGCCCATCCTCTCCGTCAGGAGAAAATATGCCGTATTCCATATGCTTTTTAATGTTGCTGATAGCATCTATCCGAAATCCTCCCAAGCCTTTGTCAAGCCAGTAATTTACCATCCGGTACAGTTCTTCCCGGACTTCCTCATTTTCCCAGTTTAAATCCGGCTGTTTCCTGGAAAATGCATGGAGGTAAAATCGGTTGGTGTCCCCGATTCTCTCCCAAGCCGGGCCGCCGAAGTAGGAGCGCCAGTTGTTTGGCAGCGTGCCATCCTCCGTCTCCTTAAAAATATAGTAATCGCCATATCTGCCATCGGGCTCTTTCAATGCCTCCTGAAACCAGGCATGTTCATCAGATGTATGGTTGATCACCAGATCCATGAGAATTTTGATTCCCATTTTCCCTGCCCTGTCCATCAGCTCATCCAAATCCTGGTCCGTGCCGAACATAGGGTCCACATGATAATAATCGGCGATGTCGTAACCCCCATCATCCATGGGAGACTTATAGATCGGGCAGAGCCACAGAACATTTACTCCCAGTTCCTTTAAGTACGGCAGCCGCTCTGTAATTCCCTTCAGATCTCCCATGCCGTCTCCGTTGGAATCCCGAAAGCTTTTGGGATAGATCTGATATACGACTGCGTGTTTCCACCATTCATGTTTCTTATTTTCATATTCGGTTCTGAGAATCGAATACCAGGATTCATCACACACGCCCTGGTTATTTACGCCGCCTTGTCTCCATGTACCCTCAAAGGTCATGCCACATTTTTTCATGACCTTTCCGGAATTGGGATTCCTGGGATCGTGGCAGGCATTGATACGGTTTACGCAAACCTGGTCAAAAAAGAAGGCAATCACTGCTTCCAACGCCTCCGGAGTGATGCCTTGTCCCCACCATCTGCGGCCGATACAATACCCGACAGTCGCCGTCCGGGTCCTGGCGTCTATGTTCACGGCACTAATGCTTCCAATGGGCTCATGGATTTCCTTCAGTTCAATGGCCCACTGATAATGCATGGGATTATCGTTCCTTTGAACCCAGCTTTCCACTACTTTGCCTGTCACTTCCACGCTTTCATGGGTCGGCCAGGTAAGAAATTTGGTGACTTCCGGATCGGAAGCCCAATTCTCAAACATAGGGCCTGCGTCCTCCTTTTTAAACGGCCTGAGAATCAGACGCTCAGTCTCTATGATCTTTGTTCCTCTATGCTCCATAATCCTCTCCTTCCTTACATCCTTGACCGGCTTCCCTTTCTGACTCCAGAATCCTCGCCGCCGACTCTTCCGGCGAAAGGGAAGACACGTCAATTTTAACGGTATCCAGCTTTTCATAAAGCCCGATCCGATCCAGGCTTCTGACAATCACATCCTCCGTGCGGACGCCGGCCTCCACATCCTTTCTCAGCCTCTTCTCGAGAGCCTCTCTGGTGCATATCAGGGATATCCGATGAACACGGCATTCCATGATCCTAAGCCTTGACAGAATCTCATCCATAATAGACTGCTCATGCATGACCCAGCACCAGTCTCCGTCTAAAAAGACACTGCGGTCCAATCGCTCTTTCAAGATGCGGCATACCGTAGTTTTTCCCACTCCCATGGTGCCGCCTATAATGTATAGGTGTTTCATGGATTTTCCTCCCTTCTTGGGCCGTATAAACTATTATTCAGTATATCCTACAGGGACATGAATGTAAAGAATCCTATTATTGATTCATGACTCATCAGCAGCTTCCATCCTCTTAAAAAAGCCTGCCGACCACAGCCCAATAACTGCCGCTATTCCTCCTGAAGGAATCAGAACCCAGTAAACCGACTCCCTAAATTTATCAAACAGACCTCAGTATACCATCTGCCCTATGGGCTGGGCACACATGGTAATGGCAGAGGTATAGGCCATAACTTTCCCAAGGAGATAATCCGGCGTCTTCTGCTGAATCATGGACACGGCAAATATGGAGAAAGTGCTGATGGCAATCTGCATGCCGCAAAAAGCAGCCACATTCACCCCATACTTTATGGCCGAACTTACAGGAAGGAGAAAGACCGCTCCTGCTGGAATCATGCAGATGCCGACAGCACCCAGAATTAAAGATAATCTGCGGGTCTTAAGCGTCCCCGTAAGAAAACCTGCCATAATGCTTCCGGCTATGGTGGCAACGGCCAAAATGCTTTCCGTCCCGGACCAGTTCAAACAACTCTTCATGATTCCCATACTCAACCTTTACCAGCACGTCCGAATATTTTTCAGAAAATTCCTCCAGGGCCAGGTGAAACTCCTGCCCGCTGTAGCACCGCAGATATCCGATCTTCAATGTGGCTTTGTCATCACGGGAAAGTCTGGCCGCCTCCCTGCACAACCGTTCATAATCGGCTATGAGCACCAGGCTTTTCCTGTAGAAATATTCCCCGGCAGAGGTCAGTGTAAATTTCCGGTTTTTCCGTTCCAGCAGGTCGAATCCAAGTTCCCTCTCCAGGGCCTGTACCTGCAATCCTCTCACCCTTTTCCTAACACGTCCAAAAACCGTTTTTTTATGAAATCATTGGGATAGGGCCCCAGTTTCGGCAGCTGATCTTTGCCTATTAACCCGCCTCCCATAGCGGCATGTCCCCCTCCGCTTCCAATGCCCTCCAACGCCTCATGAAGAAGATCGCCGGCGTGAACATCCGGGTCCTCAGAGCGGACAGACAGTTTTACACCGTCCTCCCGGAACGAAAAGACAATGGCAACCTCCACCTCAATCAGGGTGAGTATAAAATCCGACAAAATTCCTATAAGGGCATCCGGGCAGGAAAAGGGGATACAGGAAAATCCCACTTTGTCGTAAAGTTCAATATTGTCAATAGCCTCCCCGTAAGCTTTCAAGTCCGTAAATTCTATATTGTTCCGTTCCAGGTCGGACAGTTTCTCCTGGTCGCAGAAGGGGAACAGGAATCCGAACATTTTGATATCCGACTCCGTAACGCCTCTTGTAAACTGCAGGGTATCCATCTTAATTCCGTAGAGCAATGCCGTGGCCGTATCGCCGTCGGGCCGGTTTCCTGACAGAGCAAAGTACTCGGCAATCAATGTGGAGCAGGCCCCCACGATGCGTATGTCCTTATATTTGTACTCCATTGGCACAAAGGTAGGATGATGATCGATACAGGCAATCTCATCCCCCACCAGGTCCGTTACGTTCCCCCCATGCTTTTGGGTATCCACACAGATAATCCGATCTTCCTCTTTCATATCCGGCATCAGGTCCCTGTAAGACGACATCTCAATATGAAATTCATCCAGCATCTTGGAAGCGCTCAGGCGATCGATTCTTCCGTCATAACAGAGGCTTGATTCTACTCCGTAAATTTCAAGCAGTTTCTGCAGCCCGAAAGCAGAGGCTATGGCATCGGGATCCGGAAAATTGTGGGTCTGGATATAAACAAGATGTCCCCTGCACAGATTAATTAAGTCTTTAAATTCACTCATCACTCAATTCCTCCTTTTTCAACCTCTCTGTAATCATTCTGTCTTATCTGAAAGACATTCAGGAAAAGTTCAGCACTTCTGCAAGCATTCCGCACGCCTCTTCAGACAGCGCTTTATCTTGATCCGTATCAAAGATGTCGTAGAAAATTCTGGCAAAATTCCGAAATCTCTCCTTTTCTTCATGGCCCGGCTGCGCCTTATCCGCCAGAGCATCGGACCCGCTGCAAAGCTCCGAAAGAAAATCCGGCGTTATCTTATTCTTCATCTGTGCCAAAAAACATAGAAATCACGGAACCCGGCCTTCATGCACAGCACGGCAAAAAACAGCAGCCGCATGGTTCTGTTCTCATACATCTCCTCATCGGCCAATGTTTTAAGCAACAGGAAGGAGTCAAAAAGGTGGTCTATGCTTTCCGGCTCCCGGCCTACGGACCTCTGAATCAGTTCCCCGTAAAGCCGGATCTCCTCCTCGCTGTCCGGGTAGATTTCCATATGTTCCAGTTTATTTTTCACATAATTCTCCATCCGGAAGTCAGATACAGGCAGCCGAAGGGATACCCGGAATATCTTATTAAAGAATTTCTCACCATTCTCCTGGGCAAAGGCCCCGCCGTACCGCTCCCGGACTCCGCCGATAACCGTATTGTAATCCACTGCCATGGCGAACACACATCCCTTGCAGTCAAAGAAATATTCCATGGCCTCCAGCAGTTCCACCTGCTTTGCCGGCGCCAGTCTGTCCATGTCATTTACGAATACAATGACTCTGCTCTTTGAATCACCGACCTTTTTCTTCACCATCTCGGAAAAAGTCCTGACAAAATCATCCAGGGAATTGACGGCGTTATCTTTGAAAAAAGCCTCTATCAGATATTGTCCATCTGTGCCTCCCTGGGAAAGAATGCTGGTAGTAAGGTTAATAAGGCCCTTGGCAAACTTCGTCACCCTGCTGTCTCCCATACCGCCCATCTGATTAATCAGTTAGGCGCCTACGACCATGGGAAGCCGCTCTCCCAGATCGGGTTTGGAAAACTGCCGTGTACGGAACCGGATCAGAGTATCTCTGCCGCCTTCCTCCAACTGGTCAAAGAGCGTTTCCAATATGCTCTTTCCTCCGCTGCCCCAGCTCTCCTGCACGGCTATGGTCATGGGAGTCTGGCATTTTTCTATGTACCGGGAGGCTCTTTCCATATATTTTTTAATTCCGAAAACATCTTCTTCCTTTTGGGATACGGCGATCTCTGTCGCTGTCAGAAGGAGCGCTTCCGGTTCTTTCTCTTCTTCCCGTATCTCCGGCACAATTTCCTCTGTTCCCGTTTCAATCGCCAACGGGACAGGGACGATCAATTCGCATTCCGGACAGTTGCTGCCCAGATAATCCATAAGCCGGGACAGTTCCTCCCTGTACCGGCTGTATTTAGGAGCCGTCCTGCTTATGCCCAGCGGAAAACTGCCAAACCGGATGGTCTCCTCCTGTTCCCCCTCCTCTGTCCGGATGGTCAATTCCACGCCTGCCAAACTGATCTTTTCTTCTGTATCCGGCACAGTCTGCATGCCTACGACTCCGGCCGCACTGCTGAGAATCGTCTTGCCCCCTGACAAAACGCCGCTGATCACCCGGTTTAACTCTGTGGATTCCACCTGCCTGCACCTTGTTATGTCCTCTATGGAAATTTCCTCCGAGATAGCATTTCCTCCCTGTCTGATGATATGGAAGACGCCTCTCTGTTCATTGATCTCTATCCGCTCATCCACGCCAAAGGAGGTGTCAAATCCCAGGGTCCTTTTCATCACATAGGGCCTGATGGCATTCTCAATAAAAGCCTGGACCTGATCCTGCTCGTCCCTGTCCACGGAAAACGAGCGGAATGTCCCGTCGGTCAGGGCAAGCTCCATGGTCTCCGACAGCAGGCTGACCTGCCGTACATCTTGGAAAGAAACAGCCTCCGTCCGTCCTTCTCCATCCGTAAATTCTGCCCTGTCTTCATAGATATCAAGGGTTCCCCCTGCCTGGCTCCAGCCACTGAGAAAGGAAAAATAGATACCTCTGTCCAAAAGAGCCTTTTTCCTTCGGGTGATAAAGGGCTCGATAGATTTTTTTACAAAGGACAAAATCTCATCCCGGGACTGCCTGTCTACTCCGTAAGCTTTTACTCTCCCATCGTACAGAGAAAACTCCAGACTCTCTGTTCCAAGACCCTTGGATATGGAAACGGATTTTACGTCCTGAAAGTCAACGGTTTCGCTCTGACCCGACTTGGGCGTAAATTCCGCCTTGTCATCCATAATATTAAGGATTCCTCCCGTAAGTCCCGAACTGCTGACAAAGGAATATCGGATTCCCTGAGAAAGAAGCTGCTCTTTTCTTTCCTCGATATACGGCCTGGATGCCTGCTCAATGTACAGAAAAGCCTCATGAATATTTTTCACTGTTGCAGGACAGGCTTCTGTCTGACCGTTCTCCGTGATAAACAGAATGGCCGGATTGGGAACAAGACGTTTTTTCACCGCCACAAGGGCCGAATAGTTAAACACAGACTTCTGAACCCTGCTGGTACTGAATTCCGTTCTGTCACGGTAGACAGATAACTTCCCGGATTTTAACATCCATTTCACATCGGTCTCATAAATAGGCTTGTCATTTTCCGGCCTCTCCCCGACGACCTTTGCCCCGCAATAGGCGCAGAATGCCGCACCTTCCACAATCTCATGTCCGCATGATACACATCGCATAACACCTAAGCCCCCTTTTTAAAGTATGTCTAGTTTAGCACAGAAATCACGGATTTTCAACAAAGGAGGCCCTTTTCACGGTCACCGTATTTGGGGTTCCATCTGAAAAAATGTGTAAAACCTAAAAACATGTGGATATACAATCAAATTCTTGAAATGCTACAATAATAATTGATAACATTAACCGTTGCAAAAGAGAGGGGAGATCATTATGATGAAAAAAACCTTAAAACAAGCCGGAACATTTTTGCTGGCATCCCTATTGACAGCATCCATGGCGGCGTGTTCATCCCAAAAAGCACCTGAGAACCAGCCTCAGCCTTCTGTATCCCAGGCAGACAGCAAAGAGAGTACTGAGGCTCCGAAAGAAAGCGGCCAGAAGGCCGAAGCCTCTTCCGGTGAGAAAGTCACCATCCGTTTTTCCTGGTGGGGCTCCGATACCCGCCACGAAGCCACCTTAAAGGTAATGGATATGTACATGGAAAAACATCCCAATGTAACCATCGAGGGCGAATACGGAGCCTTTGATTCCTTTTACCAGAAGCTTCAGACACAGCTGGGCGGCGGGACAGAGCCGGATATTATCTCCGTAGACTATAAATGGGTCAGCGACCTAACGGCACAGGGCAATCTTTTTGTTGATATGAATGAACTGACACAGCAGATTGACATGAGCGGATTCGACATGGATTTTGCCAGGATCTACGGCGCCAAGGGCGATTATCTCATTGGTCTTCCTGTGGGAATCAACGGTATGGGATATCTTTATAATGTGGAATTTTTAAAGCAGTTCGGCATTGAACCCAATGATAACTGGACCTGGGACACCCTGCTGGAAAACGGAAAAAAGGTACAGGAGCAGGCGCCTGACAAGCATCTCATGTACAACCACGCAGACCACTGGGTATATATGATAAAAGCCCTGTTAAAGCAGATTAACGGCAAAAACCTGGTTTTAGACGACTACACCCCAGGGTTCACTGTGGAGGAGATGACGCAGATCTTTGATTATGAGAAGCAGCTGGTGGAGACCGGCACGGTTCCTCCCTTTGCAGAGGGCGTTCTCTATGAAACCGTGTATGCAGATCAGAATCCCAACTGGCTGAATCAGGAGCTGGGTATCTTCCCCACCTCCTCGTCCCTGGTGCCGGGAATCGCCAAGGCCAGTGACTTTGAACTGGCAACCCTGCGCTATCCTGTGGCAGACGATGCGGTTAATCCCGGAATTTTAGTGACGCCCTCCGTATTCCTCACAGTCTCGGCCAACAGCAAGCACCCGGATATTGCAGCGGACTTTATCAATTACATGCTCAATGACCCGGAAGCTATCTCCGTTCTCAAGGATACCAGAGGCATTCCGGCCAACGAAAAGGCCAAGGCACAGCTGGTTGAAGAGGACGTGATTGACGAAAAGGTCTCGACTATGGTGGCCCAGGCCCTGAGCGGGGCAGGCGCTGCCGAAAACGGCCCCAGCCTGAACTCAGAGGTCCTTGTTCTTCTGAAGGATTATATTCAGCAGGTCGGCTATCTTCAGATGACCCCCGAAGATGCGGCGGCAGAGTTTCGGGAGGAGTTGGAGCTGCTTCTGGAGACCATTCAATAATCAGGAGATGACAACATGAAACATACCGATCACCAACCAGTAGCCTACCTGTTTATATTCCCATGGATTATCGGATTTTTGATCTTCCAGCTTTACCCGTTCATTGCATCCTTTGTGTATTCCTTCACGGATTTTTCCATGCTGAAATCCATGAAATTCGTAGGAATCCGAAACTACATTCAGATGTTCACCAGAGACCGCCTGTTTTTTAAGTCTCTCTGGGCTACGGTTAAATATGTCTTAATCGCCGTCCCCGGAAAGCTCCTGTTTGCGCTGATCATTGCCATGATTTTAAACATGAAGCTGCGGTTCATCAATTTTTACAGAACCGTATACTACCTCCCATCCATTCTGGGAGGTTCCGTGGCAATCTCTATTTTGTGGAAATTTCTCTTCAGCAAGACAGGTACCGTGAACACATTGCTGGCCCATCTCCATATTCCGCCTCAGGACTGGCTGGGAAGCCCTAACCTTGCCCTTTTTACCATGGGGCTGCTGGTTGTATGGCAGTTCGGCTCCTCCATGGTTCTCTTCCTTGCGGCGCTGAAAAATGTGCCGGCAGAGCTTTGCGAGGCGGCACGGGTGGATGGAGCCGGAAAAATCCGCACCTTTTTTGCGATTACGCTCCCCATGCTTACTCCTACTGTCTTTTTTAACCTGATTATGCAGATGATCAACGCATTTAAGGAATTTAACGCCCCCTATCTCATTACCAAGGGGGGCCCCTTAAATTCCACTTACCTGTATGGAATGATGGTCTATGAAAATGCTTTCCGCCATTCCAAGATGGGCTATGCCTCCGCCCAGTCATGGGTGCTGTTTCTGATTATCCTGCTCTTTACGGCACTGATGTTCAAATCGTCCCCTTATTGGACGTTCTATGAGGATGGAGGTGACTTCTGATGAAACGCCGCCAAGGGCTTGCTCTGACCTATCTCATGTTAAGTATCATCGGCATCGTCATGGTCTATCCTCTTTTGTGGCTGGTGTCGGCCTCCTTTAAAACCAACAAGGAAATCTTCAGCTCCTTATCCCTGATTCCCACCGAAATTCTGTGGGATGGATACTCCAAGGGATGGCAGAGCAGCGGGCAGTATACCTTTTCCACTTATTTTTCCAACACCTTTGTCATGGTTCTTCCCACTGTTGCTCTCACCGTGATCTCCAGCCTTCCTGTTGCCTACGGCTTTGCCCGCTTCCGTTTTAAGGGAAAAGGGATCCTCTTCACCCTGGTTATTGCATCCCTGATGCTGCCGGCAGAGGTAATCATTATTCCCCGCTATATGCTGTTTAACAAGCTGGGATGGCTCAACACCTACCTTCCCTTTCTTGTGCCTGCCGCATTTGCCACCTACTCCTTTTTTATCTTCATGCTGGTTCAATTCATAAGAGGGATTCCAAGAGAGTTGGATGATGCGGCGCGGATAGATGGCTGCGGCCCCTGGGGAACCCTGGTAAATATTATTACGCCCCTGTGCAAACCAGCTCTCGTCTCCTGTATTATATTTCAGTTTGTATGGCGTTGGAATGATTTTCTGAACCCTCTGATCTATATCAGCAGCGTGAAAAAGTATCCTCTGTCCCTTGCCCTTCGCATGGCTCTGGATGTGACGGATACCATCAGCTGGAACCGAATCATGGCTATGTCTGTCCTGGCTATGGTTCCCCCTGTAGCATTATTTTTCCTGTGTCAAAAATATTTTGTAGAAGGTGTGGCTAACACCGGACTGAAGGGGTGATACTAGATGAATACCAAACATAACGCGGATTTTCCCATAAGAGCGCTGGAGCTTCACAGCCTCTATGCATGGGACTATAACTGGATCATAAAAACTATGGATTTTATGAAGGACATGGGATTTAATACTCTCATCCTTCACCGAAATGACTTCATTGACCTGATTGTTTATCCGGGGAAATACTTTGGCTGCGAACCTAAGGAACAGGATACTATTTTCGAGACCTACAGTCAGATTTTTCGGAAGCTGTACCGTTACACCCCCACCAGGCGTTCCGGCCCCTATCAGAGGAGGGCTTTTCTCACACGGGTGCTGGAACAGGCGGCGCGCAGGGAAATAGCTGTTTACATTGAGAATAAAGAGCTTTATTTCCCGGATATCCTTCTGGAATTTTTCCCTCATCTGGTCAAGGAAGGACATATCTGCGCTTCCGATCCTTTCTGGCCGGAATTTCTGAAAGTAAAATACAGAGATTTTTTCAGAGAATTTCCCCAGATAGCCGGAATCATCACGGCGCCGGCTACGGGAGAAAGCCGGGTTTCCGTTACATCCAACCGCTGCACATGTGACCGCTGCAGGGCCATGAAGAAGGCCGACTGGTTTGACACCATACTCCGTGCCATGTATGAGCCCATTCATGAGGCCGGGAAAACCCTGGTGGTCCGAGATTTTGTGTTTAATCCTGAGGCCCACAAGGAGATCGGAGCCGTCATGGAACAACTTCCTGATGATGTGATCATTTCCCTTAAAAATACTCCCCATGACTACTATCCTACCTTTCCGGATAACAGACGGATCGGTCAGGCAGGGCCTCACAGGCAGTGGATCGAATATGACGCTATGGGACAGTATTTTGGTTGGGGAATCGCCATAGCCGATCTGACAGAGGATTACAGGAGAAGAATGATCTTTGCAAAAGAGAAGGGGGCGGAAGGGGTGATATTCCGCACGGACTGGGAAAGCCTTGATGGACATACGGCGTTTCTTACTCCCAATAAAATCAATCTCTATGCAGGGGCTTTGCTGTCGTGCCGTCTCGACACATCCCATGAGGAAATCTGCCGGTTATATCTGGAAAAAGAGGGCTTCCTTAATCAGGCGGCCAGGCCGGAGGATGCGGCATACAGCGTTTCATGGCTTGGGGCTCTCATGGAGAACACCTGGCAGGTTGCTTCCAGGCTGCTGTTTGTCCAGGGCTGCGTCTTTTCCGATTCCAGCCTGATGCCGGTTTCTCTTGAACATGGATTCTGGCTTGCAGAGGAAAAAAATTCCTTAAAGGCATGGGATCCTGCCAAGGCGGACGCCCTGGCGCCGGACTTGGTCCACTTAGAGGCGGCTCTGACCGAAAAGAAGGAGGCGCTGAAGCTGGCCGAAGACTTATACCGGCAATCATTACAGCCTCCCAAGGGCATCAGGGCGGAAAAGGCAGAATGGATCAAGGAACGCTTCCTGATCTACCAGGAATTTGCCCACATGTATGCAGCGGCCGTATGTGCTTTGATGCTGGCCCGATATGTACTTGAAACAAAAGAAAGCCCCGCATCATCTTACTACATGGAAAAACGAAGAGAACTGACAGAAGCCATAGAGGCTTTAGGCCGATGGGAACCTCGTCTCCGCTCCATGATGGCAGAAACCAATTATCATCCCCACACAATCTACACCCTTATGGACCCGGACAGAGTACGATGTCTGTACCGCAGCCTGAGAGAACTGGAGGAATCGCTGTGAAATCAATAGAAGAATTGTTTCGCGTGGATAAAAAAATCGCATTGGTCACAGGCAGCGCCGGAGGAATCGGCCTGGCCTGTGCCAAAGCCCTGGCCCTGGCCGGAGCAGACCTTGTCCTGGCCGACAGAAAGGAAGGCTGTCTGGAAGCTGCCGGGAATCAAATCAGGGAGATGGGAGTACGCTGCCTTACTGCAGCCTGCGACGTATCCGACATCAAATCTGTACGGAATCTGATGAAACAGGTAAAGCAATTCGGCGGTGTTGACATTCTGATTCACAGCGCCGCCATTACCAACCGGAAGGAGCTTCTGGATATGACAGAAGAGGAATGGAACGAGATTCTCTCTGTCAACTTAAACGGAGCCTGTCACGTTGCAAAGGAAACGGCTGTTCTGATGAAGGAGCAGAACCGTAAAGGCAAAATGACCTTTATTGTGTCTACAGGCGCCTATCGGGCCGGAGCAAAATTCGGAGCCTACAGCGCCAGCAAGGCCGGCGTCGTCATGATGGCAAAAACCCTTGCCTTGGAACTGGCTCCATGGAGCATCAATGTCAATGCCATAGCCCCCACCGCCACGGAGACCAATTTTACAGAAGAATATTACCGGCAGAATCCTGATATCAAAGAGCGCGTCCGCTTAAGCCATCCCTTAGGGCGCCTTGGAAAAGCCGAGGACTATATGGGAACGGCTGTTTACCTGTCCTCTGCTGCCTCAGATTTTGTCACTGGGGCATTGCTGGTGGTGGATGGCGGAAAGACGGCAAAATAAAGAGGATAACACGTATGTATGAAATGATTGTAGTAGATGACGAGGCCGAATTGCGGGAAGGGATCAGCAGCTATTTCCCCTGGGAAAGTCTGAATATCCATGTGGCCGGAATCTTTGAAAACGGCAGAACGGCGTTGACCTATATCAGAGAGCATTCTGTGGATATCGTTCTCACGGACATTCGTATGCCCCTTATGGATGGCCTCAGCCTCATAGAGAAAGCCAAAAGAATCTCTTCCAAAACCGTTTATGTGATTTTAAGCGGATACCGGGAATTTGAATATGCAAAAAAGGGCCTTCTTTTAGGGGTAAAGGATTACATTCTCAAGCCAACCAAATATTCACAGATCTACGAAGTATTTTCCCGGATTACGGCCGAACTGGACCAGCGGGCGGAAAACGCAGACAAAAAAGCAGAATCTGAGGAAACCTATGGGGTCATCGCCAGCGTGAAAACATATATACGTTCCCACTATTCTCAGGCAACTCTGGACAGCGCCGCAGAGTATGTCCGCCTGAATCCTTATTACCTCAGCACGTTTTTTAAACAGCAGACAGGGGAAAATTTTTCCGACTATGTTCTTCGGATCCGGATGGAGGCGGCCGCCAGGTTTCTTGAGAAAGGCGATGAAAATGTAAAGGAAATCGCCGAAGCAGTGGGATACACCAATCCAAACAGCTTTACCAGGGCATTCCGTCAGTACTATCAGTGCAATCCCAAAGAATACCGGCGGAAAAAACAGGAATTTTAGATGGGAGGGGCTCTTCTATGAAAATGAAATTCTTCCGGAAAACCTTGTCTTTTTTCATCGTTCCCGTGATGATCCCCATCCTCATCTTAGGCCTTCTGTCCAGAATCACTCTGAACCGGTATATGCGAAATGCGATTGATGAACGGTATCAGGAGCGTGTGGAGAATCACGGCACGCGGATTGATGCATGGATGAAGGACTTGGAATGGCTTAATATGAATCTGAGCAATAATCCCAGTATCCAGTTCCGTCTGAAAAATATTATCAGCAAATGCAGCAGCGGAATCCCTGCCAACATATATGACGAAATCAATACCATTATGGATTTACTGTACGGTACTTACAACGGCAACTCGGCAGTGGAATCCATCTACATCTATTTTAACAACGCCGGGCGGCAGTTTATCAGCAGCACCAACCGGATAACAAGCCTTGATTACTTCTTTGACCGGGACTGGTACGACAGTTATCTGTCCCACATGGAGCAGCCCCATAAGACATGGAGTGAATTCCGTGTCATCGCCCCCTATAATTTCCCGGGATCCACCAGAGAAATCCTCACCATATACCGGAAGATTTTTCTTCCCGGCAAGCGTGTCCCGGAAGGCGTTATTGTACTGAATGTCCGGGGGGAGACCATTAACCGAAGGCTTAACGACCTGGTCAGCGAACCGGATCACCTGTTCTTTATTACAGACGGCAGCGGCCGCTTAATCTTTCACAATCACCAGGCCAAAGACAACCTTCTGCCTGGCCTTGCAGAAGGTGGGGCGGCCATGGGGCCGGGAGGGGAATCTTACCGCATCTACAGCCAAACCTCGGAAGACTTAAACTGGAATTATTATCTGGCTGTTCCCTGTGACACGGCCTATCAGGTTCCCAACCGGCTGTCACAGATGGCCACAGGGCTCATCTGCCTGGCCCTCCTGCTAAGTACGGCAACCTCCTACTTCTTTGCCAAAAAGAGCTATGGGTCTCTTATGGGAATCGTAGATATTTTTGACAAAGCCACCCACGGCGAAGAGCTTCCTGCCCTGTCCCAGAAGTCAACGGATGTCTATGATTATATTCTCTACAACATTATCGAAACCTTTTTACAAAATGACTTCCTTCATGTGCAGCTGTCAGAACGGCGCTATAAGCTTCAGGCCATGGAACTTATGGCCCTCCAGGCGCAGATCAATCCTCATTTTCTCATGAATACCCTGCAGACGGTCTACTGGCGCTGCATCTCCCTGACCCAGGGGCCTAATCCGGCCACGGAAATGCTGGAAAATCTTTCTGATATCCTCCACTACTCACTGGAGTCCAGCCAGGAGCTGGTTCCCCTGGAGGAGGAGGTCAGGATCACCCGCTGCTACCTGGATATCCAGACTCAGCGGTACAAAAATCAGTTTGACGTGGTCTGGGATATCCGGGTGCCGGAAGCCTCCGTAACCATCCCCAAGCTGATTATTCAGCCTCTTATAGAAAACAGTATTTATCATGGCATCAGGAATAAGCCAGGCCGTTCCACCATTAAAATACGGGTGATTTCCGGCAGCAGCAAGCTCTCTATTGCCATATTGGATAACGGGCTTGGGATGACCAAAAGCCGGCTGGAACAGTTAAAAGCCCGTCTTGCACAGCAGGATATCCCGGAAGGCGGCCATATCGGCCTTCTCAACGTGCATAAACGCCTGGAGCTGATTTATGGAGAACGGTATGAAATGCATCTTTACAGCCGGGAAAACAGAGGAACGATTATTGAGTTGAGGATTGTGTATGGGATGAAGCAGGAATAATTTTTGTAAGACCTACTCCTTTATCTCTGGATAGGCGGCTTTTGTTTCTGCCGTTGTTGCATCCAACTCGTCCAGCTCAACTTTAACCTCAATAATATTGTCCGGTTTTCGTTTAGACAGAAGAACAACCGTCTCCACATGCACCCCCCACCCAAACATGTCGCAGCACCGCACCTTTTTCACCTCATACCCCCCATCCCGCAGATACTTAAGATCCCTGGCCAAGGTGGCAGAATCACAACTCACATACACCACTCTCTCCGGTGCCATCTTCACGATGGTTTCAAGACATTTCGCGTCACAGCCCTTCCTGGGCGGGTCTACCACAATCACGTCTGCCCTGATATGATTGTCCTCATACTCCCGGGGCAGCACCTCCTCCGCCTTCCCCACAAAGAACTCCGTATTGTCCAGCCCGTTCACTGCGGCATTCTGTCTGGCGTCCTCGATGGCCTGGGGGACAATCTCCACGCCGAACACCCGCTTTGCCCTCCTTGCTAAAAACAGGGAGATGGTTCCGATTCCGCAATATAAGTCCCACACGGTCTCACTGCCTGTAAGGCCTGCATAGTCCAGGGCAGTCTTATAGAGCTTTTCTGTCTGAACCGGATTTACCTGGTAGAAGGAGATCGGAGAAATTCGGTACTTAATATCCCCGATATAATCCGTAATGTATTGGGGGCCCCAAAGCGGAACAATCTCCTTCCCCATGATCACATTGGTCTTCTCCGTGTTGATGCTGTAGGAAATGCTGGTCATGCCTTTCACGGTCCGAAGCTCTGTTACCAGCCGGTCCGCCTTGGGAAGCTCTCTTCCGTTGATCACCAGACATACCATGAGCTCTCCTGTGCAAAATCCTTTTCGGATCAGCCCATGGCGCACCAGGCCCTCATGACGCTGCTCGTCATAGGCCCTGATGTGATATCTCTCCATAAACTCTTTGATGATTCCAAGAATCACCTGATTCTCCTCCACCCCCAGAAGGCAGTCCTCCTGAGGAATGATCTCATGGGTATGGCCGGCATAGAATCCGGCAACGATCCTGCCTTCCTTATCGGTTCCGAAGGGGAACTGGGCCTTGTTTCGGTATCTCCAGGGATTGTCCATGCCCATAATAGGCAGAAACCTTGCTGTGTTCTCAGGGCCCTCCTCCCCGGCACTGTCTTCCTCCCCAACCCGAACCAGATTATCAAGGCCTCCGATACGCACCAGATTGTTAAAGACCTTGTTCTCCTTAAACCGAAGCTGCTCCTTATAGCTCATGGACTGCAGCTGACAGCCTCCGCACCTGCGGGCCGCCGGGCAGGCCGGCTCCACCCTTTCCGGGGATGGCCTGAGGATCTTCACAAGCCTGGCAAATCCATAAGATTTTTTCATCTTCATCACACTGGCTTCCGCCACATCCCCTATGACCGTATCCTTAATAAACCAGATATATCCCTCCAGCCTTCCGATTCCCCAGCCATCATCACTTAAGTCTTCTATGGTTACCACAAAACTGTCGTTCTTTTTTAAGTTCATAGATACCTCCCTGTTCCATTCTCTTCTACTTGCAAGAAATTCTTTCCCTGTTTCTTAAGAATTACTTCCAGAATTTTACACATCTTTTATGGAATAAACAAACTCTATTCACAATTCCTTGATATCATATAACCATGATATCAATAAGATACATAAAGACCTGACGACAGGTTCAAAACTAAAAATGAGGCAGGCGGCACCCAGCGCGCAACCGTTGCCAGCCTCGACAAACAATTCAGAGCAGCCCTCCTGCTTTTCATATAGATTGCAACACACGGAACGGAGTCTTGGAAAAAGAGATGTGCATACATCCCCTTTTTCAAGACTCCGTTCACTGTCTCATATGCCGGCAGTCAGCCTATGCTTAAAGTTCTCTCGCGCCTCCCACAGTCCTCCTGATATTGGTCTCCAGAAGCCTGTTATACCCCAGCCATCCAGGGTTCTCCCCTGCGCCCCGCAGAGCTTCTATCATCGTCTCCATCTTTGCATCGGTGTTGTCCGCAAAGTTTAAAGCCAGGGCCTCCAATAAAGCCGGTTTTTTAGGCGAGCCATACTCCAGCTCTCCGTGGTGGGACACAATGCAGTGCTTCAGCTCCGACTCCAGCTTAGGCGGAAAGCCGGAAAGCGTCCTGATCCTCTCCGTCAGCATCTCCACTCCCATGACAATATGTCCCAGAAGCTGTCCGTCATCTGTATAGTCATTCTCCGGAAAGACTGACAGCTCCCTAAGCTTTCCTACATCGTGGAACATAGCCGCCACAAGAAGAAGATCCCTGTCTAAATCCTGGTAATATCCGGCAAAATAATCGCACATCTTCACCACGCTTAAGGTGTGCTCCAAAAGCCCCCCTACAAAGCCGTGGTGAACGCTTTTTGCTGCGCTGTGAAACTGAAATGCTTTGGCAAATTCGGGATCCTCCACAAAAAAGCTGGAGGCCAGTCTGCTGAGATAGGGATTTTTGATTCCCTTCACATACCCTGTTAATTCCTCATACATCTTTCCGATATCCTTTAAAGACACCGGCAAGTAATCTGCAGCTACATACTCCCCTTCCCCAGCCTTGCGGATCCGCCTGATATTCAGCTGGTTGGAACCCTGAAACACAGTGACATCTGCATCTACACGGACATAATCCATAGCCTCAAAATTGCCGATCCCCGGCGAGCCCAAATCCCAGATCTTGGAGTCTATGGTTCCCGTTTTATCCTGAAGGACCAGGTTTCCATACTCCTTTCCGGCTTTTGTCAGGGCAATCTGCTTATTCTTACACAGATACACCTCTGATATGCGCATTCCCTCCCGCAACGTGTCGATATACTTCATCTTTTTGTTGCCCTCCATTCTTTATGAGGCCGGCTATATAGAAATCCTGCCTGCCGCAGCCTGTGGCGCCCGTACAAAGCAGTACCTCCAGGTATCTCCTACCTGGCTCCTACAGTCACCTGATATTCTAATTCTTTATATTCTTCAATTCCTTTTCTCTGAACCACAACAGCTACTACTGCATCCTGGTTCAAAGCCTCGATATGATTCTGATAATCTCTCATGGTGGCAATCTCCTTGCCCCCGATTCCCACAATAATATCTCCATTCTGGATTCCCGCGTTGTATGCCGGCCCATCAGGGATACAATCAGTCACATAGACGCCCAGAGGAATTCCCTGGGACGCCATGGCGGAACTGACCTCCTGGCCGCAGACTCCCATATAGGGGATTGCTTGTCCGTTGGACATCTTCTCCAGTATAGACTTATAATCAGAGATGGCCATGGCAACCGTGAGACCGCTGTTATTCTCCTCCCCATATTCATCTGTAACCCAGCCTACCACTTCCCCTGCCAGGTTCACAAGAAATGTCCCTGCCTTTGCATTGCTTTGGATATCTGCATACAAAAGCCTTGTGGCTCCATCCGCCACCTGAACGTTCTTGGCCACATAGGAAATACTGCCGTATGCACAGGAATGAACCTTTCCTGCCGGGGCCCCCAAAGCGGCTACCAAATCTCCTTTTCTCATGGTGTAAGAATTGCCCAGCTTCACCACGGCTACATGGAGCAATGCTTCCTCATCCACCTGGGCCGCCGGCACACTTACAATGGCCATACCGGATATGGTATCCTTCTGTTTAATAGTGCCATCCGCCTGACTTCCGTTTTCAAAGGTCACCTTGATGGAATCCGCATGTTCCACTGCCTCGTCCGGCGTGAGAATCAGCAGCTCCTGATCCGTAGACGCAATAACCACGCCTGCATAAAGCCCGGCAGTCTCCACAGGATTGTCAAACCAGTCCACCTCCTTTTTCACCGAGTGAACCTCCACAATCCCTCTGTCCGCCTCAAAAACCACATCCCTGAGGGTCCCGTACAGTGCGTCCAGGTCCTTCAGAGTATACTCATAGGTCTCTATCACCGACTGAATCACGTCCTCCAAAGGCTCCGTCTCGGATTCCGGCTCTGTCTCGGTCTCAGTCTGAAGCTCTGTCTCCGCGGCGGATTCTGACTCAGATTCCCCGGGAGCCTGACTTTCCCCTTGGCTTTCGGTGCCGGCGGTGCTGTCCTTTTCTGGCTGACTTTCCGCTGTCGGAAAGTCCGGGTCATCCTTGGGAATTGTAATAGGAATGCGTTCCTCAGTAGTCTCAGGATCTAAAAACCTATCTGCCAGAGGACCCACAACGGCAAAGCTTGCGCCTGCAGCCGTGCCGCCGAGAACGGCAATCAGGCTAAGGGCCGCCATTCTTCCCATAAGCTGTCTCTTTGTCATAGGGGGTCTCGCTATCTTTTCCCTTATAAACTGGCGCTTTTGTTTTGGCTCCAATTCAGGATTGTTCTGATCCGGCATACATTCCCTCCTCTCCGAGGCTTACATCTATTATAAAAACTATTTCTCTAATATGTCAAGAACCGCCTGAGCAAACCCATCGTCTTCACTGCTGCATACCACCCTGCCGGCCAGCTCTTTGATTCCATCCTGGGCATTGGAAGGAGCATAGGAATAAGGGAAAATCTCAAACATGGAAAGGTCATTCATTCCATCTCCGGCCACGGCAACCTCCTCCTTGGCAATGCCCTTCATCTTAATTACCTTTTCCAGAATATATCCTTTCTGCGCTTCCCGGTCCGTAACCTCCACATTATCCTCATAAGAAGACAGATAGGAGATCCCCGGAATCTCTTTTAAAGCCTCCTTAGTCCTCCGGATGCTGTCCTCGTCCGGTGAAAATGTCTCCACCTTTATAATCTCCAGGTCTCTTGTTATAAACTCGTCAAAATCCTCCACCTTCACCAGATGGTTGCAGGGCATAAAGCCGTACTTGCCGCCGTCCTCAAATTCCTCCCTGGATCTGCCGAATTTGGTTGTGCTCCGCTTGATAAATGCCTCTCTTACATATGCCGGCTCCTGTCCCGTAAAGAATCCCTTTGTAGTAAAGATCATGTAGGGAGTGCCGGTACCCTCAAAGACCCCCACAATCTCCTTTAGAACCCCCTTGTTCATGTAACAGCTCATAAGGACCTTCCCCTGCCTGTCCACGTACTCGGAACCGTTGCCTAAAATAGCTTCGCACCTTAAGTCATACCTGCCAAGGACGGAATATACCCCCTGATAATCTCTTCCCGACGCAATGACGAATTCGATCTGCTGTTCCTCTAATCTGCGGATTGCATCCAAATTCCCGGGACTAATCTCCGCCTTCTTGTTCAAAAGCGTCCCATCCATATCACTGACTACCATTTTAATCAATTTCATACCCTCCTGGCATCGACATATTTATTAAGAATTTTATCATGTACCCGGGATAATATCAATCTTTTTAGGAAAAAGGGAGCGGCAATCCCGCATTTTCTGCCTGGATTGCCGCTCTTTTTGACTGCTGCACATGGCAGCGTCCCCTTATATTTATTTTGCGTCTGCAAGAGCCGCCTTTACTGCCTCCATAATACCGTTACTGGTATTGGTTGCGCCGGATACAGCGTCAACCTCCGGAGTCTGACCGGTAATAATGGCTTCTACCACGCCTTTTTCTGCTGCCTCGTAGATTCCCTCTGTCTCACCGTGTTCCTTCAGGGTAATGGAGACAATATTGCCGTCCTCCACCTTCACCTCCACAGTGATATCTCCGTTGTTGCCCTTGCCGGTTCCCTCATAGGTTCCGTCCTTGTAATCTCCCTTGGCTGCGGGAGCTGCAGGCTTGGAATCCTCCGGAGCGGTAATCTCCGCCTCTGTATGTCCTCCATTGCCTGCCACATAGGACTCGGCTGCGGAACCTGCAATACGTCCGAACACTACAATATCCGTAACCGCATTACCGCCCAGACGGTTGGCGCCGTGCACGCCTCCCGTAACCTCGCCTGCTGCAAAAAGACCGGGAATCGGGCTTCCATCTTCCTTTAGAACCTGGGCTTCCGTATTGATCTTCACGCCGCCCATGGTGTGATGAATGGCCGGAGCACAAAGTGCCGCATAATATTTGGGTTTGTCAAGAGGAAGCTCCATGCTCTCTCTTGCGAACTCCTCGTCTTTTCCTGCTGCCTGATAGGAGCCGTAGGTTTTCAAGGTCTCTGCCAGCACGCCGCCATCTACGCCGATGGCTTCACCCAGGGCTTCCGGCGTGTCTGCCTCGGTCACAATTCCTGCCTTTATGTAGGACTCGATTGCCGCAAGGCTCTCTCTTACCGCCTGGTCAAACACCAGATAGCACACCTGATCCGGCTGCTCCAGAATGGCTGCAGAAACCACATCTCTGGTCTCCAGCTCATTGACAAAGCGTTTTCCTTCCTTGTTGACCAGAATGGCGCCGTTGCCCCGCACTCCCTCTGTGTACATGGTCTGAGTATCAGGATTTACAGTGGGGTGAGTCTGAATCTGCTCCATATCCACGAAAGCGGCTCCCAGCTCCTTGGCCATGGCAATGCCATCTCCTGTAGCGCCGCCATGGTTGGTGGTGCAGAATCCGGCAAGATCCGGCTTGTACTCCACTACCATCTCAGAGTTAGCTCCGAACCCTCCGGTTGCCAGAACCACGGCTGTACAGTCGATGGTGTAAGTCTTTCCATCCTTATCCGTCACAGTTACGCCGCAGACATTTCCGTCGCCATCCGCCAGAATCTGTTCTGCTGTAGTCTCTAAAAGCACTGGGATTCCCAGCTCTTCAACCTTGGCATTAAGAGTCTTTACCAGCATAGGGCCTACGGCAGAAGTGTCAGAAGGCCTGTGGATTCTCTTCACACTTGCTCCGCCGAACATTCCTACTACGCTTAAGTCACCGCCGATCTCATTGACCCAGTCCACTGCGGCAGCAGAGTTCTCTGCCATAACCGTTACCAGCTCTTTATCGTTTAACTCCTTGCCGCCCTTCATGGTGTCTTCCACAAACAGCTCGACAGAATCCTCAATCCCATCTGTCTTCTGGTATGTGGTTGCCGCCGCATTGAGTCCGCCTGTAGAGCGGGTGGTATTACCGCCGGTAATAGGCATCTTCTCCACAATCACCACATCTGTGGCTCCGTCCTGTACTGCCTGAATGGCAGCTGTCATACCGGCTCCGCCGCCGCCGATTACCACAATATCCGCCTGGATATTCTCTTCCTTGGGCGCCTCTGCCTCTGCTGCCGTAGTCTCCGGGGCAGTCGTCTCCTTGGGAGCCTCCGTAGTAGTCTCGGCCTCTGTCTGTGCTGCTGTTGTTGCGTCAGCTGCTTTGCCGCCGCATGCCGCCATGGACAATACCATAGCTGCCGCCAGTCCTGCGGCCATCAGTTTTCTGCCTGATTTTCTCATAACCTTTTTCCTCCTGAAATAATCTGGTCTGTTTCTTTGACCAATGATAGTCTAGTACTTTGATAAAAAAATGTCAATGCTTTTCTTTACGGCCGCCGCTCTCATAAGCCCTGTAGAAGGACACAGACATCAGCGCCGCCACGCTCCAGCCCACAGGCCATGCACACCAAATCCCCGTGGAGCCCCAGATTCCGGCAAATCCCCACGCCAGAACCACTCTCAAGGCCAGGTCTGTAAAGGTGGCCGCCATAAATTTCTCCATAAGCCCGGCTCCCCTGAGTATTCCGTCAGCCACCAGCTTTGCAGATACCACAAAGTAAAACGGCGACAGGATCTTGAGAAATACCGCGCCTGCAGATACCGCAGCCTCTGCCTCTGGGTCCATAAACAGATACAGCAGCCATTTGCCGGCTAACAGGCAGATGCCTGCCATGGGGACGCACAAGACCCACACCAGCTTAATTCCCGCCCGAAAGCCTTCTTTTATGCGGTCATGCCTGCCGGCTCCTGCATTCTGAGCCGTATAATTGGAGATTCCGTTGCCCAATGTGGTAAATGATGTGATCACCAGATTGTTGAGCTTTACCGCCGCCGAGTAGCCGGCAATGACGCTGGCGCCAAACCCGTTGATAACGCTCTGGATCACAATATTGCCCACAGAGATAAAGCTCTGCTGTAAAATACTGGGAACCGCAATTTTGGCAATCCGTCTGAGAAGATGCCAGGAAAACACAGGGAATTTCCCTTTGCATTCCACTGTCTTAAGACGTCTGAATACTGCGGCCACAGCCAGGATACAGCTGATCCCCTGGCAGAGAAAGGTGGCCCATGCCACGCCTGCCACCCCCATATGAAACGTGGTGACAAACAGGATATCCACAGCAATGTTGGAGGTGGATGAGACGGCCAGAAACAGGAAGGGGGTTCTGGAATCTCCCAGAGCCGAAAAAATGCCGGTTGCAATGTTGTAGAAGAACATAAAGGGCAGCCCCCAGATATAAATATCCAGGTACAGCCGGGAGTCTGCCAGAATCTCCTGGGGCGTGCGGATCAGCCCCAAGAGTATTTTGCAGCCGAGAAGCCCTCCTGCCATAAGTATACTGCATACCGCGCCGCTGGCGATCATGGCCGTGTACACTGCAGTCTTCATTCTGCCGTAATCCTTCGCCCCAAACAGCTGGGACACCACCACGGAGCATCCGATATTACATCCGAATGCGAATGCAATGAAGATCAATGTCACCTCATAGCTGTTGCCCACTGCTGCCAGGGCTTGCTCTCCAATAAATTTTCCTGCCACCAGGCTGTCCGCAATATTGTACAGCTGCTGAAATACTACACTGCCGAATAACGGCATACAAAATCTCCAAAGCACCTGCTCCGGTTTTCCCACTGTAAGATCCTGATTCATTCTCCTGCTCCCCGTTTACCTCTTGCCTTTTTCTGCATTTTCATATTATACTGATTTCGTTACCCTGTGTAAAATGTATATTTCGTATAGCTATTATGTCATGATGACATGTTTGGGGGCCTATGTCCGTTGTTTACGATTACTACCGTATCTTTTATTATGTGGCTAAATATCAGAGCTTTACCAAGGCCGCAGGCGTTCTCATGAGCAATCAGCCCAATGTCACCAGGGCCATGAACAGCCTGGAGCAGGAACTTGGCTGCCGCCTTTTTCTTCGCTCCAACAGAGGGGTCACCCTGACACCAGAGGGAGAAAAGCTCTATGCCCATATCCGCATTGCCCAGGAACAGATTGCCGCCGGGGAGCGGGAACTGGCATCAGGCCTTACGCTCCAGAGCGGTTCCGTGTCCATCGGCGCCAGCGAAATCGGGCTTCACTGCCTGCTCCTGCCCATACTCCGCAATTTCCATGCCGCTTATCCCGGCGTTCATATCCGAATCACCAACCAGCCCACCCAGAAAGCGGCGAAGGCCGTAAAAGACGGGTTGGTGGATATGGCCGTAGTAGCAGCCCCCGCCCATTTTCCAAAGCCCCTTCAGGAAATCCCTCTGTCCGGCTTCCAGGATATGCTTTTTGCCGGCCCCCGGTTTGCCTCCCTGGCAGGACAGCCCGTTTCCCTGAACCGGCTGGCAGACTATCCTTTTATCTGCCTGGGGCGGGACAGCCAGACCTATGAATTTTTCAGCCAGTTTTTCGCGTCCCACGGCCTGATTCTCTCCCCTGATATGGAAGCCGCCACCACGGCCCAGGTACTTGCCATGATCCGCTACGACCTTGGCATCGGCTTTCTCCCTCCTGCTTTTGCCGCCGATGCCTTGGGGAAGGGGGAAATCTTTGCACTGAACCTTGAAGAACCTGTGCCCCACAGGACGATAAGCCTGGTAAAGGACAGCGGCCGCCCCCTCAGCGTGGCCGCACAGACGCTGGAATGCATGATACGGGAAAACACCGCACCCCCGCAAAGTAAACCTTAAGAAAAAAATCCCACTAAAGAAGTCTGTTTTATGGTATAATGTCGACAGACATGATACCAGCGCCGGTTCGGTGTCACGCGAAGCGGGACAAAGCACGTTCCGAACCGTGTGCATCCCTCGGAGGGAGCATGTGCAAAGCACATGGTATAATGTTTATAATTATGTATAAATGAGGAACTGACATCCATGAACGCAAAATCACTTAAAACTTTAGAATATGACAAAATCATTGCACAGCTTGGGGAATATGCCTCTTCTCCTCTGGGGCGGAGGCTGTGTGAAGACCTTCTGCCCTCCTCTGATATTGACGAGATCCGGCAGAACCAGGCCGAGACCTCCGACGCCTTAACCCGTGTCCGCCAGAAAGGGAGTATCTCCTTTTCCGGCTTAAGGGATGTGAAGGATTCCCTCAAGCGCCTGGAGATCGGCAGCTCACTTGGGATTACAGAGCTTTTATCTGTCAGCTCACTCCTCACCGTATCCGCCAGGGCCAAAGCCTACGGAAGGCATGAGGACTCGGAGCTGCCTGACGACTCCTTAGAAGGCTTTTTTTCCATGCTGGAGCCTCTGACGCCTTTGAACACGGAGATTAAACGATGCATCCTGTCCGAGGATGAGATAAGCGACGACGCCAGTCCGGGGCTTCGTCATGTGCGCCGTTCCATGAAGGTCATTAACGACCGTGTCCACACCCAGCTCAACGCCCTTCTCAACTCCAACCGCACCTATCTCCAGGATGCGGTTATTACCATGAGAGATGGTCGGTACTGCCTGCCTGTAAAGGCGGAATACAAGAATCAGGTGTCCGGCATGGTCCATGACCAGTCCGCCACCGGTTCTACCCTGTTCATAGAGCCCATGGCTGTGATTCAGCTGAACAACCAGCTGCGGGAACTGGAGATTCAGGAGAAAAAAGAGATTGAGGCCGTGCTGGCGGATTTAAGCAGCCAGGCCTCCCCCTATGTGGAAGAGATCCGTCAAAACCAGGATACCTTGGCAAGGCTTGACTTTATCTTTGCCAAAGCCGCCCTGTCTAGACATTACAAGTGCAGTGAGCCTGTCTTTAACGCCAGAGGATATCTAAACATTAAAGAAGGACGGCATCCTCTTCTGGACCCTTCCAAAGTAGTACCCATCAATATTCACCTTGGGAAAAATTTTGATTTGCTCATCGTTACGGGCCCCAACACCGGCGGCAAGACCGTCTCCTTAAAAACCGTGGGACTCTTTACCCTCATGGGTCAGGCAGGCCTTCATATTCCGGCTTTTGATGGCTCCGAGCTTGCCGTGTTTGAAGAGATCTTCGCAGACATTGGAGACGAGCAGAGTATTGAACAGAGCCTCAGCACCTTTTCCGCCCATATGACCAATATCGTATCTATCTTACAGCAGGCGGACAGCCGCTCCCTCTGCCTTTTTGACGAGCTGGGAGCCGGCACGGATCCTACAGAAGGAGCCGCTCTTGCCATGGCCATCTTAAGCTTCCTTCACAACATGCAGTGCCGCACCATGGCAACCACTCATTACAGCGAGTTGAAGGTATATGCCCTGACCACGCCCGGCGTGGAAAACGCCTGCTGTGAATTCAGTGTGGAAAATCTGCAGCCCACATACCGTCTTCTTATTGGGATTCCCGGCAAAAGCAATGCCTTCGCCATCTCCAAAAAGCTGGGGCTCCCCGATTTTATCATCGAGGACGCCAAAGGCCGACTGGAAGCCAATGACGAGACCTTTGAGGACCTCATCGCCCATTTGGAAGAGAGCCGCGTTACCATCGAGAAAGAGCAGGAGGAGATCAGGGCCTACAAGGAGGAAGCCGCCAAGCTTAAGTCCCGGCTGGCCCAGAAGGAAGAGCGCTTAGACGACAGAAAGGAAAAACTCCTGCGCCAGGCCAACGAGGAGGCCCAGCGTATTCTGCGGGAGGCCAAGGAGACGGCAGACCAGACCATAAAGAATGTCAATCGGCTGGCCGCTTCTTCCGGCGTCAACAAAGAGCTGGAGGCAGAGCGGGCCAAGCTCCGGGAAAAAATGAACCAGGTAGACCAGAAGCTTGCCATAAAGACCAAAGGACCGAAGAAAACCATTTCTCCCAAGACCCTTCAGGTCGGCGACACGGTTAAAGTACTTTCCCTCAACCTAAACGGAACGGTCAGCACTCTTCCCAATGCCAAGGGAGATTTATATGTCCAGATGGGCATTCTCCGCTCCCAGGTAAACATAAAGGACTTGGAAATGGTGGAAGAACCTGCAGCCCAGGAGCCTGCCGGCAAGAAGGAAAGCCGCAAGACCGGAAGCGGAAAAATCAAGATGTCCAAGTCTTTCTCCGTATCGCCGGAGATCAACCTAATCGGTATGACAACGGATGAGGCTGTTCCCATCCTTGACAAGTATTTAGACGACGCTTATCTGGCTCATCTGCCCCAGGTGCGGGTAGTCCACGGCCGGGGAACCGGAGCCTTGAGGGCGGCCGTCCACAAAAAGCTGAAGCGGCTCAGATATGTGCAGGAGTTTCGTCTTGGAGAGTTTGGGGAAGGAGATTCCGGCGTTACCATTGTTATTTTTAAGTAGGAGGTATTCAGATGGCAGAAAAACAGCGGGTACTTATTGTTGATGATGATGCCAATATTGCGGAATTAATTTCCCTTTATCTGACCAAAGAATGTTATGAAACCTTAATCGTATATGATGGGGAGGAGGCGCTCCGGGTATTTTCGGAGTTTAAGCCCAACATTATCCTTCTGGATCTGATGCTTCCCGGCATTGACGGGTACCAGGTCTGCCGGGAACTGAGAACCACCTCCCAGGTTCCCATCATCATGCTGTCTGCCAAAGGCGAGATCTTCGATAAGGTTCTGGGCCTGGAGCTGGGGGCTGACGATTATATGATCAAGCCCTTTGATTCCAAGGAGCTGGTGGCCCGGGTCAAGGCGGTTCTGCGGCGCTACCATGCAGTTCCCGGCGTCACGGACCAGCGGCCCGGCACAGACCAGCAGGGGGATTATGTGGAATTTCCCGGACTTATTGTGAATCTGACCAACTACTCCGTAACCTACAACGGCCGCTCTGTGGAGATGCCTCCCAAGGAGCTGGAGCTGCTGTATTTCCTGGCTTCCTCCCCCAATCAGGTGTTTACCAGGGAGCAGCTTCTGGATCATATCTGGGGATATGAGTACATCGGCGACACCCGGACTGTGGACGTGCATATCAAGCGTCTCAGAGAAAAGATTAAGGACAACAATAACTGGGCTCTGACTACCGTATGGGGGATCGGATACAAGTTCGAGGTGAAACGCTGATGACGTATATGCCCTGGCTGCGAGGTGATATCCCATGACCCATTCTCTTTACTACAAATTCATACTGGGCTATCTGGTCTTCGGGCTGCTGGGGTTCTTTGTCATAGGAACCACAGCCTCGGAGATGACCTATGAACAGCTGATTCAGGAAGAATCCGAGACCCTTTACGATGAGGCCAATCTTTTGGCTACCAGCTACAGTGAGGTGTACAAAGGCCGCAACTTGAATATTGATTCCGCCTATCCCCAGCTGGAAGCCGTAGCTACCTACTTAAAGGCGGAAATATGGGTGGTAAACAACCGGGGGACTGTGGTCGTGGACAGCAATCATCCCGTCAAAGTAGGACAAACCGTAGCAGGCTTTGACCCCACCCTAAACGGCAACCGTCATTATACCATCGGCACGTACAATGACTGTTTCTCCGAGGATGTGATGACCGTCTCCGCCCCCATTACAGGCAATTACACTACCTACGGTTATGTGTTGATTCACCTGCCTATGAGACAGGTTCATGCTGCAAAAGACCGGTTCCTGAATATTTTGTACATTATCTCCGGAATCATCTTCGCCCTGTCCCTGATTATCCTTCTGGTGTTTACCAAGACCGTATATTTTCCTTTAAAGAAAATCACCGAGGCCGCCAACCAGTATGCGGCCGGCAACCTGACCTACAAGACCACCATACATACTCAGGACGAGATGGGATACCTGGCCGCCACCCTCAATTATATGTCCGACGAGCTGGATAAGATGGAAGGATACCAGAGAACCTTCATCGCCAATATTTCCCACGACTTCCGCTCTCCCCTGACCTCCATAAAGGGGTATCTGGAAGCCATATTGGATGGCACCATCCCCCCTGAGCTGTATGAAAAATATTTGACCCTGGTAATCTCCGAGACGGAACGGCTCAACAAGCTGACCCAGGGACTTCTCACTTTGAATTCCCTGGACAGCAAAGGCTATTTGTCTCGAACCAACTTTGACATCAACCGGGTCATCAAGGATACGGCTGCATCCTTTGAAGGCACCTGCGATACCAAAAATATTATGCTGGATCTCACATTTTCCGAGAACATTACCATGGTTCATGCAGACTTAGGAAAGATTCAGCAGGTTCTCTACAACCTTATTGACAATGCCATCAAGTTCAGCCACCAGGATTCCATTATCTACATTCAGACTACCTTAAAATACGAAAAGGTCTTTGTGTCCGTAAAGGATACGGGAATCGGTATTCCCAAGGACAGTTTAAAGAAGATCTGGGAGCGGTTCTATAAGACGGATCTTTCACGTGGAAAGGATAAGAAGGGCACAGGCCTGGGACTGGCCATTGTGAAAGAGATTATCCAAAACCACGGCGAAACCATTGACGTGATCAGCACCGAGGGCGTGGGGACGGAATTTATCTTTACCCTTCCCCGGGCGTAACCAATAAGAAGTGCCACAATTCGGCTGTCTGCCGTCCTGTGGCACTTCTTGATTATGAAAACGATAGTAGATTATTTTTCCCGATATTTCTCCAAAAGCCTGTTGATTCTTCCTGTAGGATTCAGAAGATCGCTTAAAGAGGCGTCATGATTCAGGTTGTCAATAATCAGCGCAATGTATTTGCTCATATCCACGCTGGTATAATAGGGCTTGGACAAAAGCTCCGGGCTCTGGTACACCAGGTTGGTAGTAAGAATCCGGTCAATGATCCCTTCCTCATGGAACTTATCAAATCCGGCAAGACCGTTGGTGAAAAGGCCGAATGTAGAGAAGATAAATACCTTTCTGGCCTTTCTCCTCTTTAATTCCGCCGCCACATCCTGCATACTCTCCCCGGAGGAAATCATGTCGTCCACAATGATCACGTCTTTTCCCTCTACGCTGGTACCTAAAAATTCATGGGCCACTATGGGGTTGCGTCCATCCACAATACGGGTGTAATCCCGGCGCTTGTAGAACATTCCCATATCCAGCCCCAGCACATTGGCAAAGTACACGGCCCTGCTCATGCCGCCTTCGTCGGGGCTGATGACCATCATGTGGTCGCTGTCGATCTCAAGCTGTGTCTCCACCTTTAACAGGTGCTTAATAAACTGGTAGATGGGCTGCACGGTCTCAAAGCCTTTTCCCGGTATGGCATTCTGAACCCTGGGGTCATGGGCGTCAAAGGTGATGATATTCTCCACACCCATATTGGCCAGCTCCTGGAGGGCCAGGGCGCAGTCTAAGGACTCTCTGCTGGAGCGCTTGTGCTGACGGCTCTCATAGAGGAAGGGCATAATCACATTGATTCTTCTGGCCTTGCCTGCCGCTGCCGCAATAATCCGCTTCAGATCCTGGAAATGGTCGTCCGGCGACATGTGATTGGTAATCCCGCACAAGGAATAGGTAAGACTGTAGTTGCACACATCAACCATAATATACAGATCGTCGCCGCGGACTGAGGCTTCCAGGGCGCCTTTGGCCTCTCCCGAACCAAATCTGGGGGTTTTCGCATCAATAATGTAGGAATCTCTCTGGTAGCCCGCAAATGCAATCGTAGATTTATGTTCGCTTTCTCGTTCTCTTCTCCAGTTTACAAGGTAGTTGTTGACTTTTTCTCCCAATTCCTTACAGCTCTTAAGCGGAACAAGTCCCAGAGGACCTACGGGAATCGTCTCAATGGTTTTCTCTCTGTATATCATATCTTCCTCCATCTATGCGGTTTCTTTTGACATGTCTTTTATATCATTATGAATGAAATTAGTCAAGAGCCAAGCTTAAGCCGAATATCTCCGCCATACAGCGGGATAATGGTATATTGACTGATAATTCTTGATGAAATCCTGTCAGAATAAGTATCACGAAGCATATCTATGGAAAGATTCGTGGAAATAATGGTTCCCTTTTTCCGGATCATCCGTTCATTAATGCAATAAAACAGCTGAGATGAAACAAAGGTATTATTCAGCTCTGTTCCCAAATCATCAATGATCAGCAGATCACAGTCCAGAATATACTGATACATATCCCGCATTTCTTCCTCTGTTCCATAGTGAAACTTATTCTTGGAAAAGATGTCAAACAGGTCATTGGCAGACAGATAGATCACCGACTGATATCCATCTATGAGTTCTTTTGCGATACAGTTTGTGAGAAATGTCTTGCCTACACCAGTACTTCCTGTAAATATCAGATTGCCCCCCTTATTCTTAAATCCCTCCACATACTCCCGGCACCAGCCGTGCACCTGCCTCATATAACCAGCCACAGTCATGCCGATCTGGGGAATCACCTCCTTGTTGTCATAATAATCAAAGGTAAAGGTAGAAAAATTCTCCTTTGCCAAAATATCCTGAATATTGGACTGAGAATACAAAAGGCTTATCTCTTCCTTTTTGAAGCAATGACACTTCTTCCCCTCCACATAACCGGTGTCCTGGCACTGGGGGCAATGGTACTGAAGCTCCATATAGTCGCTCCTGTAGCCATAGGCCTTCAGCAGGACTGCCTTCTGTTCTCTTAAGTCCTCCAGCTGCCTTCTCAGTACATCCCTGGCTCCCTTGTCGCCTTCCAGAAGCCGTCTGGCACAGGCCACGGCCTGGGTGCTTATGGCATCATCAATCTGCCGTATCTGGGGAAGCCTGTCGTAGACCTCCTTTACCCGCTTATCCTGCTCATCTTTATTTTGAAACTGACGCTGATTATAAATCCGCATAATTGCGTTATATTGAGAATTGCTCAGCCCCATAACTCCTCCTTGCCGGTCCCGGCATACTCTTTCGGGCTCTGCCCGGCACCTTTACTGTCCGCCCAAGCGCTCCTTGAGGCGTTCCAAAACCACGGCATCATAGTCCGTGCTGCGCTGCTCAAAATTATGAAACTGATTTCTCGCCGGCTTCACGGCTGCCGCGGGCACACTGCCTTTCTTGCCATCCCTGTCCCTCTTTTCATCCAGCCTTCCTATGTCCGCCAGAACTCTGACGCCGCCTCTTTTCCAATCTGAAAGAATCTTATCCGCATAGGAAAAGCTGGGCTTGTGAATGGCCTTTAGTGTCCTGCTGCATGCCTCCATGACAATCTCATTGGTAAAGCCAAACTCTTTGTACCACTTGCGTATCAGCTCCTGCTCCCCTTCCCCGGGCCGGCGGTCGCTGATTCCGAAGGCCCGCATCACTGCAAAGCCTTCCTTGGAAAAGGTGGAGGTGTATTCTCTGGCCATGGCAACATTGACAATGCCCTTCTCATGCCAGTTCAAGGCTACGGATTCCAGATAACGGATGCTGTAATGCCCGCCCTGGACACAGTATTCCACCAGATATTCCAGAAGCTCCGGCGGCATGTGAAGCCCATCGTAAAGATAGGCAAAGACCTCGCACTCTCTGGGAGTAAACACCTTGTTCATATATTTTTGGGATATGTACAAAAGCTGGGTAAAGTCCTCCTGTCCGGCCAGACGGCTTACCTGTTCCGGCGTGTAGGTCTTTCTCTCCTTCCCAGGCGCAGCCGCTGATTGCGCAGCCGCTGTCTCTTCTTTCGCCGCACCGGGTCCTCTGACAGCCTTAGGGCTTTCCTCCGTCAGCACTCCCTGCTTGATCCAATATCCCAATGCCCTCTTCACATCGGCCTCCGTGTGGTCTAAGGCGTCTGCAATCTGCCTTACGTCCTCCACCCTTCCCTGATGTCTGAGAATATAGAGATAAACCTTCACATATTCCCCGTTGGCAGATACCATATAACGGTCAATAAATTCATTGGCAACTACGGTGGCATTCAGTTCCAAACAATTTCTCATATCCCCAATTCACCTTGTCTTTCCTCTCTTTTCCAATCATACCACATGTTGTTTCAAAAGGAAATAGGGGGAATTTTTCCACCTTAGGATTGTGGATAATGTGGATAATGTGGACGGCCAGTCTACATAAAAGTAAAAATCTTGTCAGAATTTGTAGAAAGTCCTGTAAATCAAGAATTTTTAAATTTACTGACGACTTATTATGTTAATCAAAAAATCCACAGCCGTTTTCATCGGAAAATGTTGAAAACTCTGTGGATAATGTGGATAACTTAGATTCCGAGAAGGTTTTCCCCAACTTTTACAATATCTCCGGCCCCCATAGTTATCAACAAATCACCCTGGACACAATTTTTTAAAATAAAATTTTCTATCTCGTCAAAGGTGGAAAAATAGTGGGCCTTGGTACCCAGGGCCTCTATTCTGGAGGCAATATCCCTTGAGCTGATTCCCAGATCGTCGGTCTCCCTTGCCGCATAGATATCTGCCAGAATCACTTCGTCCGCCTGGGACAGGCTCTGGGCAAATTCATCCATAAATGCCTTGGTTCTGGTATAGGTATGGGGCTGGAACACGCACCACAGCTTTTTGTGGGGATAATTCTTAGCCGTAGCCAGGCTGGCCCGGATCTCCCCCGGATGATGGGCGTAATCATCAATAACGGTAACTCCCCGAAGCTCCCCCTTCTTCTCGAATCTCCGGTTGGTCCCTACAAAGCCTGCCAATCCGTTCTTGATATGCTCCATATCCACTCCCAGTTCCCGGCACAAAGCAATGGCGGCCAGAGCATTGTATACATTGTGCTCCCCCGGCACTCCCAGAGTCACCGTCGCCGCCTTCTCTCCGTGAATCAGCAGATCAAAGGTGTCTCTGGCATATTGGTCATAGGTGATGTGTCCGGCGCTGTAGTCGCTGTCCTGTTTATGTCCTACTGTCACTACACGGCACTCCAGTCCTTCTGTGATCTCCTCATACCGCTCAATATCGCTGTTGATCACCAGAACCCCGTCCTTTGGAAGCTTCTCGGCAAAAAGGCGGAAGGATCTTCTGATATCCTCAATATCTTTAAAAAAGTCCAGATGATCCTCTTCTATGTTCAAAATAATCTCCATATTGGGGAAGAAGGACAAAAAGCTGTTGGTGTATTCGCAGGCCTCTGTCACAAACAGGTCGGATCCTCCTACGCGGATATTGCCGCCAATGGAATTCAGGATTCCCCCTACGGATATGGTGGGATCCTTCCCAGCAGCCATAAGAATCTCCGCCACCATGGAGGTGGTAGTAGTCTTGCCGTGGGTTCCGGAGATTCCCACTGCGTACCGATAGTTTTTCATCATCTGACCCAAAAGCTCCGCCCGGGTCAGCATGGGAAGAGCTTTCTCCTTTGCAGCGCCATACTCCGGATTATCGGGGTGAACTGCTGCCGTATACACGACCACATCAACTCCATCTTTTATATTGGATGCCTGCTGGCCGTAGTACACCACGGCTCCCTTTGTCTCCAAGTGCTTTGTCAGATCCGACTTCTGTGCATCCGATCCGGATACGGTAAATCCCTCCTCCATAAGGATCTCCGCCAGCCCGCTCATGCTGATCCCGCCGATTCCGATAAAATGTATGTGCCCCGGTTTGGTAAAATCTATCTCATACATACTGTATCCACCTTTACATAAATTTTGAGCCGCAAAAGTCTCTTTTCTTATTATAATAAAAAAAGGCGGGAAAATCTACTGGTTTTCCTGTCTTTCTCCGCGGAATCGGGAACCTGAATTTATGAAATTTTTTTCACGATAATTGCCACGGACATGATATAATGATAGGTAATTGCGAAACTCGAAACTTAGCCAAATATTCTGACAATATATGACAGGAAAAGACATTTGCACCATGAAAATGAGACCATAGAACACAGGAGGGACTAACCCCGACTGGGTTCTGCTTTCCTGGGCTCATTGAAATGCTTGGTGCAACAGACTTTGGATGTAATATATTGTCAGAATATTCTTTTAATTTTGACTTTCGCAATCACCTAGGATATAATGAAGAAAAAAGGAGGCCATAAAAGCCATGAAAGATTTTGTTAAAAACCTGGCTGCAGATTACAGCCGCCTGCAGCTGGAGCATTTCCACCATCTTCACGCCCATCCGGAATTGTCTTTTGAAGAATATGAGACAAGCGCTTATATTAAGAAACAGCTGACTGCCCTTGGAATCCGGCTGGAGGAGGGCATCCGCGGTACAAGCGTGGTAGGTGTCCTGGAAGGCAGCCAGCCAGGTCCTTCCATAGCGTTTCGGGCGGATATTGATGCTCTTCCCATTCAGGAGGAGACTGATCTGGAATACAAATCCACGGTTCCTGGCATCATGCACGCCTGCGGTCATGACAGCCATGCCGCCACACTGCTTGCCTTGGCAAAGCTGCTGGCAGACCACCCGGAGCTGGTGAAGGGAAAAGTTAAATTCATTTTTCAGAGCGCAGAGGAAAAGATTCCCGGAGGCGCCAAGGGGCTGTGTGAGGATGGGGTCATGAAGGATGTGGATGCCATCTACGGTCTCCACTGTTCCTCCCTCATGCCTATGGGACTGATCACCTCCAACATCGGACCTAATTCCGCCTGTATCGGCATCTATGAGGTTACTGTCCACGGCAAAGGCGGACACGGAAGCGCTCCCCATGATGCAGTAAACCCGGTTCCTGTGGCCTGTATGCTGGCTTCCGCCATCAACCAGATCCTTGCAGAAAAGGCCAGTCCTTTGGAGCGTGCCGTATTTACGGTATCTTATATCCGGGGAGGGGAGTATCCCAACATCATCCCTTCGGAAGTAACCCTTGGGGGCAATCTGCGGACCTTTAACAACCAGCTTACCGCCGGCCTTTTTGAGCAGCTTCACAAGATCTGTGACGGAATCTGCGGCGCCTACGGCTGCACCTGTGATGTTCATACGACCGTAGGGTATCCTTCTACCATCAATCAGGAACAAGAGACCCTTCTTGTACGCCAGGCCATCGAAACCATGGGGTATACCTGGAAAACGGAAGAGCCTGATCTGGGCGGAGAGGATTTCAGCTATTATCTTCTTGAAAAACCAGGCAGCTTCTTTAATGTGGGCATGGCAGACCCCCAGCATATAGACCAGGCTGCTCCCCATCACAACTGCCGTTTTCAGCTGGACGAGCGGGGACTTCTCATTGCTCTGGAGCTGGAGCTGGCTGTCTACTTAAAGGCCGCCGGATCAGACATTCCGGTCTGACAGGGGTTCTGCCGCCAAAAATTCTGCCGGGATGCCGGCCTCCGGCTTGGCCCGAAGCGTGTCTGAAAATTGCTTTCTGACACGCTCCGGGGCTTTTGTCCTTATGATTTTACTTCCCGCTGACGGGAATAAACCGCGCGATCCGGCCGGCAAACTCCGCCATGTTCTGAGTCTGAAGGATGATCCTTCCCGGCCCTGTAAGCTTAGTGAGGAACAAGCCCTCGCCGCCGAAAAAGATGTTGCCCAGGCCTTTTACCATCTCGATCTCATACCCTACGCTTCTTTCAAAGGCCACCACATTGCCGGTGTCCACCTTAAGTACCTCGCCCGGCGCCAGAACCTTCTCCACCATATCTCCGTCGATCTCCAGAAATGCCATCCCCTGGCCGCTTATATCCTGAAGGATAAAGCCCTCCCCGCCAAAGAGCCCTGCAGAAAATTTCTTTGTAAAGGTAATATCCAGGTTCACGCTTTCCTGGGCGCACAAAAATGCTCCCTTCTGACAGATAAGGCCTCCTGCCCCCGCATCAACAGGCAGAATCCGCCCCGCCACCGTAGAGGCAAAGGCAATCACCGCCCCTGCCCTCCTTGCCCGGTAAGTAGCCATAAACAGAGATTCCCCTGCAAACATACGGCCCAGGCCCTTCATAAGGCCGCCCTTTGTATTGGTATCCATATCAATTCCATCCGTCATCCACGCCATACCTCCGGACTGAGTAAACATCCCTTCCCCCGGCGCCTCAAACATAATCTCCACCGCCGGCATGGTATCTCCAAGCACCCGATACTGCATACAATCATTTCCTCCTTTTTGAAGCTCTCCATTTTAACTCCATCTTATAGCATCTTCCATAAGGTTTCAAGAAAATCAACAAAAATTTCATAAATTTTATGACATTTCCTTGATTTTGTTTTATAATACAGGATAGAAGTGCTGTATGACAGCCATGTAAAACACAGAAAGACGAGGATTTATGTCATGAATTTTATTAAAAAATTCGTCCGCATATTTTTCGGTATGGTTTTCAGCATACTGGGAGCTGTGGGCTGGCTCCTTCAGTGCCTTCTTGAGACTGTGACTATTTTGTTCATCGTCTGTCTCATAGGCGGTACGGTTGTCTTTATCAAAGTAAAGCCCTATCTGGAGCAAAGCCGCCAGGTGGCCTATGATACCCTTGCCCAGATGAAGCGGGATGATTTCAGCATGCTCTCCGATACGGAAATCTTTGATAAGAATGGGAAAAGAATCGGGCTGATTAATGCAGGCCACTATGAATACGTGGATATCTCAGATATCAGTTTAAACCTGCAGAATGCCTATATCGCCCAGGAAGACCGCCGTTTCAAAACACACAGCGGCGTGGACTGGATCGCCACTGCCCGGGCCGGCCTTGCTCTGGTAAAGCACCGGGGCGCTATCACCCAGGGCGGCAGCACCATTACCCAGCAGATCATTAAGAACACCTATCTGACCCAGGAACAGACCTTTACCCGGAAGATGGTAGAGATCCTTCTGGCTCCTGAAATCGAAAAAGTCTATTCTAAAGCTGACATTATGGAGTTTTACTGCAATACCAACTTCTACGGCCATCAATGCTATGGAGTCCAGGCTGCAAGCCGCTATTATTTCGGCAAGGATGCTGCGGATCTGGAAGTCCATGAGGCCGCCGTTTTAGTGGGTATCAGCAACAGCCCATCTGCCTATGATCCCATTACCCACCCGGAAGCGGCTTTAAAAAAGAGGAATGAAGTATTAAAAAGCATGGTGGAGGTGGACATGCTCTCCCAGGAAGAATATGAAAAAGCCTCCAGCCATTCTCTGCGCATTATTCAGGAACAGCAGGAGGGAACGGATGACAGCTACCTAACCAGCTATGCCATCCACTGCGCCTCCCTGGAGCTTATGAAGCAGGAGGAGTTCCCCTTCCAGTACACCTTCAAGGATAAGGAAGATTACGAGAGCTATATGGAGCACTACACTGCCGTCTACAACGAGAAGAATGATTCCATCCGCAACGGCGGGTACCGAATCTACACGGCCCTGGATCAGGATATTCAGGCCATGGCCCAGGCCCGCTTAGATGAAGTCCTCTCTTCCTTCACGGAACTCCAGGACAACGGCAAGTTTGCCCTTCAGGGAGCGGCCGCCATAGTGGACAACCAGACCAACTATATTGTCGCCGTAGTGGGAGGCAGAGGAACCGAGGATCAGTTTAACCGTGCCTACCTAAGCGCCAGGCAGCCAGGCAGCACCATCAAGCCTCTCATAGACTATGGGCCGGCCTTCGACACAGGAGAATACTATCCCTCCCGCATCATTGACGACCACAAGTGGGAGGATGGCCCCTCCAACAGCGGCGGCGGTTATCACGGCCCCGTTACCGTGAGAGAAGCCCTGAACCGAAGCCTCAACACGGTGGCATGGCAGGTCCTTGAGGATATCGGTATTGATACGGGGCTATCCTATCTTGACAATATGCAGTTTCACCGTCTCACCTATGTGGACAACGGAGTTGCCTCCTTAAGCATCGGCGGATTTACTACCGGAGTCCGTGTAGTGGATATGGCAAAGGGATTCAGCACCCTGGCCAACGGGGGAATCTACAATGACAGCACTTGTATTGTAAGAATTGAGCATGAAAGAGAGGGCGTTCTTACTTCCCGCATTCCCCCGATTACAAGGCAGGTCTACGGCTCCGACACGGCATATATGCTGACCGATATTTTAAAAGGCACCATGACCGCTCCTTACGGCACCGGAAGGGGGCTTGGATTAAAGGGAGGTATGCCGGCAGCGGGAAAAACAGGAACCACCAACAGCAGCAAAGACACCTGGTTCTGCGGATATACCCGGTACTATACGGGAGCCGTGTGGGTAGGTTATGACACCCCCAGGGCCATGCCGGGCATCTTCGGCAGCACCTATGCGGGGGTAATCTGGAAAAATGTCATGAATGATCTTCATGAGGAATTGGAGCCCTGGGACTGGGAGCGACCTGAAACCGTGGTAAAGGATACCTACGATTCCGTTACAGGGCAAAGGCTTCATCCTACGCTCACCTGTATCACCAGGGAGGAAGCCGAATCCCGCGGGATTATGAATACCGTAATTGCGGAGCCGGAGATTTTGGCCTCCCAGGAGGCCGTCTATACCAGAGCTTCCCTGAAGGCACAAAAAGGGGTCTACTTCATGCACAAGGCGGCCGGCCCCGGCATCCATATCCAGGCAGAAGACTCTGACCTGGATGGCCCCCATAAGAACCACCCCATACCTGACTATGATCCCCGCCAGCCGGGAGGCCCGGGAATGGTTGCCCCGGAGGATCGCCCCAAACCCCCGGAGCCGGAGATTCCCGTAGGCCCCGGCATAGAGCCTCCTGACAACAGCCAATCCGTGGAAGCATCTGCCGAACCCGTTTTACCTCCTCCAGAGCTTCCCCAGGAACCGGTTCCCATTCCTGCACCGGCCGTCACACGGCTGGAAGGCGGGCTGTACATAGAGCCGGAGGTTACTGCCGGCACCAATTTGACAGATTATTTCAGCACCAGTTCCCAGCTTAGAGCCCAGCAGACCCTGGCAGACAAATCTCAACAGCGTCTTATTAATGAGCTCAACGAACTGGTAACCGCCTTTGAGAAGGAGACCATTGATTCCGCCGCCGATGTGGAGGAGATCCGTTCCAAGCATCAAGTGATATCGGAAAAGCTGAACCAGCTGGAAAGCGGGGACGTGCGCAAGGAGCTCTTTGACCGCACGGAGACCAGATGGCAGGAGTTTGTCCATATTATTGACACCATGTCCGAGTCCATCCGGGTCTATGAAGAAAAGCAGGCGCTCCTGAAGCAGCAGGAACGCCGCAAAGCAGACCAGCAGGCGGAGATCAACCGAAAAAATCAGGAGATTCAGGACCGGATCACTGCCTTTGAGACAGTCCTCGGAATGTTGGAAGCCATGAACTACCGTTCTTCCGATACCGATACCCTGATTACCACCGCCATCGCCAAGCTAGGAGAACTGTACGGCTATACCGACACGACGGCCTATCAGACACGCCTGGAAAATGCCATCAGGCGAGTCCGTACCCTTCCCTCGGAATCCCAGTGGAATTCTTATGAGGCTCAGGAAAAATCCAATGCCCTCACCCAGGGGGCCAGGCAGCAGCAGGACCTTTATCGGCTTTATCAGACAGAGCGGTACTACTGGAGCGATATACCATCTTACGGACCCGGGAGGAATGAACCTTGAATACACAGCCAGCACATCAAAAAAAAGCAGCGGCCCCGGCTGCCGGCATAGACAAAACTTATGACCCCCATGTACAGGAGATCCCTTCAGCCGGTCCTGACCCTGCACCCGAAACAGCCGAGAATATCCATGCCGTCAGTCCTCTTCCGAATCCTCCTGTGGAGGAAGACAAGGAACTCTCTCAGCAAGAGGGGCCCCCTTCCCCAGGCCCTCGGAAAGCAAAGTATCAGCCCTTTGTGCCTGTCCATCGATGGTTTGTCACCTTTATGTGTATGAATATTCCCATGATCGGCTGGATCTACCTGATCATTCTGGCCTTAAGTCCCTCCAAGGGACCAAGGCGGGATTTTGCCAAGGCATATCTGCTCTATAAGCTGATCTTCCTTCTTCTGTCTCTTGCAATACTGGCCGTAGCCCTTCATTACGGGCTGGAGGTACTGGACAAGCTTCTGGCCTATATGGAGATGCTGTAACCAATAAACAGCGGAGAGTGGTCACCACTCTCCGCTGTTCATTCCAAGCCTTTTTTCCATGATTCTTCTAAGACAATCCACGGTTTCTCCGGCAGTCTGCCCCTCCTCATCCACGGTAATATCCGCATATTTCTCATAGTAGGGAACTCTCTCGTTATACAGGTCAAGAAGTGTCATGCCGTCTTTGAGCACCACCCCCCGGTCCACCAGGCTACCCAGCCTTCTCTCTACCTCTTGATAGCTTACCTTCAGATATACGATGGTGCTGATCCGGCTGAGATGCTCCATAGCCTCTTTTCCGTAGATCACACTTCCTCCAGGTGCAATCACGGCGCGGTCTGCCTCCAGAGAGGCATTGACCCGGTTCTCCACAGCCAGGAATCCCTCCTGGCCTTCCTGGGCAATAATCTCCTTTAACAGACGCCGTTCCTTCTCCTGAATCAAAATATCCACATCAATAAAGGAAAATCCCAGGCGCTTGGCCAGAAGAACTCCAACCGTGCTTTTCCCGGAGGATGGCATTCCCACCAATGTAATATTCCTGTCCTTCTGCGTCATCTTCCTTTTGTCCCTTTCTGTGGTTTTTTCTGGACGGAATAACCAAACTTGCCAAGCTTTTCCCCCAGTTCAAAATACTCGCCGTGGGAGTAGGCTACCAGTTTGGTGTCGTTGAGATGGAATTTGCCTGCATCGTCTATGAATTCACTGTCCACGGCAACACCTACCACCTGGGCCAGGAACAGATCATGGCTGCCCAGCTCCAGAATCTGAGTTACCCTGCATTCCAGATTTACCGGGCTTTCCAGGATCCCAGGCGTCTTAATATGATTGGAAGGCAGCGGGGTTAAGTTCATCTCTTTAAACTTATCCACATCCCGGCCTGATTTTACCCCGCAGTAATCTGTGGCATAGACCAGATCCTTTGTCACCAGATTCACTACAAACTCTCCGGTCTCTTTAAGAATTCTATGGCTATGCCGTTCCTTTCTCACGGAAACAGACAGCATCACCGGGTCGGAGCAAACGGTGCCGGCCCATGCCACAGTGATAATATTAGGTGTCTCGCCGGGAATTTGACAGCTTACCATAACCACGGGTACGGGATAGAGCATGTTCCCTGGTTTCCACATTTCCTTTGAATGAGTCATCTCCTGCCTCTCCTCCTGTCTAATCGTTATCCGGAAGCAGCTTTATGACGATCATCACCTGGCGCACGAATTCCTCCGGTCCGAGGTTTAAATCCTCGTGATGGCTGACTTCCGGAAAGACAGGAGATTCCTCCTCCAGCTCCACCATAATCCAGCTGCGGGCCGCCTCTCTTGCCTCATCCATAGTATCCTCCAGATCAGGGCCATCCGCCTGGCATCCCTCCAAGTCAGGGAAATATGCATGATATCCTTTGTCTTCCTTGTGGGGAACAAACACTGCCGGATAAATAAACGTCATAAAGTCCTCCTTTTTGTTTTCATACCTGAAGCGCCATACCGATGGCCGGTATGAGCTGCTTCTTGCGGGATACCACGCCCGGAAGCATCACCACACTGCTCCTGGCATCCTTTCCATCGTCTTCTATGTGGAAGGCATTGACAATCATCTTTTTTGACCCTGCCCCCTCACAGATCAGCATTGTGGATTCATCCAGAATATTAGTGAGCATAAAGAACATCATATCCACCCCTCTCTGCTGCTTGTGGGCCTCCACTATGTAGGGAAGAAGCCGGTCCCTTAATGTCTCCAGCTCCTGCAGATTCAAAGAACTGATCTGTCCCACGCCAAAGGAGACCTTTCCCGCAGTAAACCGCTTGAAATCCTGATAGAAGATCTCCTCATCTGTCTTGCTCTTCAGATTGCTTCCCGCCGTGAACATCTCTCCGGCATACTCGTCAATCTGAATCCCGGCAATGGCGGCCAGCTCCAGGGCGGCTCTCTTGTCCACCTCCGTACAGGTGGGGGAACGAAACAAAAGGGTATCGGAGATTATGGCGCTGCACAAAAGTCCGGCTGTGGTTTTATCCACATCCGCTCCTGACTCCTGATACATCTGATACACAATGGTGGCCGTGCAGCCTAAAGGCTGATTCCTGAAAAATACCGGTGATATGGTCTCGATGGTTCCCAGCCTGTGGTGATCTATGATCTCCATGATCCTGGCATTCTCAATTCCATCCACTGCCTGACTCTTCTCATTGTGATCCACCAAAATCAGCATCTTACCCTGAGCACCCAAAAGGTTGCGCCTGGAAATCATGCCCTTGTATCTGCCGTGTTTGTCCAGAATGGGAAAGTCACGGTGACGCTTGCTGGCCATAACGTCCTTGATCTCATCGATCACATCGCTCTCCTCAAAGGTAATGAGATTCTCGGTCTTCATAAAATAGCTGATAGGCATACTCTGGTTTACCAGGCGGGCCACCGTATAAGTGTCGTAGGCCGTGGCAATTACCGTACAGCCCCGCTGTTCAGCCAGCTTTTTGATGGTCATGGACACTCCGGCGCCTTCACAGACAATGATGCAGGCCGCCTCCATCTCGATGGCGCACAGTTGGGATTCATACCGGTTGCCCAGAATTACCAGATCATTTTTATTGATATAGTACTCCATAAGATCCGGGTTGGCCGCCGCTATAAGCACCTTGCCCTCTGAAAAATAGGCCTGGGCATCTCCCACGATCAAGTCGCCCTCCACGGTCTCGATAATATTGGAATACTGGGTGTTAGCCTTTGACAAAATGCTGCTGTCATACACATTCATATAGGACTTGGTAATGTCGCCTACGGTGATGAGGCCTTCCAGCATTCCATCCTCGGTCACTGCCGGAAGAGTCACCACATTGGCTGCCTGCATAATGGTCCAGGCCTTTTTCAGTGAGATATTCTTCTCGACGCCCTTGGTCTCCCGAACTTCAATATCTCTTACCTCAGTCCTTACATGGCCTACCAGCTTGGGCGCCTCCACTCCAAAATAATCCAGGACAAACTGGGTCTCTTCATTCACCTGGCCTGCCCGGCCCGGCACATATTCCAGGCCCGTAGCCTTTGCCTTAAGGTTGGCATAACATATGGCGGAACATATGGAGTCTGTGTCCGGATTCTTATGCCCGATAACAATGGTTTTTCTTTTGTTGTATTCCATAATCCCCCTCCTGCATACTTACTCCCCAGAGCGTGCCGAAACAATCAATCCAGCACCAGCCTTGCTGCGCCGTAGATTCCTGCGTCATTGCCAAGCTTTGCCAAGCCTATAGTTCCCCTGTTTTCGGAGATGGGCATGAAATGGGCGTAATGGCGGTTAAGCACCTCAATAAGGTACTGGCCTGCCTTGGACACGCCTCCTCCGATGACAAACATCTCCGGGTCCACGGTAAGGGCTAGGGACGCCAGAGCCATGCCGAGATAATGTCCCACCACCTCCATGACCTCCAGAGCCAGAGTATCTCCTTCTTTTGCCGCGTCAAGCACATCCTTGGCCGTCACCTGGCTGCCTGCCCTGCGAAGCGCCGACGGAATATCACATGCATCCATCTTTCTTCTGGCCTCCCTGGCAATTCCCGTAGCCGAAGCCACCTGCTCTAAGCACCCTACGCCCCCGCAGTTGCAGTGCTCGGTCTCTTCCTCCCTCACGTGGATGTGTCCGATCTCTCCTCCAAGGCCGTGCCTTCCCGTGACGATCTTCTCGCCCAGAATTACGCCTCCTCCCACGCCGGTGCCCAAGGTTATCATAACAATATCTTTAAAACCTTTTCCGCCGCCCTGCCACATCTCGCCCAGGGCTGCTACATTGGCATCATTGCCGCACTGCACCGGAACTCCGTCCAGGGCATCGCTTAACTCTCTGGCAGGATACTTTTCCCTCCAGCCAAGATTCACACATACTTCCACATATCCATCGGGCATAATCGGCCCCGGCACTCCCATGCCTACTCCTGCTATATCGTTCAGGGCAATGCTCTCCCCTGCAATCTCTGCCGCAAGAACCTGGCGGATGGAGTCGGCCACATCCCCGATAATATACTTGCCCTGCTCTTCCTTCCTGGTAGGAATCTCCCACTTCTTAAGAAGCTCTCCGCTGGTCTCAAACAGCCCCAGCTTCACACTGGTTCCTCCCACATCCACACCTATACATTTCTTCCCCATTTTGTATCTCCTCTCCTTTGTTATAATAAGCCCCTCACGACTTCCGCCACATGGTCTGCCGTGAATCCGAAATGCTCAAAGAGCTGGCCTGCCGGGCCGCTGGCTCCGAACCCTTCCATGGCCACACAGGCTCCATCCAGGCCCACATACCTGCCCCATCCGAAGTCTGAACCTGCCTCAACAGACACCCTTTTTGTCACGGCTTTCGGCAGCACGGACTCTCTGTAGGAGGCCGGCTGCTCCTGGAACAATTCCATACAGGGCATGGATACCACCCGAATCTTCCTTCCCTCTGCTTCTAAGGCTTCCTTGGCCTTCAAAGCAAGCTCCACTTCAGAGCCGCTGGCTATGAGAATCGCCTCCGGAGTTCCCTGACAATCTGACAGGACATAGCCTCCTTTCAAGGCTTCCTTTGTGGTTCCCTCCACAGCAGGCAGGTTCTGACGGCTCAGAACAAGGGCTGTAGGCGTGTGCCGGGAAGTCACGGCGCTGTACCATGCGGCCGCGGTCTCCGTGGAATCACAGGGACGGAACACATGGAAATTGGGAATGGATCTCAGCATGGCCAGCTGCTCCACCGGTTCGTGAGTAGGTCCATCCTCCCCCACACCGATGCTGTCATGAGTCAGTACATAGGTAAGGGGCAGATTCATCAGAGCCGAAAGCCTGGCCATGGGTTTCATATAATCGCTGAATACAAAGAAGGTAGACACATAGGCCTGGAGACCGCCGTGGAGGGCAATGCCGTTGCCTATTGCCGCCATAGCCTGCTCCCGCACACCGAAATGAATGTTGCAGCCCTCAGGGGTCTCTTTAGAATAATCTCCGCGGCCTGCCATATTGGTCTTATTGGAGGGCGCCAAGTCTGCGGAGCCGCCGAACAAATTAGGCATCTTCCCGGCCATATAATTCAAAATCTTTCCAGACAGGCTTCTGGTGGCCTCTGCCTTGCTGCTTTTGGCCCAGAAATTCTCATCCTGTTCAAACTGCTTTCCCAGCTCCTTGTCATGGTACTGATTCCAAAACTCCTCCATATCAGGATACTCCTGGCAGTATGCCGCAAACATTACATTCCATGCAGCCTCTGTCTCCGCCTTTTCCTGCGACAATTCCCTAAAGTGGTCATAGACCTCCCCAGGTACATAGAAAGACTCCCTTGACGGCCACTTAAGGTTCTCCTTTAAGGCCAGTACATTGTCCTCACCCAAGGGCTCTCCGTGGGCGCTGGACTTACCCTGTTTTGCCGGACATCCATAACCGATCTCTGTCTTTATGGTGATAAAGGAAGGTCTCTTTGTATCCTCCTTGGCTTTCTCGATGGCAGCGCCTATGGCATCTAAGTCATTGCCATCCTCCACCATAATCGTCTGGAATCCAAAGGCCTCCATCCGCTTTTCCACATTCTCCCGGAAGGCAAGGTCTGTACTTCCCTCGATGGAAATCTTATTGGAATCATAGAGCACAATAAGCTTTGACAAGCCCAATGTGCCTGCCAGTGAGAATGCTTCGGAAGAAATTCCTTCCATCATACATCCATCTCCGCCAAGCACATAAGTATAGTGATCCACCACTGCGAAATCTTCTTTATTAAACACTGCTGCCAGATGAGCCTCTGCCATAGCCATACCCACTGCCATGGCCATACCTGCCCCAAGAGGGCCGGTGGTGGCTTCCACTCCTACGGTATGACCGTATTCCGGGTGTCCCGGCGTCTTGGAGCCTAACTGGCGGAAATTCTTCACATCCTCCAGAGACAAATCCCCATATCCGAAGAGATGAAGAAGAGAGTACAAAAGCATGGAGCCATGGCCTCCGGAAAGGATAAACCTGTCCCGGTTGGGCCAGAGAGGATCCGCCGGATTGTGGTTCATGTACTTTGCCCACAGCTCGTATGCCATGGGGGCAGCTCCCAAGGGAAGTCCGGGATGACCGGACTTAGCCTTCTGGACGGCATCGGCAGACAGCATCCGAATGGTGTCGACTGACAGGGCATCAATTTTGTTCATTGGTAAGCCTCCTAATGTAATTTAATCTCTTTGACTGCCTGGGCCCCCGCAGCAATGATCTGATTGGGGAGATGACCACTGCACAGTCTGGACACCGGAAAGTCAAAGGAACCTTCGTATTTTAAGTTGCCAAAGCAGTTATAGATCCTGCATGAATCTTCATTATACAAAAAGATATTATCGCCGTCAATATCCACCCGCTTATACTCAAAGCTGAACTCCCGGCTGAATATATGGTTCCCCTCTGCGGAATACAGATCCATGCGATAATCATTCTCACCGGATACGGATTTTACGATAATCCCTGCATATTTGCTGTCATAAAAAATGGTTTTTATTTCCTCCTCCACCGGCACCTGCTTTATAAGCGCCGGCGACATCACGTCAATGGAGCTGTAAAAGGAAATGCTGCTGTCTGCAAAAGCCACGGAATATGTGTTATCCAGATAGCATACCTTCGGTATCATACTGTTGTTATACATCTCATGGAAGCCGCCCACAAAACGGTCAGGGGCATTCTTTCCCACCTCTGAAAAATTGTAAAAGGCCACTCTGTTTTTCACCTCTCCTCCCTGGAGATACGTGAAAGACCCCATAAGCATACTGCCGTCCGGGGACAGGCTGATGTCCAGGGGATAGCCGATCTCACCGTTCAGGTATCCGGTAATAAAAATACGCAGCTCGGATCCATCCTTGGTGTAATAATAAATATGGCTTGTGGTCTGGCCTTCCAAAATGGCGGCTACCAGTCCTTTTGATGAGATGGTAATCTTAATCACAGGAAGCACTGTGGTGGCAGTGCCTAAAAGGCCGGTTTTGTCAAAAATATAGATGTGATTACCCTGCTGATCGGCTATGGCGGCATAGTCGCCGCTGACAGCTGTTATGGGAGACCGCATCTCGTATGGCTGAATCCATATGTCTTTTCCATTAGCATCAATATAGGAGGCGCCGTCTTTGCTGTATCTTAACAGATTCTCCCCAAAGGGTCTGTAGTCCACAAATCCGATCTCGTCTCTCTCAAACTGACGCTCCCAGCCAATGGTACTCTCTTTATATTGGTAACTGCGCTGATACCAGTAGTAGGTAATAGACCCTATGGTAATCAGGATGAGAATGAACAGAAACATAAAGACATGGCGGCGGCGCACTCTGCGCCGGGCCTGCTTTACAATCTCTTCACTGTCTTCCTGGGAGGTCTTAGGCGGCATACTGTTGGTAATCATACGGCTGCGCAGCTGATTTTTTTTAGATTCTCTGCTCATGGAACTTGGGTCGCTCATCTTTGGTTCTCCCGATTGGTAATGTTACATGGACAGTATACCACACTCCTCTGATTTACGGAAGAATCAAATTCTGGCCGGATATGATCTTGTCTTGGCTTTCCAGATTATTCAGCTGGCATATCTCGTCGATTCTGTTTAAATTATGATAAAATTTCAGACAAATACTGTAAAGTGTCTCCCCATCCTGCACCCGATAAGTCGTAGGGGCACTTGCTGAGGCAGCCGACTCTGTCTGGGCGGTAGAGACAGCCGGAGAAGTCTCCTGGGAAGGCGCCTCCTCCTGTCCGGGTGCCTCCGTAGGAGCCGGTTCTACCGGAGCCTTTGACTCTACGCCGCCCAAAGATTCTGCCGGATATGTAGGAGACATGGTTTCTGTTCCTATGGTGGGAAAGACTTGTCCCTGGGCTTCTTCCACCAAAAGTTCTTCTTCCTCCAGGCTATCCTGGTACGGCTGAGTTCCGGATGTACCTGCTTGTCCGCTCTTTGGTCCGCCCTTTGGGGAAGCTGCAGGAAGGGCCGATGTAATCACCGATTCCATCTCCTTCATCTTCTCATAATTATTGAACATAACCACTCCTCCGGCAAGCACCACAATAGAAAGAGCGCTGCAGAGACTGCCCAGCACCCTTATGGTCCCCCGTCTGGACACTGCCTGAACCCGGTTATCCTCCATCCTCTGGCGGAAATCCCGAATCACCGTGTCTCCTGTTCCTGACTCCACTCTCCGGGCATCCTTTCTTAAGATCATATAGTCCTGCATCATCTGATTCCGCTCATAATAAATACTGTATCCACGCAGTTTATAGAATCCATCTTCCGATGTTACATATATGGCTTCTTCTCCCTCCAGGCCGGAATTCAGATACATGAGCTGGTTCTTCCCTGCAAAATATTGTCCATGCTGTTTCCAGTAATTCAATGGGCTTAGGGTACTGCCCGGCGCCCCGCAGAGAAACCATCCCATAATCACCCGTTTGGGAAACATCTGCTCCATGCTCTGATATGTTTTTTTCCAGGCAGACTCATTAAACGCCACCTTTTCTCCGTTTTCTGTTACTTCCTCCATCTCCATGGCGCCGTCCACAAAAAGGTACGGTGTCCCATCGTGCTCCTCCACATTGCCCAGCAGGACTCCGACTCTTAAGTCTTGTCCTCCCCTGGGATAAAGGCGTTTCAGATAAGTATTTACATAGTCCTCCAGATACAATCTGACGGACTGATCTCGTTCTCCAATCTGCCTGATATTTTTCGGCAGCTTCGGAAATGGATTATATAATTCTCCCATAGGCTCACCCCACTATCATTCTTCTTTCCGTTAAGACGAATCATAGCATGATTTTCCTGCGAAACTTGTCAAACCAGGGCCATGGATTCCCATAATTTTTCGACAAGACACACACTTTCACTGATACATTCCGCCATCCGCATTACCACACTGAGACGGATGCTCTGGAGCATAATCGGATCGTAGCTTCCGCATCCGCTGACAATGCCTGTGATAAACAAATCTCCTACAGACCCCAGTTCCTTGCTGACTCCCAGGCCCGGCTTTAAGGCTCCTCTTCCCAGGGTAATACAGCCGATATGATCGTTCATGCCCACAGAGGCATCCACTGCAATCACCACATGGTCGTCATAGTACTGTTCCACCAGGTACAAGGTATCCTCCAGATTCATGGCATGTACAGGCCTGTTGAGGGTTCCCAGCACCTGGATATGCTTCAGATCCCGGTTTCTCAGCTGGTATCCGATCAAGGGTCCCAGGCTGTCGCCTGTGGAACGGTCCGTACCGATACACAGCAGAAGAACCTTCTCTTTTCCCTGCTTCTCAAGCTCCTCCTTGATCATCATATACAGCCTGGCGGCCAGTTCCGCCGTCTCGAATTGCTGATTGGTGTCATAATAGTAAAGCTCCCTTTGTCTCAAGGGAGCCATTCGTTTCCACATGCTCATCTGATGCCTCACCTGGTTTGTTATTCTTAGTCTTATTATAGACCAGGTTGTCTCTGATTATGCGTGCTGTTTTTTATATTCGTCCATAGCTTCTGTCAGGTTAGACACGGTTTTGCTGTTGATCAGATCAAGGAGGGCATCCAGGCGCTGAGGCTGGAGAAATTCCTTTTCTAAATAGACGCCGTAATTGTCGGTAATAAACAGACTTTTGCTTTTCAACTCTTCCCTCAGGCCTTTTAACTCCCTCTCTTCAAAGTCGCAGGTCTCTCTGAGAAGCTCCAGCTTCTCTTTATTGCTGGCTGCGATCTCGTCGGCAATAATATTCTTTGTCACGGTCTCAAAGGTATTCAGGGCCTCCTTCTTCTTGGCAGCCGTCTCGGACATCATCTGTTCAATCCTGGCAATCTCATCATCATGCTTCTGCAGATTGTAGATAGACTCGTTCTTATCTCTCTTAATGTCCCGTGTAATTCTTCTAATCTTCTTCTCATTGGCATGAATCTGATCCCGTATCTGCCGGCCCTCCTTTATGGTAACTCCATACCGGTCCTTGGTCCGGTTGCCCACCATCACATAAAGGCCTCCAAACACCACAATACATACAAAATAGATAAGAACCAGATACAGATGCTTCCTCTCTGGTATCAAAAGATAACTCCCATATGGAATCACAAGAAAGCAGATCAAAAGGGCGGCCAGCAGTGTAGCGAATTCTCCCAGCCGTCTTGGCGCAAAGAGCCGGTAATATCCGCCGCTTCTGCAATATGCCGGCACATGATTCTGCTGAAACATGGTCTTTATCTGAAGCTGCAGCTTCCGGTTCTCCTCCCGAAGAGGGGCCGTCTCTTCCCCAATCCGCTCTCGGATTCCCTGGCTTTTGGCTTTCTCCCGACGGGCTTTCGCCTTTCTCAACTGCTCCTGGCCTTTGCTCAGTTCCTTGTCATAGCTGGATGCAATATCGCCGGCCCGCCTTTTTATGGACTGGGCAATGTGGTCTGTCACTGCCTTTTCCTCTGTCTCCAGCTGCTTTCGGCTCTGCCTTAGCTGCTGTGACAAGGCGCCCTCTCTCTGCTGCATCTCATTCAAATCCGTTACCGCCTTTTTGGCTTCCATTAAAAATGTTCCGTAATCAGTAATGGCCTGCACCATTCATGTCTCCTCCTTGGCACATTGCTTCCCTCCTGTGAAAGCTGATTGCTATGCAATCCACGCCTGTATTCGCAATCCGGCCTGTCGGTCTCCTTGCTCATACCGGCTTGCCCTGCCAATATCCAAGTGTCGCTTCATGGATTCATGACCGACTCTTGGCTGCCGGCAGGGACTTTCACAGTATATTATACCTCTTAACGCTCGTGTTTACAACTGCCCTTTACATTCTCCCCCGGATTGGATATACTTAAAGTCAACAATCTTCTTTTAAGGAGGCAGGGTTATGTTTCGTATGTGGGGGAAATTGATGAGGAATAATAGGCTCCTGGATGATACTACCATCGCCATAGGCGACTACAGCTTAAGCCGTACTCAAATGGTATTTCAGGCCCTGGATGAGATGTGTTATCATTTTGATCTGGGGAAGCCTATTTGGCTGGATGCCAATGTTAGGGATTTTCAGATTCATGCAAAAACCAGGTTCAAACAGGATAATTTTATCGAGCATATAGAATTTGACTTTTTGGAGATTCAAGTTATTGAAGAGTAATTCAGCCATAAAAAACAGGCCCCTCTGCCTTTCGACAGCCTGGGGCCTGCTTTTTGTATTGGTTTTACAATCTCTTAAGGAGTTTTTCTCTCTCCGCCTCATATCCTGGTTTGCCAAGAAGGGCAAACATATTCTTCTTGTAGCTCTCCACTCCCGGCTGGTTGAAGGGATTCACGCCGAGAAGATATCCGCTGACTCCGCATGCAAACTCAAAGAAGTAGAACAACTGGCCTAAGCAGTGGGCGTCCTGAGCAGGAATATTCACCTTAAGGTTCGGAACCTGTCCATCGGTGTGAGCCAGAATGGTGCCGTTCATGGCGCTCTTATTGACAAAGTCTACTGTTTTACCTGCCAGATAATTCATGCCATCGGTGTCCACTTCCTCTTCCTTCAGAACCACTTCTGCCTGAGATTCCTGAACCTCAAGAACCGTCTCAAACATGATTCTTGCGCCATCCTGAATAAACTGGCCCATGGAGTGAAGATCTGTGGTCAGATCCACGGCTGCCGGAAGGATGCCCTTCTGATCCTTGCCTTCGCTCTCGCCATAGAGCTGCTTCCACCACTCGGACACATAGTGAAGGCTTGGCTCATAGTTGGCTACGATCTCCACCTGTTTGCCTTTTCTAAGAAGGATATTGCGGATGGCAGCATAGAGCAGAGCCGGGTTCTCCTCGTAAGGAGTCTCAAGGGCCTTGGTTCTTCCGTAAGCTGCTCCTGCCATAAGCTCATCAATATCTGCACCGCTGACCGCAATGGGAAGAAGGCCTACTGCAGTCAATACGGAAAAACGTCCTCCCACATCATCCGGCACTACAAAGCTTTCATACCCCTCCTGGTTAGCCAGACTCTTCAACGCCCCTCTGGCCTTATCCGTAGTGGCATAAATCCTCTTGTTGGCTTCCTCTCTTCCATACTTTTCAATAAGCATCTCCTTAAATACCCTGAAAGCAATGGCCGGTTCTGTGGTGGTGCCGGACTTGGAGATAATATTGATGGAAAAATCCTTTCCCTTCAGCACATCCTGCAGATCCTTAATATACTTGCTGCTGATGCTGTTGCCTACAAAATAAACTTCAGGGGTCTTTCTGTCTTTTTTGTCGAGAATATTATAAAAGCTGTGGGTCAAAAACTCTATGGCCGCTCTGGCTCCCAGATAAGAACCGCCGATACCGATCACCAGAAGGACATCGGAATCACTCTGAATCTTGGATGCTGCCTTTTTGATTCTTTCAAACTCTTCCTTGTCATAATGAATCGGAAGATCAATCCAGCCAAGGAAATCATTCCCCGCCCCTGTCTTAGCAACCAGCGCTTCCTTGGCGCACATCACGGCAGCTTTTAAGTTGGTCACTTCTTCTGCTGAGATAAATCCGGCAGTCTTGGAATAATCAAATGTTACTTCTCTTCCCATAGTGCTCTCTCCTTTTCCTACTCTGGTAAAACCATACCCAGTATTTCTTTCACCTGTCCCTGATTGACAGATTTAACACTTTCAATATACCACATTTTCCAGGAATTGGCGATATAATTTACTTAAATTCCGTATTTCAGTTTAAATACTGTCTTAAGAGCTGCCCCACCAATTCAAGCTCATCCGGCGAAAGATCTTTTACCCAGTCCCCCTCGGTCCGGTTTCTCTCCCGGCTGGCGGCAATCTGTTCCAGGCTGCTTTTCAGATAATCCACGTCCCTTCTCCCGCTCTCCTGGTCTCTGGCATCCTGGGAGTTAGAATTTCTTTTGGCTCCCCTGCCTGCCCGCCTTTGCTCCCGGTCCCCGGAATCCTCCGAATCCAGAAGACCGGCAGAGCGGAACTCTGCTCTGTCTTTCTTCCCCCGCTCCCCAGAACCTCCTTGTTTCCCATACTCCGTCTGGCTTAATTCCTCCAGATCTCTTCCGACCAAGTCCTGATCCATATTCTTCTCGGATTCTTCCGCTGCATCAGAGGAATTCACCACGGCCCGCACCGTCCGCTCCGTGCGTCCTCCCCTTCTCTCCAACGTGCGTATGTTATCTCTTTGAACCGGAGCTGCCTTTCCGCCTTCCTTGCGGGACTCCTCTGACATAGTGGTGGCATTCTCCCTTACCAGTCGGTTAAAAAGGGAGTTGTCCATATAGTCCTGAAGAGCATTTAACAGTTGTTGTCTTCTCTCCGAAAGATTGGCCCAGTAGTCTGCAGCCATGGTTCCAAGCCCCATAAGAATTCCTACGGAACCATATAGTACAATGTAATAGCTGTCGCACCGATACCAATAAGCCCCAAATGACGCGGCGCCTCCCAGAAGAAAACACAGAATGGTCATCTGTCCTCCGAAACTTCCCCAGCCGCTTAAAGTCAGACCAAGAAAACGATAGGTGCTCAGCTGCTTTTCCAGATACACTCTGCTGTTGTTGATCCCCTGATTCAGACGATATGTATTCTCCGCCTTTTGTTTCAAATCCCTCAGATAGCGATTTTTCGTCAGTGTCATATTGTCGGTCTCTTTCACCAATCTTTTGTAGAGGCTTCGTGCCACCAGTCTGCTGAACAGGCCCAGACCACACACAGCTGCCAGCACATACAATGCTTTTCCTGTTTCTAAAAATTCCAGCATCATAAAAGCTCCCCTTTCTTCTCAATAAATTTTCAACGGTCTTTATTATAACCGCCGAATTTTCATTTGGGAAGTTCAGGGAGCCTAGAATCGCTCGTCAAATTCTCCTTAAAACCGCCTGTGAACTTAATCCAGCTTCTGAAGTATGGCCAATACCAGCTTGACGCTGTGTTCAATCGCCTTTTCCTCGAACAGTTCATAATCCATCTCAGCACTGTCATCCGCCTTATCAGAGATTGCCCGGATGATCAGAAAGGGAATCTCGTTTAAATAAGCTGTCTGTGCAATGGCTGCCCCCTCCATCTCCGTGCAGTACCCATGAAACGTCTCTGTAAGCCAGGCCTTTTTCACTCTGTCAGACACAAACTGATCCCCGCTGACCACTCTGCCCACATGAACGCCGATCTCCGGCGCCACTCTGCGGCAGCATTCCTCCGCCACTTGAATCATATGGCTGTCACCCTCAAATATGGATTTGTCCATCTGGGGAATCTGCCCCAAGGAATAGCCAAAACCGGTGGCATCCATGTCGTGCTGAAGGGTATCCTTGGAAAGAACAATGTCTCCTATATTGATCTCATTCTTCAGGGAACCGGCAATCCCGGTGTTGACAATCGCTGTCACATGATAGCGGTCCACCAGAATCTGGCTGCAGACAGCCGCATTGACCTTACCGATTCCTGAACGCACAACCACCACATCCCGGCCGTCTATGGCGCCGCAGAAAAACTCCATTCCTGCCGCCTTGTCCACTGTCACATGATCCATCTTTTCCTTTAATTTGGCCACTTCCTGGCTCATGGCCCCGATAATTCCAAGCATGATTTCTCCTCCTTTATCCATTAAAGCAGTAATCCAAGGTCCTTCATGGCCTCATAGATTCCCTCTTCGTCAGGCTCTTTAAAATAATGCTGAGCCAACGCTTTTATCTCCTTCGGCCCATCCTCATAGACAACACTTGTCCCCACTGCCTCCAACATCTGATAGTCATTCATACTGTCCCCAAAGCCAATGGTATCCTCCATACCACCCTGGAAATACTCCATAACCCTCCGGATTCCATCGCCTTTTGTACACCCCTTCAGGATAATCTCCCCATTAACAAAAGAGTCTGTCTCCTTGGAAAACACCACAATATTAAAATATTTCTTCAAAAAGGGAATACAGGCCTCGTATTGTTCCCTATTCTCTGCAATATAACACATCTTTGCCGCTTTTCCCTTTACAAGATCAAACTCGCCCATGGGTCTCAAATGCTCGCCTCTGTTAATCTGCTCGTGATAGCGCATGAGCTCCGGGTTATACCTGATCCGCTCCGCACTTCTCTCCGTAAAAAATTCTCTGGCTCCTGGTGTCTGATAGATTATGTTTTTGGTCTCTATGGTAAACATAAGCCCGTTTTTCTGAAACACGTCCATAACCTGCCGTGTCAGTTCCGGTTCCATGTAATGTTCAAAGATATAAGTGCCATCAATCTCCACAAAACTTCCGGCTCCGCTAATGGTCCCATCCACCTGGAGTTCCTTTGCATCCCCCACAATGGAAGCCGGCACTCTTCCTGTACATAGAAAGACCTTATGCCCTCTTCTCCTCGCCTCTTCCAAAGCCCATCTGGTCTTTTCCGTTATTCTTCTTGATGCCCCTGCCAAGGTTCCGTCAATATCGAAAAATAAATATTTCCCCATGTCCTGTATTCTCCTGCTATGTATCTTTTTAAAGCCTTAAGGCGTATTCTAGCATGGTTCTCTGTCATCGTCAAGCTTACAAAAAATGCTGCGGGCACAGCCCGCAGCATTCCACAGAAAGTTCTCCTGTCCCCCTACAAATTCGGGTTCACGATCTCCAACAGTTCAAACTTTCCGTTGTCATACCTGAATTTTAATATACAGCAGTTGCCGAGGCGCCCCTTGGGAGCTACATCACTTGTATGTTCCCAATATCTCATAAACTGCCGGCAGGCGCCGCCATGAGATACCGCCAGCACTGTCTGATGATCACCGTGTTCCATAATCTCAGTCAGTGTACGGTTCATGCGCTCCCGCACTTCCATTTCACCTTCACCGCCAAAGGCCTTAAAGAAATCTTCATATGGAAGCTTCGGATTTAGGTCTTCGCTCTCCCCTTCAAAGACACCGAAATTCCACTCCTTTAAGCCCTTTACCCTCTTGTAATACATATCCGTAACCAGTTCCAGCGTATCACAGGCCCGCTCTGATGTCGAAGAATAGGCATGGTCAAAGGTAATCTGATTATCCTCAAAATATTCCGCGGCCCGTTTCGCTTGTTCAATACCCAGTTCTGTGAGCGGCGCATCACATACCCCCTGTATCTTGCGCCTTACATTGAACAAAGTCTGTCCATGCCGCATGAGATATAATGTCTTGTCCATTTCCCCACTCCTTTTTATACTGTCTCCCCTCAAACTGTCAGTCTTTTGTATACACTCTGTGTCCTCTTCGGCGTTCCTTATATACGCCTGTATTCAAACTGGCAATACGGCCTTTTTGCTACGATTTCATTCTCCCTAAAAGACTGATATGAAAGGACCAGGACAGTATCTTTTCTTCCGCCCTGGTCCTTTGATTCTTATTGCTTTCTACTGTGACTTATTCGTCGCCTAAAGCTTTCTTAACCTGAGCGATTACCTTCTTGCCGTTCATAGTGCCATAAGCCTGCATATCAATATCCTGTACAATCTTATCAGGACCTACTTCACCCTGAACTTTACCCTTTGCAAAACGAACCTGGGGCCCTAACAGAATGATGTCGGCATCTACATGATCTCTTGCAGTTGCAACGGGAAATGCGGCGATATCGCACTCATAACCGTCGTCTGCTGCCGCTGCCTTCATCTTGTTAACAAGAAGACTGGTGGACATACCTGCTGCACATAATAATACAATTTTTCTCATGATAAAAGTTCTCCTTTCAACTTTGAATTATTTAGTCTTCAACATTTCAACCATTTCTTTTACCAGGTCAATAACAACCATTGCACACATCAGGTGATCCTGAGAGTGTACAACCAGAAGGCTAATATCAATTCCCTTACCATTTAATTCATTCTGAATTAACTCAGTCTGAACTTCATGAGCACCCAGCAGAACTTCATCAGCTTCTTTTAACTTTGCTTCTGCATCTTCAAATTTTCCGTCTCTTGCATCACGGAAAGCCTCAAGTGCAAGGCTTCTTGCATTTCCACTGTTGACAACTAAATTCATAATTGCCATCTCGTCCATTGGTAACCCCTCCTTTTAGAAATAATTATGAAAACAGAATGAGTTTCAAAAAATACACTATGTAGCAAACAATCATAAAGGTCCAGGTCCATTTCTCGGATCTGCGGAACGTGGACTCTTTTGACCAAATCCGATACAACCCATAGGGCGGAAGAAAGATGATCCATGCGTAAGTAACCACACGCCATTTAGTAAATACTTCCATCATGCTGTAGTCCCGCGGCATGGCATTGAGCTCGTCAATCAGCTTCTGATTGCGTTCGCTGAACTCACGCTTCGGCTTCCAGTTGTACCATTTGGACTTTTTCTTTTTGGTGGATTTAGAACCCATTCTATGTCCTCCGATAACTAGTAATAACCCTTAGTAAATCCCAGTCCTTATCCCCCGGACTGAAAAACTCCCCTTATGCTTCTTCTTCTACTGCCTGATGATTGGTCATAATAACAAACGGAGCATAAACAACAGCTGCCAGCGGAATAACAAGAAGCTGTGTAATAGCTGCGCCGATGTTGCCGCCGGAAGCAAGGAACGCCATAAGTCCCGGAGGCGTGGTCCATGGTGCGTTTACAACCATTTTACCACAGAATCCGATACTTGTCATGAAATATCCGAAAATATTGGAAACTGCCGGCGCAATCATAAACGGAATGGCAAGCAGCGGGTTCATAACGATAGGAAGACCGAAGGTCAGCGGCTCGTTGATGTTGAAAATTCCGCAGGGAACAGCCAGCTTGGCAATAGCCCTGTAATCCTCTCTCTTTGAGAACAGGAAGATAGCAATCAAAAGTCCGCCTGTGATACCGGCGCCGGTAATGGTACCGAAACAGCTCATGAATGGTGTGTTGATAATATTGGGAATCTCGGTTCCTGCGGCATAAGCAGCCTCGTTCTCGGCAAATGCAGCCAGAAGAATGGGGTCATAGATCGCCTTTAAAGTCTGTGTTCCATGAATACCGAAGATCCACAGTACGTCAGTCATAAATATCAGGATTACGTATCCGATCCAGCTTGTCATAATACCGGTAAGCGGTGTCTGGATAAACTTAATGATCGCTTCCGGAACCGTCATCTTGGTAACAGTTGTAAACAGAAGGCCGAAACCGGCTACTGCAAATACGGTCAAGCAGCTTGGGAACAATACGCTGAAAGACTTGGACACGTTAGATGGAACGCTTTCAGGCATATGAATATCCAATTTGCCGCTTGCAACCAGACGGCAGTAAAGCTCTGCAGAAACCAAGGCCGCAATCATAGCTACGAACAAACCTCTTGCACTGGTAACCTCGTTGGTCAGAACGTTGCTGATGGTCAGAACTTCACCGGACTGAGCGGTTGCCGTGGTAGTGGTCTTAACCAGAGCAATATAGCAGGCCAGAGATGTGATAGGCAGAGACCAGTCGTTCTGTCCCATAGCCGTACCAAGCTCTACGGAAATCAAGATACAAGCGCCGATTGCCAGCATATTCATAGTACCCCAGTTAGCTGCATCAAACATAGGTTTTAAACCGCCTAACCAGGACATTCCCGGGATATTGGCAACACTGACATAGCCTGGTGTTGTATTACATACGATATTAGAGAACAATGTACAGAATGAACCTACGATAATAATAGGCATCAATGTGGTGAAGCCGTTCTTAATTGCACTGATATGCCTCTGTGACTGAAGCTTCATTGCGAAAATAAGAAAGCCATTCATCATTTTCTCTTTCATAGTGAACCCTCCTAGATTTTTCATTCCCTGATACGCGCGCTTATATCAGATGTGTCATATCGACTATTAATCATCATATCATGCCGGATTTATGAACTCCATATCATTTTTTTCCATTTTGAAAGTGGAACATTTTTCCTTTCGTCCGTCTTTTTCATGGTAAAAATGTCAATTTTTGCAGATATTGCGGCAAATAAATTTGTAGAAAACATCCAGCCTCTTCCTTCTTCTTTTAGAAACTCCTGGAAATTATGTCCACTTTTATAATGGAAAAACTGGTAGTGGAGTTTCCTGTTTCTGCCTCTTATAATAAGGATATCAATTTGAGGAGGTATTACAATGACAAAAAGAAGATTTCCCGAAGGTTTTCTGTGGGGCGGCGCCACTGCTGCCAATCAGGTTGAGGGAGGCTGGAATGAGGGCGGCAAAGGCTGGTCGGTATCCGACTGCGCCAGGGCTCATCTGGATACAGATGTAACCAACTACAAGGCTCACAACACGGTTACCACAGCTGACATTGAGGAAGCTATGGCTCATCCTGAGGATGAAGTGAATTATCCCAAGCGCCATGCCAGTGATTTTTATCACCATTATAAAGAAGATATCAAGCTCTTTGGCGAGATGGGCTTTAAGGTATACCGCATGTCCATCGCCTGGTCTCGGATCTTCCCCAATGGTGATGATGAAACTCCCAATGAGGAAGGCTTAGCATTCTATGATGCGGTGTTTGATGAATGTAAAAAATACGGCATTGAGCCTTTGGTAACCATGTCCCACTACGAGCCGCCTCTGAATCTGGTGCTCAAGTATAACGGCTGGTATTCCCGGGAGGTTATCGGCATGTTTTCCAAATATGTGGAGACCATCTGCACCCGCTATAAAGATAAGGTAAAATATTGGCTCACCTTCAACGAAGTGGACTCCATGATCCGCCATCCCTACACTACCGGAGGACTGATCGAGGATCGTTTCCCCGGGAAAAACTTCGAGGAAGTGATTTTCCAGGCTATGCACCATCAGTTTGTTGCCTCCGCTCTGGCCACTAAGATCTGCCATGAGATCATTCCCGGCTCCATGGTAGGCTGCATGCTGACCAAGCTCACATACTATCCCTTCACCTGCAAGCCTGAGGACGTTCTGGAAGCACAGCAGATGATGAGAAGCACTTACTGCTACAGCGACACCCAGGTCTTCGGAGAATATCCTGCATACCTGCTGTCCCGGTTTAAGAACAACGGCATCAATATTGTGAAGGAAACCGGAGACGATGAGATCATGAAAGCTTATCCTGTTGATTTCGTTTCCTTCTCCTACTATATGTCCTCCTGCTCCGCTCACAGCACCGAGGGACTGGATACCACTGCCGGCAACACCATCACAGCTGTTAAGAATCCTTACTTAAAGTCCTCTGACTGGGGCTGGCAGATTGATCCCACCGGCCTGCGCATTTCCATGGTAGATCTCTATGACCGCTACCGCAAGCCCTTGTTTATTGTGGAGAACGGGCTGGGCGCCAAGGATGTGGTTGAGGAAGATGGAACCATTAATGACCAGTACCGTATCGACTACTTTGATGTTCACTTTAAGGCCATGCTGGATGCCATTGAATATGATGGCGTAGACTGCTTAGGATACACCTCCTGGGGCTGCATCGACATTGTATCAGAATCCACCAAGCAGATGTCTAAGCGTTATGGCTTCATCTATGTAGACTGTGACGATTACGGCAAAGGAACCTACAAGAGAATTCCCAAGAAGTCCTTCCACTGGTATAAGAAGGTTATTGAGACCAACGGCGAGTGCCTGTTTGAAGAATAATACTCAGCCAAGACAGATTCATGCATAAAAAGGACAGGCTGCTGTGTCGCGGCAGCCTGCCTGTCCTGTACTAATCATTGGCCGTGGCGGAGCTCAGATCTCCTCATCCACAAGCTGTTCCATTTTAAGCAGCAGATGTTTCAAGGTATCATAGTCCTGGTTCCGGATCAGTTCCTTCATGCTGGGGGCATCCAGCAGAAGCTTTGCCGTAACCTGATAAAACCTTTGAATATCATATTGTTCATAGTTTGCTACGGACACCAGAAAGATGACCTGAATCATACTGTCAGGCATCCCCGGAGTCCATTCAATAGGATGATCCAGAACCGCCACGCACACAAAGGGCTGCTTGCCCATGATCTCAATGGGATGAGGCATGGCCACCAAGTTGCCGAAGGCCGTCTTGGCAAGAACCTCTCTTGCGCGCACCGAGGCTAGGAACTCTTTGGGCGCCAGGCCCCGCTCACACACATAGCCGCACAAGGTCTCCAAAGCCTCCTCCTTGCTGGTAAAGTTCATATGTGAGAGGAACAAATCCTTAGGATAAATGTCCAGCACAGGACTGTCGGTCTTGCCCAGCAAGGTCCTCTTGACTGCCTGAATGTCGGAGCTCTTCAGGAAATATTCCACCTCCTGAATCGGCACCGGTACTTTCACGGGAATCGGCACCGTGGTAAATATGTAATCAATATCCGTAAAATCCTGCTCCTGTATCCGCCCTACATCACAGACACTGAGCTTATTGATATAAGGGCCGAACTCAGTCTTATACCGGTAAAGAAGCAGTTGTGCACTTCCCTTGCCGGAGGCGCAGACCAGCAATATATTTTTTTTAGCAATCGCTGTCTTCTTTCGTTCCAAAGCCAAGGCAAACAAAAGAGCAATATATCCGATCTCATCTTCTTTAACAATCTTATGGAACTTATGATTAAGAATCACGCAGGCCGTAGTGGCCATGGTGTATGCCAGAGAATATCGTTCCTTGATATCTTTTAAGAGAGGATTGGTCAGCTTCATATCATGCTGCAGGCGTACCACCAGAGGTACTAGATGCTGGCTTAGAGACATCCGAAGTTCCAGGTCATCCCGGAAGTCAAATTTGAAAGCGTCATAGACTGCCGAAAGCATGAACCCCACCAGGTCGCTGATCTCCTGATTAATCACCAGATTACCCTCTGTCTCCTCGGCAACCGTGGAGTTTAACATCATCTTTTTCCCTTCCAGATGTATGGCAATATACTCAATCTCACTGTCAGGAAATTCCACATGGAACTTGTCTTTAATATGGTTTAATATCTCCTCGGCTATGCGGTATGCCTTTTTGTTGCGTACCTTATCCGCCTCGCTCTCCGCCATGGGCACATAATGTCCGCCTCTCATTCTCAAAATAGCGATCTGGATATGAAGCACCAGATTCTGAAAGGCCACACTGGAGATCTCAAAGTTATATCTGGAAAGACACTCCTGAACACAGTGATGAATCCACTGAATCTCCTCGGTAACGTCCTGATCACCGCCCAGCTTTTCTGTCATCTGAATTTTCTTTGCCACAAAACCGGCAATACAAAGCCTTCTGTTAAACTCCCTTCCCCCAATGCAGATTCCGTGGTTCGGCTTTCTCTGGAGGCACAGATGATACTCTCCCAGCAGGTTCTCCACTTCTTTTAAGTTAGCCGTGAGAGTCTTTTTGGAAATATACAGCATCTGACTCAGCTCATCAAGCTTCACATATCCATCTGTATTAAGAAGGTATTCCAGCAGGTATTCCACCCGTTCCTCAGAAGAATTGGGGATGGCAGACTCCTGCAGTTCCTTTTTCTGTATCAGTTCTTCCAGTTCCTTCTGCTTCTGTGTATCTTTCACTGCCAGGCGATATCCTGCGCCATGCTTAGATTCTACGCAGACTCCATAATCACCCAGAAGTTCATTCAGATTTTTCAACTGATTACGCACTGTCTTGCTGCTAACACTCAACTCTTCCGCCAACGCCTCTGCTGTCTGATATTCCTTCTCAGACAGCCTCCGGTAAATATCAACCATCTGTCTGCTAACCATGCTGTCATCTCCACCTTTACTTCAATAATTTTGGTTCGGCATTTTGTTGTATTGCTGCGTTTAGCTATATTTCATAACAGACTTATTATATCAAATTAATATTTTTAATCCAAGTGCTATTTTATGATTTCGGGATATTTCTTGGGGATTTTAACGGGATTTCATAGCCTATGAACCGGCAGAGGATATGTTTTCCCGGCTGGTAAAAGAATAGGCCCATAGGCAGGGAATTACGGAACAGCTAAAGGCAGAAAACCAAATTTTCTTTGGGAATTGAAAAATTTTATAATATGAATACAAACCACCTGCATAAAGGTAGCTACTCATAAAGCAGTAGTTTCTTGCCCGCTTTCTTCATGCTCCTTGTAACTCACCCCCTTTCTTCCCGGTAGGGGGCTATTACAACAAACGCCCATGCAGGCGAAAAGCCTCATAGGCGTTTGGTAATATGA
>JAAWHU010000158.1 GCA_022796015.1 Hungatella sp. | reverse complement strand
CGGCCATACGCCAAGTTCCTTTAAGGAAGCCCTTCTTCCCATTCATGAGACACTGTTCTATTTTACAGAGGATCAGACTGCGGTTCCGAAAGGAGGGGAGGGGAAAATCCTTATCCTTCTGCGGTCCTGCGACGTTCATGCCGTGAGGCGTCTGGATCAGATCTATCTTCACAACGGCGGGGAGGACTTTTATTATAAGCGTCTCAGGGACAGAGCCAAGTTTCTTCTCATGCCCTGTGCAGAAACCTGTGATTCCGGCTTCTGCGCCTCCATGGGAACCAATGAGTGTGAGGGCTATGATGCCTATGTGTCTATGGAAGGAGAGGACATACTCTTAGATATCCGGGACCCGGAGCTGAGGGCATGGGGGGAAGAGGTTCTTCATGAAAAGAGCGAGGCAGAGGTTCGTCCTGACCTTCCCAAGGAGAACAAGGAAACGGTGACGCTTCCTAAGAACCTTTCCAATGAAAGCTTTTCCCTGGCCCTCTGGAAGGAATACGGAGACCGGTGTATCGGCTGCGGGCGCTGTAACTTTGTCTGTCCCACCTGCACCTGCTTTACCATGCAGGATATCTTTTACCGGGACAACAAAAATGCAGGAGAGCGGAGACGGGTATGGGCCTCCTGCCAGGTGGACGGCTACACGGATATGGCCGGCGGACACGGTTACCGGAAAAATCAGGGAGAACGGATGCGGTTTAAGGTTATGCACAAGCTTTATGACTTTGAGAAGCGGTTCGGCTATCCCATGTGTGTAGGCTGCGGGCGCTGTGATGATGTGTGTCCCGAGTATATTTCCTATTCCACTTGTATCAACCGCCTTGCAAAGGAGGAACAGGCCCATGAAAAATGATTACATTCCTCAGTTATCTGCCATCAAAGAAGTGATCCGCCACACGGACCTGGAGTACACCTTCCGCATGGAGTATGAGGGGGAGGTAAAGCCGGGGCAGTTTTTTGAACTTTCTCTTCCCAAGTTCGGGGAGGCGCCTATCTCAGTCAGCGGAATCGGGGAGCATACCGTGGATTTTACCATCCGCCGGGTAGGAAAGGTGACCAATGAGATCTTTGAAAATTATGTGGGGGACAAGCTGTTTATCCGGGGACCTTACGGCAACGGATTTGCACTGGACAACTACAGGGGGAAGGAGCTGGTGATCGTCGCCGGGGGAACCGGTCTTTCGCCGGTCCGCGGAGTGGTGGAGTATTTTGCCCATCATCCCCATGAGGCGGTAAGCACCACCCTGATCGCCGGCTTCAAATCCCCGAAGGACGTACTGTTTAAAGAGGATTTTCAGTTCTGGAAGGAGAAGATTTCCGTGATTCTCACGGTGGACACGGCTCCTGAGGGGTACGAGGGCCCTGTGGGCATGGTGACCAAGTACATACCCCAGCTGCGGTTTCAGCACCTGGAGCATGCCTCCTTTATCTGCGTGGGGCCGCCGGTGATGATCCGGTTTACCGTTATGGAGATCTTAAAGCTGGGCGTGCCGGAAGCAAACATCTGGGTGTCCCACGAACGGAAGATGTGCTGCGGCCTTGGCAAATGTGGACACTGTAAAATCGGTTCCTCCTATGTGTGCCTGGATGGGCCGGTGTTTAACTATGCAGACGGCAAAGAGCTGATGGATTAAGGGGGTGGAGACATGGGATTGGATATCAATACAAAAAAACTGAAAAAGAACGCCTTCCGCGTGTCCAAGGTCCGCGGAATCGGGGCTTCCAGAATCCGGGTGCCCGGCGGGTATCTTGACGCCAGGGTTCTTGGCATGGTGCAGGAGATTGCCCAGGAATACGGCAACGGCTATGTCCATCTTACTACCCGCCAGGGCTTTGAGATCGAGGGGATCCGTCTGGAGGACATGGATAAGATTAATGAAAAGCTTCAGCCTGTTATTGAGCTTTTACAGATCAACCAGGAAAAGCCCGGTACCGGATATCCGGCTTCCGGCACCAGGAATATCAGCGCCTGCATCGGCAGCAATGTGTGCCCCTTTGCCAATTTTAACACGGCTCAGCTGGCAAAAGAGATTGAAAAGGCAGTATTTCCCAATGACCTTCATTTTAAGATTGCCTGTACCGGCTGTTCCAACGACTGCGCCAAAGCCAGGATGCATGATTTCGGCATCATCGGCATGACCATGCCCCAATATGACCCGTCCCGCTGTGTCAGCTGTGAGGCCTGTATCAAGGGATGCAGGGCTTTGTCAGTCAACGCCCTTGCCATGGAGAACTACAAGGTAGTCCGGGATGAGGCCAAATGCATCGGCTGCGGCGTCTGCGTCACCAAATGTCCCACCAGGGCCTGGACCAGGAGCAGGAAAAAGTACTACAAGCTGACGATTATGGGGCGGACGGGAAAGAGAAATCCCCGCCTTGGCCAGGACTTTCTGGTGTGGGCCGATGCGGAGAATATTATTAAGATCATCCTGAACACCTATGGCTTTGTGGAGGAATATATTTCGCCCAATGCACCCGGAAGGAAGGAGCACATCGGCTATATCATCGACCGCGTGGGATTTGAGGAGTACAAAAAGTGGGCCTTAAAGGATGTGGAGCTGATGCCGGAGACGATTATGAAGGAATGTGTCTATTGGGATGGGATTCATTTTGACCGGTAAAAGGAGAGAAAAACCAATATGAAGAAAATACAATCCACCTGCAACTACTGCGCCCTTGACTGCAACCTGGATTTCTATGTGGAGGATAACCAGGTGGTCAAAGCCGTGCCTACCAAGGGCTATCCGGTAAACGATGGGTTCTGCTGCATCAAAGGGCTGTCCTTGGACAAACAGCAGACTACAAAAAAGCCGGGGAGCCTGCCTAAGATCCGCAGGGAGGACGGTTCCTTTCAGACCGTTTCCTGGGAGGAGGGCTTCTCCTATGTGGCGGGAAAGCTAAAAGAACTTCAGGAAAAATACGGCCCGGAGAGCGTGGCGGGAATCAGCACCGGCCAGCTGACCTTAGAAGAGTTTGCCATCTTCGGCCATGTCATGAGAAATTATCTCAAGGCCAACGTGGACGGCAATACCAGGCTCTGCATGGCCACAGCAGTGGTGGCCCATAAGCAGAGCTACGGATTTGACGCTCCGGGGTATACCTTAAAGGATCTGGAGCTGTCGGACACCATTATTTTCATCGGCTCCAACCCAGTGGTGGCCCACCCCATTCTGTGGGGAAGAGTGAAGCAGAACCAGGTGCCTGGGCACAAGGTGATCGTCATTGACCCAAGAAAATCCGAGACAGCCATGAATGCGGATTACTGGTACGGCCTGAAGTGGCGCAGTGACCTTCTTCTCCTATATACGGTGGCCGGCCAGCTCATAGAAAAAGACTATATAGACCATGAGTTTATTGAGAACCACACGGAGAAATTTGAAGAATTTAAAGAGTTTGTAAAAGCCTACGGCCTAAAGCGGGGCGCAGAGGGCACGGGGCTGTCGGAGGAACAGATTCTGGAGCTGGTGGAGCTGATCCACA
>JAAWHU010000157.1 GCA_022796015.1 Hungatella sp. | reverse complement strand
CTTTGAGTTTATCTTGAGACAAAAAAAGAAAGCATTGAAAAACTAATGTTTTCAATGCTTTATAGCGTCCCCGAGACGACTTGAACGTCCGACCGGGTCCATTCCCGTTCCCATGGCTTTTTCCTTTCCCATCAGAAGCCTCGCTCCCATAAAGAGGACCAGGCTCCCTCCAAGAAAATGGATCATTGCCTCATATTTTAAAAGGAAGCCGGAAACCACGGTCAGCCCCATGGCCCCCACAAAAGAATACACGCTGTCAGCCACAGAAGAGCCTAAACCAGTCAAAAGTCCTGCCCGGATACCATAATTCCAGGTTCGCTCCACCGTCATGACGCCCACCGCCCCCACAGGCACCCCGAAAAGCAGCCCAATGAGAATCCCCCGAAGCAGAAAGCCTCCCATCATGTGATCCCCTCTCTCTTTTCAATCTGCCAGGCCAGATAATCCAGACAGTCAATCCGTTTCTGACACACATGCAGTCCATCCAGAAGATCCTTCCGGTGTTTCGACAGCACCTTAAGCTCCTGTTTCACTTCCCCCGCTTCATAATGAGCCATAAAGCAGGCAATGGTCTCCCCGTCACAGCCCGCGTCTTTCAGATTCTGGATCACGGCCTCTTCCCTTTTTTCCATATCCGCCCTACCTTCCGTCGCCAATGACCACAATCTTGTTGCCCCATCCCTCCAGCACCGGATTATCCTCCACCGCCGATACAAACTCCTCTGTGGCGTCAAAATAACCCACCCTGGTATATTCCCCCTGGATCTGGGCGTCATGGTAAAACAGCACAATCCGGCCGGGTTCCGAATAATACACCTCCCCAGCCTTCCCATCCGTGACTTCCTCCGGGTCCCAGGGAATGTCATCATACCGGCTGGGCATGTCATAATACTGCATGTACTCCCAGCCGTCATAATCATCATAATGATAGATTGGAAGCCTCCACTCCGTTGTACCCACATGCCTTGCAATGGCCGCCGCTGTAGGATTATCATAGAGATACAAGACAAAAGGCTCTCCCCTGTCTCCAAAACGGACCTCCAGTTCCCGGTCTGTCTGCCCGTTTCCGTCTTCCCCTTCCGCCTCTGTATTTTCCTCCTGTATCCCTTCCCCGGAAGGCAAAATCCCGTTTCCCGGCTCCCTCCCGCTCTCTGACAAAACCGTCTCCGCACCCCCTTGTCCCGCTTCTCCTGCCTCTCTGCTGCAGCCTGTAAAGAGCAAAACGGCTGCCACTGCCATTGCCAGATAATTTCCGTATCTTTTAGCTACGTTCCTTCTCATAACTGTGTTCTTTCTCATTGTGAAACTCCTCCTGTTTTATGTTTCCGTTTATAAATCCCGACCAAAATTTGTATTTCCAAGTGATTGGCCGCTTCTATCGTTCCTATGGTGTATCCAATGGCGCGAAACGCCCTCCAATCCCACTAAGTCTACATTGCGGTATCCCCCTTGGTATCCCTTATGACACAAAGCCCTGGCCTCCGAAGAAGTCTGCATTACGGTGTGTCCTTTACATATCATTCTTACAATAAAACATAGTAAATACTTATATTACAAACTATACCATGCTTGACAGCTATGCTATTTCACGCTATACTGTCCCTATCACACTCCCCATAGGCATTTGCGAAACTCAAAATTTGGCTGAATATTCTCCTGGCTTTGACTTTCGCAATTACCTAAAAATCCCCCAGACAGAAAGGAGACTGCCTCCATGGAACTGAGAGTCCTTCAATATTTCCTCGCCGTCACCCGGGAACAGAGTATTTCCGGCGCGGCAGAATCCCTCCACTTATCCCAGCCCACCCTTTCCAGACAGCTGAAAGAACTGGAAGAAGAACTGGGAAAACAGCTGTTTATCCGCGGAAACCGCCGCATTTCCCTGACCGAAGAAGGCATGATCCTGCGCAAGCGGGCAGAAGAGGTCATGGACTTAATCCACAAGACCCGGCAGGAAATATCCGTCACAGACCATGGCGTATCCGGAGACGTCTTCATCGGCGCCGGGGAGACAGACGGGGTGCGGCTCCTGGCCCGCGCCGCCAGGAAACTGCAGGAATCCTATCCGGATATCCGCTATCACATTGCCAGCGGCGATACCACCGATGTGTTGGAAAATCTTGATAAAGGGCTCATTGATTTCGGCCTTCTTTTCAGCGCCGTGGACACGTCCAAATATGACTCTGTACGCTTTCCCGTCAAAGACACCTACGGCATTCTCATGAGAAAAGACAGTCCCCTGGCCGCAAAGGATTTCCTCACGCCCGAAGATCTGCTGGACAAACCCCTGATCTTCAACCGCAATACTAAGGACGGGGATCTGCTCATGTCCTGGCTGAACAGGAGCCTTTCGGAGATCCACACGGCGGCCACCTACAATCTGCTGTTCAACGCCTCCCTCATGGTGGAAGAAGGTCTGGGATACGCCTTTGCCCTGGACAAGATCATCCATGTGACGGAAAACAGCAGCCTCCTGTTTAAGCCCTTATCCCCTGCCATCCACGCAGAAATGAATCTGATCTGGAAAAAATATCAGTTCTTTTCCAAGGCTGCCCAAAAATTCTTAGAAGAGATCACCTCCGTGGTGACGGGGCAGTCCTGAGAATGCCCCGCGCCTGCCCTTCTATACGAACACCACTGCCTTTACCGAAATGTCACCGTAACATTCCCCTGCCCTAAAGCGCCGGAAAGTCCTTTCGGGTCCTTCACACTCCCCAGCCTGGTATACTTATAAGAAGTCTGAAAATCCTTATAAAACAAAACCAGGCAGTCGGAGCCGAAAAGCATCAGATCCCCCTCATGAATGCTCCCGATGTCACGGGGATCTGCGGGGAGGCTCTCCGGCAGATTATAATATTTTTCGTTCCCGTTTAACTCCTCCATGGCAATGGTCATGGGGAGCCGGGACAGCACCTCCCTGGCCGTCTCATTGTCGTAAAGCTCCGCCTCAAATTCCTGGGAGCCGACTTGAATCGTAATCGGCAGCATAGCCTCTCCTTTTTTGTCTTTTTGTTCTTCTGCTCTTGTCATCACAGTTCCCTTTTCCACCCATGCTCCGTCTGCATTTACCCGGTATCCGTCCGGAGTTACCGTATCAGACGCCATCCAGCCCTCCTGGTCAAAATAATAACACTCCGCCGTGCCGTCCCTATTTCCGTCCAGCCAGTACCAGCCAGAAGCCGCACAGCCTCCGTCCTCATTCTCATACCGCCACCTCTGCCCACCGGCGCTTTCTTCCTGCCTCCATCCTGCCCCAAATGCTGCCTGGGAAATCAGGAGAGAACCAAGAACCACAGACCATGCCAGTCTCCACTTTTTCAAAAAAATCCCTCCTTACTCCTATTTGTTATCTAGGTAATTGCGAAAGTCAAAGCCATGAGAATATTCTGACCATATATTCCATACAAAGCCTTCGTACACCGAGCATTCCGCTGAGCCCAGTAGGACAAAAAACACTCGGGCAGAGGGCCCTCCTGTTTTTTATGGTCTCAGCTCCATGGTGTAATGGCTTTTCCTGGAAT
>JAAWHU010000048.1 GCA_022796015.1 Hungatella sp. | reverse complement strand
GAAGCTCCGGCCACCTGGGAAGAGCTGGAGGAGGACATCCGTCTGGCCACGGAAAAGGGCTACGCAGGAATCTCCAGCCGTCTGGATGGCTATGCCGTGTTCAACATGTTTATGGCAGCCGGCAACTCGGTAATCGACACAAGCGGCGACCGGCCGGTGGTAACCGTCAATGATGAGTCCGGAAAGGAAGCATTTAATTTCTGGACCGGCCTTCACACCAAATACCATGCATTTCCTGAGGGAATGAAGGACGCCTCTGACTGGGCTACAGCCTACACCACCTTTGTATCTGACGACTGTCTGTTCTTTGTCTGCGGCGACTGGGCTTACAAGAATATTGAGACCGGCAATCCCGATATGGAGTTCGGCCTGGCTCCCATGCCCAAGGGGAAGGTCAATGCCGTATGTCTGGGAGGCTACAACCTGGCAATCAATGCCAACAGCGCCAACCAGGATCTGGCGTGGGAATTTGTCAAATACCTGACCAGCAAGGAATGCGACTATGTAATGACCGAGCAGGGACGTATCCCGGGCCGGACCGATGTAGACTACGCTCCCATCACCGAGATGAATCCCAGCTACCAGGTATTCATCGACGAAGCCGAGTATACCGTTCCCAGACCTCGTGTGAAGAATGCGGCCTCTGTGGACGAGAAAGTGTGCGATGCCTTTAAGAAAGTATTCTTCGATCAAACCACGGCAGAAGATGCCTTAAACACCTTAGAGCAGGAGCTTAACGACTTCATCAACGAGAATTATTAAAGAAGAATTACACTGCATAAAGGACCGCCATTGGCCTCGGCGGAGGCACCTGGCGGTCCTTATGTTTTCCCAGATCACAGGAAAGGAAAAGAAAAACTATGAAAGAAAAGAAAAGAAAGCTGAAGCTGAAGGAGTATTCCTTCCGGCAGAATTTTTACGGGTATCTGCTGGTTGCTCCCGCTGTCATTGCCATTGTACTGCTCAGTGTCTATCCTCTTCTCCAGGGCATCTGGATCAGCTTTCTGAATTATGATATGACGAAGGCAAGCAGCAGCAATTTCGGAACCTTTGCAGGGTTAAAAAATTATCTTGTGATTTTTGCCAATTCCAAGTACCGCAATGCGGTTGCCAACTCCGTAGTCTGGACTCTGGTGAATATTGTGGCTCAGCTGGCTCTTGCCATGGGCGTTGCCCTGGTGCTCAACGAAAAACTAAAGGGAAGGGGAATTTTCCGAACCATTGCCCTGCTTCCGTGGGCTATTCCGGCAGCTATCAGCGCGCTGACCTTCAGCGCTCTCTATGATACCAAGATCGGTGTATTTAACGCCATTCTCATTCGTCTTGGGATCTTCAAGGAGGGGTATTCCTTCCTGGGCAACGTGAATACGGCTATGCCAGCGGTAATCTTCGCCAATGTGTGGAAGAGTATGCCGTTTTTGATGATCTTTATTCTGGCGGCCCTCCAGGGAGTTTCCTTTGATATGTATGAGAGCGCGGCCATCGACGGAGCCGGGAAGATCAAACGGTTTCTGTATGTGACTCTGCCAAATATCAAGGAACCTATGGCAGTGGCGGTGATCCTAAACGTGATCTCCATCTTCAACAACTTCAACGCCATATGGCTTCTGACCAAGGGCGGCCCCTTAGACAGCACGGAGATCATGTACACCTATGCTTACCGGCAGGCCTTTGTGGATCATAAGTTCGGTTATGCGGCAGCCACATCTGTGGTAATCTTCGTGGTAATTGCAATCCTGACCGTGATCTATGTGAAGATGATCGGTGCAGGGCGGAAAGAATAGGAGGAAGAGGATGAAAAGAACAAAACTGGAGCTGGCTGTATTGTATATTCTCTCGGTGATCATTGTGGCGTATGCATTTCTTCCCTTTTTATGGGTATTTATGACTGCCTTAAAGTCGCCGGAACAGATCTTTAACATGAATCAGATCATCCCTACTTACATTACCTTTGATAACTTCAAACAGGTTCTGTTCCATTCAAACTTTGCCAGATATTTCCTGAACAGCGCCGTGATCTCCATAGTGGTGACCATTATATCCATGCTGTTTGCAGTTATGGCGGCTTACGGATTCTGCCGTTACCATATTGTAGGGGCGGAGAAGGTGAAAATGGGGATTCTCTTTACCAAGATGTTCCCGGGCGTGTTGCTTTCGATTCCTTACTATGTTATTATGAGAAAACTGGGTTTGATTGACACGCACACCGGACTGATTATTTTGAATTGTTCCTTTGTCCTTCCCTTTGCCGTGTGGAATATGTGCACCTTTTTTGTACAGATACCGTGGGAGATCGAGGAGGCGGCTTTAGTAGATGGCTGCAACCGTTTTCAGGCGTTTGTTAAGACCATATTTCCTATGGCAAAGCCGGGAATCTCGGCCACAACCCTGTATTGCTTTCTCATGTCCTGGGATGAATTTATGTATGCCAACACCTTCATCAGCACAGCCATGAAGAAGACGGTGCAGGTGGGAATCCGCGACTACATCGGTGAGTATTCCACAGAGTGGGGGCCTCTTATGGCGGCAGTGATCTTAAGCCTGATACCGGTGATTATATTCTTCGTCTTTGTGCAGGATAACCTGGTAGGCGGGCTGTCTGCCGGTGCGGTGAAGGGATAAAGAATACAGGCAGAGACAGACGGGCACATGGATGGGGGGCAGAGATGAGGACGACACGGCGGGAACCGAGTATTAAAAGCAGTATGTTAAACAGTATCACATGGTTTGTGCTGCTGCCCCTGTTTGCAGCCCTCCTGGTTCTGTGTGTTCTTATGCAGCACTCCGTGTCCCAGGGGATCGCAGAGGCGTACCAGCTAATGTTTGCTCAGAATGTCCGCGAGATCAACAGCGCCATTCTTCAGGCCAATTATGTCAGCAGCACCATGATTACCTACACGGAAAACAGCCAGCTGCTGAAGGACTATTACGATGCCCCCACGGATTATCAGAAAAATATTGCTGCCAAAAAGATTCGGGAGATGATTCTCAACTGCAATGTAAGCGGTATAGGAAGCTTTGGAGGAGAACTGATTATTCTCACCAACGATGGATATCTTATCAGTTCCGATAAGATTGTGGCGGTTCCCCATGAGCTTTATGAAGAAGACTGGTATCAGCGAATGGTGGAAAAGGGCCGGGATCCCTACTGGGATCCCCAGATCTGCCAGATGTTTGACCGAGGCGGCACAGGAGATTATGTGGCCTTCGGGCGCGCCCTCATCCGTTATCAGGAGAACCAGTACGGCTATGCCCTGGTGCTGTTTCCCGACCGGCTCTTTACCGGATTCGGCAGTGACCAGAGATACCAGAAGGGCGTTATGGCCATGTTCTCCTCTGACGGAAGGTTCCTTACAGGGGGAAATCAGCATTTTTCCCATGAGACTATGGCAGAGCTGCTGAAAAAATGGCAGGAATCAGGAGAAAGGCAGGGGAACTACGGGGATTACTTTGTCATGGGTTCTGTGCTTTCCAACAGTAAAAATGTGGTTCTCTATGTGGGAAACCGCCATGAGATCTTTGAACAGAGCGAACAGATCTTTGCTTATCTGGGTATCTTTATGACTGTCAGCACGGTGGTGTTTTTCGGAATTGCTATTTCCATATCCCGGTTTATCACAGAGCCCATTCTGTTTTTTACAGACAGGATCCGGCTTATTGAGCAGTCCACTCCCCAGGATCTTGCCCTTGAGAGAAACCATTTTCAGGAGACCAGGGTACTGGAGGAGGGAATGCTGGGGGCGCAGAGACGGATTCATCTCCTTTTGGAGGAGGTGCGCCAGGAGGCAGTCATGAAGGAAAAGGCCAGGTTTGACGCCCTAAAGGCTCAGATCAACCCTCATTTTCTCTTTAATACCCTTAACGCCATCCGATGGAAGGCCTCCATCAACGGGGACCAGGAGGTTGCGGATATTCTGTTGAATCTGGGAGTCCTGCTCAATGAAACTTATAAAAACGACGAGGAGATGGAGACCATATATGATGCGGTTCATATTCTGGAGGCCTACTGCAAGATTATGCAGGTGCGTTTCGGCAATCAGGTGGAATTCTTTTTTGTCATACCTGAGGAGCTGGAGGAGTACCTGATTCCCCGCTTTTGCCTTCAGCCCCTGGTGGAAAATTCCTTTATCCACGGTATGAGCCATGTGGACAAGGGAGTCATTGCCCTGAGAGGGGAGCTAAAAGGAGAGAATATGGAGCTGACATTGATTGACAATGGCTCCGGCCTGAGAGGAAAGGCTCTGGATCTGTCTGTCCGGGAGGAAGGCAATAAGAGGGGGATTACAGGCATCGGTCTTTCCAATATCCACAAACGAATTCAGATGCTCTATGGGGAGCAGTACGGGCTGTCTGTGGATGAGAAAGCAGAATTTGGCTTTAAGGTAACTCTGCGGATTCCGGCTGTGAAAAGAGGGACAAAGGATGATAAAGGCACTGATAATAGAAGATGAACTGCTGGCCAGGCTGGGGATGCGCTCTTTGGTTGATTGGGAATCTCTGGGAATCCTGCTTTTGGAGGATGCGGCCGATGGGCGGGAGGCTCTGGTCAGAATTGAGAAGGAGAAGCCGGAGCTGATTCTTCTCGATCTGAATATTCCCGAGATCGATGGACTGGAGCTTCTAAAGATCATCCGGCAGCGCCATCTTCCCATTAAGACCATTGTGGTCAGCTGCTATGATGACTTTGACACGGTGAAGGAGGCTATGAAGCTGGGAGCCGTGGACTATATCCGCAAGTTCGGACTATCCAAGGAGGAGCTTACCTCTTCCCTGATGAATATTACCCAGCTTCCCGCAGAGCTTCCTCCCCAGCTGACCAAGTCGGCGGTGCAGAACGGCCGGGAGAACCGGGAGAAGCTGCAGAATATTCCCCGGGAGTATGAAAAGGGCTGTCTTCTCAGCTTTTATATGCTCTGGAAATATTCTGAGGAGATGACGGACTTAAAGATTGTGGAGACCGTAGTCTGCCAGTATTATCAGAAGCTGGGCCGCAGCCCCATGAGCCTTTTTTATGAGGGCAAGCTTCTTGTGTTTCTGAAGGAGGAGACTGATGAGAAGGAGGTAAAAAGCCTTCAGAAAATGATCCTGCATTTTGTCTCCAATCACTGCTATATTGGGATCACCCCCTATGAGTATGACAGAGGGGACGACAAATTCTTTTTAAATATTGCAAATACCATAGAAATCTACGGCTTTTACGGCGGCGGGCGGGAGATCGTGGCCCTTCCCCAGCCTGTGGAGATACAAAAAGCATATCCCTTTGACGTGCTGGAGTATTTGAAAAAGCTGGAGCGGAGCATCGGCAAGATCTCGGAGCAGGAGATCCAAATGCTTTTGGAAGAGGTGTTTGAAAAAATTCTCGGATGCAGGTATCTGTCAGTCAATCAGGTGAAAAAGCTGATGATCGAGATCTTAAGCCTGTTTTCCGGGAAGGCCCGGGCTTTAGGCGGCAGTATCGAGGAGATCGAGGTTCAGGACAGCTACAGGCATTACCAGAAGATAGCCAATGTCACCAGCTTTGCAAGGCTTAGGCAGTGGTGGGGAGATTTTGTCTCCCGCTTTACCGCCCAGTTTTTTACCCGTCAGAAAAGGTCGGAATCAGACATTATCCAGAATGCCTTAGATTACATAGAGGTCAATCTGGACAAGCCCATCCAGCTTTCAGACGTGGCCCGGTTTATCGGCGTGTCGGAGCCCTATTTAAGCTCCTTTTTTAAAAGCTCCATGAATGAAAATTTTATTCCCTATGTGAACCGCCAGAAGATGAAGCGGGCTAAACAGCTGTTTGAAGAGGGAAGGATGGTGTACCAGGTTTCGGAGCTTCTTGGCTATGAGAATACTACCTATTTTTCCAAGGTGTTCAAGCGGGTGGAGGGAATTACACCGGAGCAGTATCGAAAGAAAATCCATTAAAAACACATCGGTTCCCAAAAGGGGCTGCTGCAGATGCGGCGGCTCTTTTTTTGTCATTTGCCGGGCAGTTCTTACCGGCCGGGCCTTTGGCACTTAGGGCTTTATGAGGACAGGTGGGATGTATTGCATAGTGCGGCGGGGTAAAAATGAGGATTATATGGTCAAAGTGCTGTTTGAGTGAGGCAAGAAAACCATATAATGGAATAAAATAGACAAAAATAAAGAGAAAAAAGTAAAAAAACAGCAAAAAATGTAAAGTTAGTGATGTAGTTATTTGGTATGTTGGGATTTATAATAGGTTTATGGGAAGACGACGGGGCAGAAAGCCTCAGTCCAAATGCAAAGGGGAGATATTCATGGGAAAAAGGAAGACAGGTGGGGCAAAGGATGTGTGGAGAACCATAAGGAGGCAGAAGTTTCTGCTTTTTATGCTGCTGCCCGGGCTTTTATGGTTTCTGATCTTTAAGTATTGTACCTATGCAGGCCTGGGGCTTGCATTTACCAACTATGGCTTCAAGAAAACCGTAGATTTTGTGGGATTAAGGAATTTTACCAGGCTTTTTAAGTCAGCTACCTTCTGGACTGCCTTTAAAAACACTATGATTATCAGCATCTGCAACATCGTGTTTTACTTTCCGTTTCCCATTATCATTGCCCTGCTCATCAATGAGCTAAGATCCCTCAGGAGCAAGAGGGCAGTGCAGTTTATGATCTATATTCCCTACTTTTTCTCCTGGGTAGTGGTGGGAACGATTTTCGTCAATATTCTTTCGCCTTCCAGCGGAATCGTGAACCAGATCATCAAGTCCTTAGGTCATGAGCCCATTTACTTCATGGCGGACGTGAGATGGTTCAGGGCAGTCCTGATTCTGTCCTACATCTGGCGGCAGATGGGATACGGGGCGGTAATCTATGTGGCCACCCTGTCTACCGTAGACCCTCAGCTGTATGAGGCGGCCTCCATCGATGGGTGCAACAAGTGGAAGCAGGTGTTTTATATTACCCTTCCCTCCATAAAACCAACCATTATCACCATGCTGCTTTTGAATCTTTCCCATGTGCTTCTGATCTTTGAACAGATTATGGTTATGTACAATGCTTCCGTATATTCGGTCAGTGATGTGCTTCAGACCTACACCTATCGGGAAGGCATTTTGTCGGGAAACATAGCATACGGCACGGCCATCAGCTTATTTACAGGGATTGTCAGTCTGACTCTGGTTATGGGAACAAACTGGATATCCAAACATTTCCTGGAAGACTCTATTTTGTAAGGGGGAATCTCATATGACAGGGAAAAAAAGTCCTGGCAGGATCCGGGAATCCGGGGCCAGAAAAGTATTTCGGGTGTGCAATGTCCTGTTTCTGACTATGGTGTGCATCATCGTGGTAATCCCCATCTGGAATGTGCTGGTTACCTCCGTTGCAGCGGATAAGGATGTTATGGGCGGCGTGTACCTGCTGTTCCCCAAGTCCTTTACTCTGAAAAATTATATCCAGGTCCTGAACAGCGGATATATGAGGGGATTTTGGAACTCCATGTTTGTGGCGGCGGCAGGGACGGCCATAGCCATGGCGGTAACGGTGCCCATGGGATATGCCCTAGCTCAGAAGAATCTGATAGGAAGAAAGATCATTATGCGGCTCATCAGCCTGACCTTAGTGTTTGATGCAGGAATCATGCCCTTTTATATCCTGATTAAGACCTTAGGGCTTATTGATTCCAGATGGTCCCTGATCCTGCCCTTTGCCGTATCCACCTTTAACCTGGTGATTGTGAAAAATTTTATGACGTCCATACCGGAGAGCCTCATTGAGTCGGCCAAGCTTGACGGATGCAATGATTTCATGACTCTTGTGAAGATTGTCATGCCCTTGTCTGTCCCGATTCTGTCGGCGGTCATGCTGTTTTACTTTGTCTCCTTCTGGAACAGGTATACGGAGGCAGTGATGTTTATTAACAACAGTTCCAAATACACGTTACAGGTTATGCTGAGGGCCCTGGTATTCCAGAGCGACGGTTCCCTGGGGGAAGGCAATATTGTCTATGACAACATGAAGATGGCAGTCATGGTGCTGGGAATGCTTCCTGTGCTGGTGATCTACCCCTTTGTACAGCGGTACTTTGTGTCTGGCCTTATGCTGGGCGGAGTAAAAGAGTAAAATCAAAATAAAAGGAGGATACTATTATGAGAAAAAGAAAAATGGCATTGGCTCTGGCGGCAGTTATGGTATTGGGGACTGCGGCGGGATGCGGGCAGTCGTCATCGGGAACGCCACAGACCACAGGGGCTCCGGCTGCAGACGCTCAGACCCAGGCGCCTGGAGGGGGAGAGCAGGCCAAGGATCAGCAGGCCAAGGAGGAGAAGCCTAAGGAAACAGTGAAGCTGACCATCTGCTCGGCAGACAATACCTTTGGTCTCAGCACGGATCCCCAGCTGCAGCAGGCTGTCATTGACATGCTGGAGGAGAAGGCAGGGGTGGAGCTGGAGGCCATTATCCCTCCCATAGGCAGCTACAACGAGAAGCTGGAGACCATGATGGCTGGCGGAGACGTACCGGATATTTTTTCCATTTCCCAGGCCATGACAAGGCTTCCCAACTATGTTGCCAGAGAGCAGGTGCTGTGTCTGGATGAGCTGATTGGGTCGTCCCCCAGTCTGTCCGCCATTGACAGCTCTTACTATGACGCTTTGGCCATAGACGGAAAGGTCTATGATGTGCCCTACTATTATCCGAGAGTAAAATGCCTTTTTCTGCGCAAGGACATTATGGAGGAGTACGGCATCAATCTGAGCACCACGCCTACTACAGAAGAATTTATTGCGGAGATGGGCAAATTAAAGGGAACCGGCATAATTCCCTTCAGCTTCCCCAAATGGATCGACAATTTCCAGTATTTTATGAATTCCTTCGGGGCCTACGCAGGCATTTACAAAAATCAGGACGGCGTCTATGTGGATGGTATGCAGGAGCCTCAGATGACAGATGCCCTCAACTACTTAAGGGAGCTGTATACCAGCGGCGTTATGGATCAGGAGTTCATTACCACAGAGAACAATACCATGCGTGAGTACGTGTACACGGGGAAGGCTGCTTGTGACATTGACTATGTCATGAATTATTCCAACTATGTGCTGCAGTCGGAGGCAGCAGGTGCGGCCACGGATGTGCAGCCGATCTATATGGTGACAGGCCCCGAGGGCAAGGGCGGCGGTCTCAACGAGTCCATTCAGACGGCCTGGTGCATCTCCTCGGAGTGCAAGAACCCGGAGGCGGCTCTGCGGGTAATCGAGGCTCTGGTATGTGACCCGGAAATGCACGCGGCATTTTACAACACCGGCGTGGAGGGAGCCCACTATGAGATCAAGGATGGGCTGGCAGTACCCACAGAGAAAGCATCCAACTCCGGCTATTCCATTAAATACAACTACCTGACAGACTCCTTTATCGGGGATTTCTCTTCCTTAAAGTACCAGCCTGATGAGAATACCATGGAATCCATTAAGGTCCAGCAGGCCATGATCGAGGAAGCCATGAACTTAAGAGGGGACAAGCAGATGATCCCATCGGGAATCTCCTCCCTGTATGACGAGACCTCCGCCTCCATCACCAATACCTGGAAGGAAGTGGTTTCTCAGATCGTCCTGGGCTCAACCAGTGTGGAGGAAGGCCTGAAAGCTTACAAGAACTTCTGGGACAGCGTGGATGGCGATGCTATGTTAAAAGAATTAAACGGACAATAGAGGAAATTGCGCGGAGGTTGCCCTTTCAGGCGGCCTTTTGCGCTGTGCATTCTCCACGGCATGGGACATGCTATAATGTAACGGACTGGAGGTGACCCATGATGAGAGAAAACAGAAGGGACAGGAGGAGGGTGCGGCCTGTGTATGCAGGATTTTTTGCTACGCTGTTTACGGCCGCCGTTATTTTAAACCTGTTGTATCTGGTGTATTATTCCCACAATGCCAGGAAGCTGGACGAGACGGAGAGAACCAGGATCTTAAACCAGACCGTGTTCTATATTAACCGTTATATGAAGGAGGTGGAGGATGGGGCCAATATGCTGTCCGTGTCCTCACCGGTACAGAAGCTTCTGACCTATCGGGCCAAGAAGGACTATATGGATTATGTCAATGGGATGGAGCAGCTCAGTGAGTATGCCATCGCGCTGCCGGATATCTACCGCATTGATCTCTATGTCCACAGCACCCAGACACTTCTCACATCCTACGAGGGTGTGTATTACGAGCTGCCAGAGGAGGCCGGGAGTGTATATGAGGGGTATATGGAGTCCGGGGAGAACTGGTTCTGGGACCTGCACTATGGAGGGAAAGAGCCCAAACTGGTGTCGGGCAGCAGAAATGAGCAGTATATCACCCTGATTAAGCCTGTGCATTCCAAATATACAGGGAAAAAGGCGGGGGTACTGTGTATGTCTGTCAGGGTAAAGAGCATGGAGGAGCTGATCTCCATAGACAATTCCCAGGAGGAAGGCATCTGTCTGTATTACCGGGGGGAGCCCCTTTTAGGCAGGATTCCGGAGAATAAGGGGATCCATCTGCTTTCCATGATATCTGATTATTCCGGCATGGAGGTGGACTACTATTACACGCCTCAGCTGGGAAGGATCATAACCACAGGGTTTGTCATGACTATAATGATAATCACGGCGCTGTTTGCCGCCATATTTTTCTGTATCGTGAGAATATCGGAGAGAAAAATGTTCGACCCTGTGGGAGCCCTTTTGGAGGGATTCCAGAAGGTGGAGGAGGGCTGTTTTGAGCTTCGTCTGGATGAGAGCCGCAGCGATATGTTCGGCAGCCTGTTCTGCGGATTCAACCATATGGCGGCACGGTTGGAGCAGATGATCCAGGAACTGTCCAACGAGAGGACCAGGAGAAATGAATTTAAGTTCCGCCTGCTTCAGATGCAGATTAAGCCCCATTTTCTCTATAATCTTTTTAACAATATGGTCTGGATGGTGGAGCAGAAGGATTATGAGCGTCTGGAGGTGCTTATCGGGGCCACGGCAGGGTATTATAAGACGGCCTTAAACTACGGGAATCAGGACATTATGCTTATGGACAACAAAAGGCAGCTGGAATACTATGGGGAGATTCAGAAGATCCGATTCGGGAACCGGTTTTTTCTGGACATTGATTTTTCCCAGGAGGTTCTTCTTCACGCCATCCCCAATCTTCTGTTACAGCCTTTGGTGGAGAATGCCATTGTCCATGGTCTGAAGGAGGAAGCCGGCGCCATGACCTGGATCCGGGCAAAGGCAGAGGAGAAGGGGGAAGCTGTGTTGATCACTGTCAGCGACGATGGAAAAGGCATAGCCCCGGAAATCCTGGAGGATATCCGCAGGGAGATGGAGAACTATGAGGGGGACGGAAGCCGGTATTTTGCCCTTGTAAATATTGCGGCACGGCTTAACAACCGCTACAAGGAGAAGGCGTCCGTAACCATAGACAGCAGGCTTGGGCAGGGAACCGTGGTCATTCTCAAGATACCATTGAAGGAGGTGAGATCATGTATCGGCTAATCATTGCAGATGATGAGCGGGTGGTTCTCCACGGAATCAAGAATACCATTGCATGGGACCAGCTGGGGATTCAGGTGGTGGCATGGGCAGAAAACGGCAGGGAGTTCTATGAGAAGGCTGTTGAGTACGGCCCCGATATAGCTCTGGTGGACATCAGAATGCCGGAGATGGATGGGCTGACGGCCATAGAAAAACTGAAACCGGTTCTGGAGCACTGCCAGTTTATTATCTTTACGGCCTACGAGGACTTCGCCTACGCCAAACGGGCCTTAGAGCTGGGAGTCATGGCCTATATTACAAAGCCGGTTTTAAAGAATGAAGTCATCGAGAAGGTGAAGCTGGCCATAGAACGCCTGGAAAGGGCGGGAAATGATGGCAGGAATCCGGAAGTCAGAAAGGCCGGGAATGAGCCGGCTGCCATTGATCAGATCAAGCGGTATATGAGATCCCATGTGGATTCCAGCTACACCCTCATGGATGTGGCGGAGTACATGCAGATGAACCCTGCCTACCTGAGCCGGTATTTTAAGGAGAAGGCCCATGAGACCTTTGTGGAATACGACAAAAGGCTGAAGATGGAGCGGGCCTCGGATCTTCTCGTATCCACCAACATGAAGACCTACGAGATCGCCAATCAGCTGGGATATAGAAGCATCCAGCATTTTTCCAGAATCTTTAAAGAATATACAGGCGTCACGCCTATGGAGTACAGACAGAGGAGAAGACTATGAAACATGTGATTTTATGCAGGGAAGACTTTATGGACTTTCCCATAGGGGAATTTCCCTATGACAGGGACCACTCGGCCATGGGAGAGTATCAGTACGTGAGGGAAGAAGGATACTGCGGAAACTGGCTGGATCAGGTGTGCAACTATACCTACAACGGAACCGGTCCATCTTGGATTATTACGGAGCAGAACGGGACTCATTCCATGGAATCCATGCGGATTGAAAAGGACAGACCCCACAGAATGTTTCCCACCCTGGAGACAGGGAAGCTATACTGGAAGGATTACGAGGCCTCGGTGACCATCCGCCGCCTGTCCCAGAAAGGTATGGCAGGCCTGGCCGTGTGCCTGAACCACAGCATGGACGCCCTGGTCTTTTATCTGGAGGGAAAGGACAAAGCAGTGGCGGCGCGGCGCTACAAGGAGGAAGTGCAGGTGCTGAGGGAAGTCCGGTATCCCCACAGCAGCGATGAGGAGTACAGGCTGTGTGTGGATCTGGAGGGCTCCCTGGCCGCCTTCTTTGTCAACGGAAAGAAGGTGCTGGAGATCACCTGCAGGACCGCGGAACGGGGAGGAAAGATAGCCATAACCGCGGACTGTCCCACTAGATTCCGGGATGTGGAGGCAAAGGTGACGCAAAAGACCTGGAAAGAGATTCAAAAGGCCTGCCGGGAAGGCGAAAGCCGGCAGGCCCGGGAGATGAGCCGCCACCCCAAGATGAAGCTGTGGAAAAAGCTGGACTTAAAAAACTGGGGCACAAGCCGACAGGTGCGCTTCGGCCATCTGAGAGGCGGCAAGGAATGGTTCGTGGTTCTTGCCCAGATGCAGAAGCGGGTGAGCAGAGACGCCTACGGATTTATCAGCTGTCTGACCGCCATGGACTTAGACGGAAACCTTCTGTGGCAGATAGGGGAGCCCTCAGAACAGGCTTCCATTCTGGGGAAGGTGTCGGCGGACATGGCTTTCCAGATCTATGATATAGACGGGGATGGGAGAGACGAGGTGATCCTTGGATGGGACTTTGAGATCCGGATTCTGGACGGTGAGACGGGAGCCGTGAAGAAGCGGGCCAAGACTCCTCTTTCAGACGACGAGGACAGTACCATCATCGGCATTCCCTACGATGTCTATGCATTTGAACGCATCAACCCCGACGGCATACGAATCTGCAATTTCAGGGGAAAGGAGCGTCCGGCCGACATTCTGATTAAGGACCGGTACTGCAGGGTCTATGCGTTGGATGAGGATTTGAACCTTCTGTGGAAATACAAAAGCAGTACCAACACCGGCCACTGCCCCCTTCCCGTGGATGTGGACGGCGACGGAAAAGACGAGGTCCTGGTGGGCTACAACCTGCTGGACAGCGATGGCACCCTTCTGTGGAGCTATCCTCTTAAGGAGGATCACACCGATGAGATCGTGGCGGGAAAGTGGATGCCCCATGATTCCAAGGGGTATTTTGCCTGCGTGTCAGGGACGGAAGGGTTTTTTATCGGGGACTTTTACGGAAATATTGTGGCCCGGGACAAAATCGGCCATGCCCAGAGGGTGTCTGTGGCCAACTACTGTCCCGAAAGGGAGGGGCTGGAGCTGGCAGTGTCCAGCTTCTGGGGCCACCAGGGGGTCCTGTTTTTGTATGACAGCTTCGGCAGCCCTATCTGGGAGATGGAAAATGAGATGAACGGCAATATTCTGGCTCCCGTCAACTGGGATGGGGACGGGAGGGAGCTGATTCTCACCAACCCGGATCCGGACAAAGGAGGCCTGTTAAACGGGGATGGGATCCGGGCCGTGGCATTTCCCCAGGATGGCCATCCCACTATGTGCTGCGAGGTCTTAGACCTGACCGGGGACGAGCGGGATGAGATCGTGGTGTGGGACTACAAGGCCATGTACATCTATACCCAGGAGGACAGCCCAAGGCCTCAGACCTATCATCCGGTGCAGTTTCCGGCGTACAATGCCTCCAATTACAGGGGAGAATACTCATATCCTGACAGCTCTTACCTGGAATTTCACGGTGATAAAAATAAGATGAGGGAGGCGGGGAACCATGGGAAATCGTGAGCTGCAGGAGGAAAACATCTGCCCTGTTCCGGCCTTTGGGACAGAGAGGGAGGATAATGGGGGCTATGGCAGAAAGCAGATGGCCGCCCGCCGGCCCGATGTTCATGAGAGAGAAGCCTGCGGGCCCGGCGGCTGTGAGACTGATGCCTGCCAGGCAGGCGGTTATCGGATAGCAGCCCGCCGGGAGGCCGCCAAAAAGGCGGAGGAACTTCTGGATCAGATGAGTGTGGAGGAACAGGCCCTTCTTTTAAAATACGAGTCCCCGGCTATTCCAAGGCTGGGAATCGGGGAGTATAACTGGTGGAACGAGGCTCTCCATGGGGTGGCAAGAGCCGGAACAGCCACGGTATTTCCCGTGCCCATAGCTATGGCGGCGTCTTTTGACCGGGAACTGGTAAAGGCCATAGGGGACTGCATCTCCACAGAGGGCAGGGCAAAATACAACGAATTTGTGAAGGAGAAGGATTTCGGCATCTTCAAAGGCCTGACCTACTGGTGTCCCAATATCAATCTGTTTCGGGATCCCAGATGGGGAAGGGGCCATGAAACCTTCGGGGAAGACCCTTATCTTACCGGACAGATGGGAGCGGCATTGATTGCCGGGATTCAGGGGGATGATCCCCGGTTTTTAAAAGCTGCGGCCTGTGTGAAGCATTTTGCCGTCCACTCTGGTCCGGAGGCTCTGCGCCATGAGTTTGATGCATCGGTCAGTGAGAAGGAGCTGTGGGAGTCTTATCTTCCGGCTTTTGAATACTGTGTCAGGAAGGGGCAGGCAGAGGGCGCCATGGGAGGCTACAGCAGTTTAAACGGCACTCCCCTGTGCGGCAATACAAGGCTGATTCAGGAGATATTAAGGGAAGCATGGGGATTTTTGGGGTACTATGTGTCGGACTGCTGGGCTCTGAGGGATTTTCATGAACATCACATGGTCACTTCCACTCCGGCAGAGTCTGCGGCCATGGCCTTAAACGCAGGGTGTGATATGAACTGCGGAAGCTGTTATGCACAGATTATGCAGGCTTACAACCTGGGGCTTACAGACCGTGAGGCTATCCGCCGTTCCGCCAGGCGGGCCCTTACCACCAGGCTCCTTCTGGGCATGGGCCAGGAGACGCCGTGGGATCACCTGACATACAGGGACGTGGACACGGAGGAGGCCCGGGCTTTGAACCTAAGGGCAGCCAGGGAGTCTATTGTGCTTCTTAAGAACGACGGGATTCTTCCCCTTAAGCCGGAGAATCTTTCCTTCCTGGGCATTATTGGGCCAAATGCAGATTCCACCGTGGTTCTCCAGGGCAATTACCATGGGACGGCTTCCCATTTTGTCACGGTTATGGAGGGAATGAGGCAGGCCCTGTCCCTGTGGGAGCAGGAGGAAGAGGGAAGGAAGGCTCCAAGGCTCCTTTACGGGGCAGGATGTGAGATTATGACGGCCAGAGCAGAGCGCCTGGCCTGTGAATATGACCGGCTCTCCGAGGCCAGGGCAGTGGCAAAGGCCAGCGATGTGGCGATTCTGTGTGTAGGCCTGGATGAGCGGTATGAAGGTGAGGCCCATCACATCAGCACAGGGGAATGCATCGGGGGAGACAAGGAGGACCTGGAATTTCCCCAGTGCCAGAGACGCCTTATGGAGGAAGTGCTCTCCCTGGACACCCCGGTGATCCTCTGCGTCATGGCGGGAAGCTGTATGAACCTGGGCCCCTATGAAAAGAGGGCTGCGGCTGTGATTCAGACCTGGTATCCCGGGGCCATGGGAGGAAGAGCCATAGGGGATATCCTCATAGGAGCATGGTCCCCATCAGGCAAGCTCCCTGTCACGTTCTATGGGGAGGACTATGAGCTCCCTGATTTTACCGACTATTCCTTCCGCAACCGAACCTACCGGTACGTGGAAAAGGGGGTGCTGTATCCCTTTGGCTATGGTCTTACTTACGGAAGGACGGAGATGACAGGGGGAAGCTATGACAGGGCGGGCCGCCGGGTTCTCTTTCAGATACGAAGTCTGTGCTCCAGGGCCGTTGACGAGGTGGTACAGGTGTATAAGAAAAATCCGCTGTCGCCCCATGAGGTGAGAAATACGGTGCTCTGCGGCTTTACCAGGGTTCATCTGGAACCGGGAGAGGAGGCGGAAGGAGAGATCCTCCTGGAGGAACATGCCTTTACCACGGTGGATCAGTCAGGAAAGAGAGTAGAAGATGGGATGGTGACGATCTACATAGGAACCCATGGCCCCGATGAGTTAAGCAGCCGCCTGACAGGAACCGGTGTGCTGGGGTTGACTTTGGAGCTGAAGGATTCTAAGTAGAAGAGAAACGGCATATTCTTGTTATAGAGGACGGATATCTCCTGGCAGATCGCGGGATATCCGGCTGTCGGAGAGGGGCCGGATACCATGAGCGTGTCCAAAAGATCATGGTATCCGCCTTGGTGTCCGAGGATCTAAATAGAATTAGGAAGAGTAAAGAAAGAACAAGAGGAGCCTGTATATGAATGGTAATCGTCCGCCTGAAATGATTCATCTTCTGATAGCACTGGAGGTTGTGGTTTTGTCCGCATTTCTGGTGCTTCTTTCTCCTTTGGGAAAAGGGATTGCAGACAGTGTCCCGGCAAGCGGAGTCATAGGGGAGAGAACGGAGCAGGAGGAAAAGGAAGAGAGTGAGGAGAAAAGAGATTATATTAAGTGGGTGGACTTTCAGGTGACTAAGGAGGCTATGGAGAAGGCCTTTCGATATGATGTGGATACCTGCCAATCAGAGCTTCATCTGAACTGGATTGAACTTCTGGCTTACTTGGGAGCCCGGTATGGAGGCGATTTTTCCAGATATAAGGCGGCTGACATGGAAAAAATAGTCCAGAGGCTTTTGGATGGGGAGAAGATGGAGGATATTACCGCTGATATGAAATACTATTCCTATTACCTGGAGGCTTATGGGGCAGTTCTCGGAGGAATGGTCGGCGAGTTCCAGGTTCAGATTCCAGAGGAGCAGGCGCCGGCTTTTGCCTTGAGGGGGAAGGAAGAGACCGGGGAGCCACAGACCCATGGAGAGGAAAGCGGGCCTGCCGGGGGAGAGGAAACCAGCGCCGAGGCGGCAGATGAAAGCAGGGCCGGCGGGAGAGGGACGGATGAAAGCAGGGCAGATGAGAGTGAGACGGATGATGGCCTGGTGTGGGTGACCAAGTATGGTTTAAAGGCTTTTTCTCCTATTGCAAAAAATTATCCTTACCAGGATTATGACGATTTCGGCGCGGCCAGAAGCTATGGGTTTAAGCGGCAGCACTTAGGCCATGATATGATGGGACAGGTGGGGACTCCCGTGATCTGTGTGGAATCAGGATACGTGGAGGCAATCGGATGGAACCAGTACGGCGGCTGGCGCTTAGGAATCAGAAGCTTTGATGGCAGGCGGTATTACTATTACGCCCATCTGCGGAAAAATTATCCCTATCACAAGTCTCTTACAGAGGGCAGCATAGTCCAGGCAGGCGATGTCATCGGATATCTTGGCCGTACAGGATACAGCAGGACAGAGAATACCAACAATATTGATGAACCTCATCTTCATTTTGGGATTCAGCTGATCTTTGACGAGTCACAGAAGGAGGGGAACAATGAGATCTGGATTAACTGTTATGAGATCGTGAAATTTCTGGCTATGAATCGGTCGGAGACCGTGAAAAACCAGGAGACCAAGGAGTATTATCGGGTCTACCAGATGAAGGATCCGGTGATTCCCGGGGGAGGGACGGAGCAGAGGATAGAGAAACAGGCTGTGGATGGAGCATAGAGGGGTTGGCCGTTCTGTGAATCGGGCTTTTTCTGAGTAAGTTCCTTTGACTTGATTTTATTATAAGCGGTTAGGAGATGTTTGATAATATTGAGGTTTCATGATATGATTACTTTTGACGGATAAGTTTGTAAAGCATTGATAGAGATAAAGGAAGGAAATAACCGGAATGAAACCAGTACTGACAATAAAAGATTTAATTAGGAGGGCTGAGACTTTTTGTACCCTTATGTCAAAAGAAAATCATGAAAAGCTCCTTGGAATAACAGATGGCAAAGCCGTGGGAACCTATGTGGAACATAGATTCCAAAGATATCTCTCAGAACACTACACCGTGACAGTTGGAAGCAGTGCGAGAGGAATAGACTTGCCAGGTGAAGATATTCAAACAGATATAAAGGTTACATCCATTACTCAGCCTCAGTCAAGCTGTCCCTTTAAGAATGCCCGCCAGAAAATTTATGGCCTGGGCTATAATTTACTGGTATTTGTTTACGATAAAAGAGATTCCGGCGATCAATGCTGCCTTCGTTTTACCCACTGTACTTTTATTGAAAGCATGAGAACCGGAGATTTCACCCTCACCAAACGTCTTAGAGAGTTGGTAAAGGATGGAGCCAATAAAGAGGATGTTATCGGTTTTTTGGAGGACAGAAATGTTCCCGGTGATGAGATTATATATAATGAGCTGGCTGATGAGATCCTTAACAATCCACCCGTGCAGGGATATCTGACTATCAGCAATGCGCTTCAATGGAGACTGCAGTATGCAAGGGTAATTGCATTGGACAACAAGGTTGATGGAATCATTAACTATGAATGGTAAACGAGAATATGGAGATTATCAGACGCCGGAATACTTTTCATTAAGGGTCTGCCAATATCTCAAAGAAAAAAGAAAGTTGGAGCCTTCCATAGTTATAGAGCCAACCTGCGGAGCCGGCAGTTTTGTCAAAAGCAGTCTGATCTTTCAGGCATCAGAAATTGTGGGGGTGGAAATCAACCCCGAATATTGTAAAATATGTGAGGAAACAATAGATAGCTCTCGTGTCCGTATCATAAATGCCGATTTTTTTGCCTTTGATTTTAACTCTGTTATAAGTCAAAAAGATCAGATATTGATTCTGGGTAATCCGCCATGGGTTAATAACAGCACATTGTCGGGTCTGGATTCAGACAATCTGCCTGAAAAAGTCAATTTTAAGGGCCTGAAGGGTTTGGATGCCATGACGGGGGCCAGCAATTTCGATATATGTGAGGCTATTATTTTAAAGTTAATCGCTCTGCTGCATGGAACCGAGTCTGTCATTGCAATGCTGTGCAAAACATCTGTTGCACGGAATGTCTTTGGGGAAATGAAACGGACGCATATTAGTTTTAAGGCCTGTGATATTCTGGAATTTAATGCTAAAGCAGTCTTTGGGATCCATGCAAGCGCCTGCTTGCTGGTGATTGAGCTCAGCAAAAAAGACGCAGCTCCGGAAAGCTGCAATGTGTATTCCTTTGACCATCCTGAAAAAATAAAAAATTCCTTTGGCTATGCTGGAGGCGGATTCTATAGTAATACAGCAGAAGGTGCAGATGATTTTTCAGGACAATGCTGTTTTGAGTGGCGACAGGGTGTAAAACATGATTGCTCTAAAATAATGGAGTTGACATTAGAAGGGACAACTCTGATTAACGGCTTAAAAGAAGTCGTAGATATCGAAGACCAATATCTATATCCCCTTATAAAGAGCAGTAGGTTTAAAGCACCGGTTACGGATACATACAGCAAATATGTGATCGTGACACAAAAAAGTATACGGGAAGATACCTCACACATAGAAGCGGATGCCCCCAAGACATGGAATTATCTGATGACATATAAAGAATTTTTTTCAAAAAGGAAAAGCTCCATTTATAAAGATGCACCACCTTTTTCCATGTTCGGCATAGGCGGATATTCTTATGCTTGTTATAAAGTGGGTGTCAGCGGATTTTACAAAAAGCCTCTTTTTTCAGTTCTGAAATCCAATGATGGGAAGCCGGTAATGGCAGATGATACCTGTTATTTCATTTGTTTTCCATCATACAATACGGCTTATACAGCTATGCTGATTCTTAATTCCCAGCGTGTACAAAGATTTTTATTGACCATAGCTTTTTTAGACGCGAAGCGTCCCTTTACCAAAAAGGTACTGGAGAGAATTGATTTTCATAAAATACTCCATGTGATACAGGAAAAAGAATTGATAGAGACGGAGAGACAGTTAGGACTCCAGGGGTATTACAGAAAGGGAATGCTGGCTGATTTTGAAAAACTGCCTGAATTAAGGCCGGGAACCTGTTTTTAGATTCCCGGCCCCTTTATGGGAACACCGCTTTTCCGTTTGCTTTTGTGCAATCCTCCCCGCCTCACCCAAGTTCTATTACACTCTGATCCTCAGGAACATAAAGCTGCCCCGAAAAATAGGGCTGGCCCTCTTCCAGATACAGCTTCTGCCGCTCTTTTATATTCTTATCTTCCGTATGCCACAGAATCAGGTTCCTAATCCCTAAAGCTTGAGCCAGTTCACAGGCATCCTTCACGGTGCTGTGGTGCTTCTCATAAGGCTTAAAGACTTCCCTTTGGCTGTAAAGGCAGAAAGCCTCATGGGTGAGCCAGTCACTTCCCTTTACATAATCCATACAGCAGTCGTTAAATGGTTCATCGCCGCAGCAGGTAAAGCGCTGCCCGTTTTCCAGTATCGTGGTAAAGCCGTACTGTTTTGCCTTGGTGGAACGGATATCGAAAAACGTCACAGGATAGTTGAGAATCCGTACCGTTTCCCCGTCATGAACCGGTATCAGATGGATCCTGTCGCCGATCATCTTGAAGAATTTCCCCTGAACCGTCAGACGGCAGATGGTGGTGATGGTCTCAGGAAGCTCTTCATGACAGTAGATGTTTAAATTCCCTTCATATTGGCCATTCTTCATACGGGTGGCAATGACGCGGATAAGCCATACAATGCCTAATAGGTGATCGGTGTGCTCATGGGTAATAAAAATATGATGAATTCGGGACAGATCCAGATTCATGTCTTCCAGAATCCGCAGGATGCCGTTGCCTCCGCCGGTATCTACCAGAAAAAATTGTCCTTCAGGATTTTTCAGGGCAAAACAAGTATTGTAACATCGGGTAACCGTGGCGTTGCCGGTTCCCAGAACGTAAAGCTGTTCCATGGCAAATGCTCCTCTCCTTTTCTTTTCCTTCCATTTATGTTACTATAGCAGTAAGAAAAATGCAAGGAGGGGGAGGGATTTACATTGAGAGATTTAGCATATCTGAAGCTTCTGGCAAAAGAATACCCTACAGTAAAGGCGGCCTCCAGCGAGATTATTAATCTGACTGCCATAAAGGGACTGCCCAAAGGTACGGAATATTTTTTCAGCGACATTCATGGAGAACACGAGGCGTTTCTTCATCTGCTGAAAAGTTCGTCGGGAATCATCCGTGAAAAGATCAAAGAGACTTTTGGGTATGTGATTCCGGAAGAGGATCAGGAAGAGCTGGCCAACCTCATCTATTATCCTGACAAGGTGATGCATCAGCTTGGGCTGACGGGGAAGGCTACGGATGAGTGGAAACGGATCAATATTTACCGGCTGGTTCAGATCTGCAAGGTGGTGTCTTCCAAATATACCAGATCCAAAGTCCGCAAGAAGCTTCCTGAGGAATTTGCCTATATCATTGATGAACTCCTCCATGTGGACTATAACGGGGAGAACAAAAAGATTTATTACAGCGAGATTATCCGTTCCATTATCGACATTGACACAGCGGACAAGTTTATCATTGCTTTATGTGAGCTGATCCAGAATCTGACCATTGATAATCTTCATATTATAGGAGATATTTTTGACAGGGGTCCAAGAGCGGATCTGATTATGAATGCCCTGACCAGGTTCCATGATGTGGACATTCAGTGGGGGAACCATGATATCTCCTGGATGGGAGCCGCCACCGGCAATTTGGCCTGCATCTGCAATGTGCTGAGGATCGCCATCAGCTACAATAGTTTCGATGTACTGGAGGACGGATACGGCATTAATCTGAGGCCCCTGTCCATGTTTGCCGCCAATGTCTACAAGAATGATCCCTGCACCAGGTTTGTCCCTCACATTCTGGATGAGAACATCTATGATGTGGTGGACCCGGGGCTTGTGGCCAAGATGCACAAGGCCATTGCCGTTATGCAGTTTAAGGTTGAAGGGCAGATTATCCGCCGCCATCCGGAGTACCAGATGAACCACAGGCGTCTTTTGGAAAAAATCAACTTTGAAAATGGAACGGTGGAGGTGGAGAAAAAGACCTATGAAATGCTGGATATGGCCTTTCCCACAGTAGATCATAAAGACCCCCTGAAGCTGACAGCGGAGGAGGAAGAGCTTCTCCATACGCTGCAGCTGTCCTTCAAGCACAGCCAGCTGCTCCACAAGCATGTAAGATTTTTGTATTCCAACGGAGGAATGTACAAGTCCTACAATCAGAATCTTCTGTACCATGGATGTATCCCTATGAAAAAGGATGGGAGCTTTGACGAGATAGAGTTTTCGGGGATCCGCTATTCCGGCAAGAGCCTGCTGGATTTTATTGACAGAATGGTTCAGAGTGCATATTTCCTTTCTGATGCCAATCCAGACAAGGCAGCGGCCAGGGACTTTATGTGGTATCTATGGTGCGGGGAGAAATCTCCTGTCTACGGCAAGGATAAGATGACGACCTTTGAACATTATTTTATAGGAGACAAATCCACCTACAAAGAAGTGATGAATCCCTATTATCAGCTGAGTGTCCGGGAGGAGTACTGTCATAAGATATTAAAGGAATTTGGGCTTCCCACCGATCACTCCCGCATTATCAACGGCCATGTGCCCGTAAAGATCAAGGATGGGGAGACGCCCATAAAGGCCGGCGGCAAACTTTACATTATAGATGGAGGTCTTTCAAAGGCCTACCAGGGAAAGACAGGCATTGCCGGGTATACTCTGATCTACAATTCCAGGCACCTGGCTTTGGCGGAGCATAAGCCCTTCTGCCCGGGAAAGGAGAATACTCCTAAGGTTACCATAGTAGAGAAAATGGAAAAGCGGATCATGGTCGGGGACACGGACTTGGGAGCGGAGCTGACAGAGAAGATCAATGATTTAAAAGAGCTGGTGACGGCCTATAGAGAGGGAATTATCAAAGAGAAGATTTTATAATTATTTAAGAATGTTATCATTTACCAGACAAAAAAATCATGATAAACTAGTGTATTAATAAGTGGGTAAAGGGAATAACCAGAAGATTAAGGGAGAAGTGCATGAGAAAAGAAGAGTTCCTTCAGATACTGCGCCGGTCATTGACAGGCGATGTGCCGCCGGGTGTGGTGGAAGAGAATATACGCTACTATGATGGATATATTGCAGAGGAAGTCCGCAAAGGCAGAGGGGAAGAGGAAGTGATCCAGGAGATCGGAGATCCCAGACTGATTGCCAAGACGATTGAGGACACCACAGAGGTGACGGCAGGCAGCGGGTACCGAGACAGTGAAGGCTATGAATACGGAGGAAGAGAAGAACCCAGACAGAGTACCGAAGGATCCTTCCATATATTCCGCCTGGACAAGTGGTACGGGAAGCTTCTGCTGGCTCTTGCGGTTATTTCTGTGGTGTATCTGCTGATTATGATTATAGGGGGGATTTTTTCCATTCTGCTCCCTCTTGTTGTGCCTCTTATGATGATATGGCTGGTGGTCACGGTCATCCGCAATATCTGGAGGCGATAGTGTGAAAAAATTGTAATAATTTAAATAGGATTTTCAAACATGGACAGCTTTAAAACTGATTTGTAACAGTTTTGAAGCTGTTTTTGCTTGACAAAGTAATAATTATGAAATATAATTATTAAAAAAGTTAACATATTTGTAATAAACCAAAGACGGAGTTGAGGTTATGGCATTAAGAAGATGGAAGGCGGCAGCAGCTCTTTGGATGTGTGTGGCTGTGACCGGCACCATGACTCAGAGTGCGGAGGCTTCCGTGGAATATAAAGAAGCAGTTGCAGTAGAGACAAGCTCTTCTTACACTCTGAAGGTAGATACTCCCAGGACTCCCTTACATAAGTCCCGGACAGAGAGATCCGAGACAGTAGGAACCTTGAAGGGAGGAGAGATTTATCCGGTTCTCTCCTATGAGAACGGCTGGGCCTTTGTAGATACAGGAGCCGCTTCCGGCTACGTGAAGGTTGCCGACCATGGGATTATTGTGGAACGTACCTACGAGACCGTAGATCAGGAAGCAGAATTGAGGAACGGAGTTGTGCGCTACGCCCTTCAGTTCGTGGGCAACCGGTATGTGTGGGGAGGAACAGACCCCAACAAGGGAGTCGACTGCTCTGGTTTTACCTCCTACGTCATGAGGAATGCGGCGGGAATTTCTTTAAGTCACAGTTCCGCTGCCCAGGCAGGAGAGGGAACCGAGGTGTCCGAACCCAAAGCAGGAGATCTTATTTTCTACAGCAGCGGCGGACGGATTAATCATGTAGCTATGTATATTGGAGAAGGTCAGATTGTACATGCTTCCACAGAGAAGACGGGAATTAAGATATCTCCCTGGAATTATCGCAGACCAGTGAGCATTGTGGATGTTTTGTCATAAGAGTACCTGAATGAGGAGAATAAAGATGAAAAAAAGACAATTTAGAAATGGGATTTGTACGTTGATGCTGTGCGGAGCACTTTCATGGGGAAGCGCTGTGGAAGCCAAAGCTGCTTATGTAGAGCTTAGCGGCCCGGCTTTCAGCCTGGGAGACTACATAGCATCCATTGAGGAGGGTACTCATCCGGTATATGTATCTATGGATTCCTATGATGTTCTGAAGGAAGCGGCCCCGGGGGAGGCTTATACCATCCTTTCCGACGAGGGTGATGGCTGGATGGAGATCCAGGTGGGAAGCGGTGTAGGCTATCTGTCCGTGGAAGAAGAAGGGGTTTCCGTGGTGGAGAAGGCAGAGCTGGAGGCCAGCGGGAATGCAGATGCCGCTGAAGTACTGCGGCAGCTTGACATAGGAGACAGCCGCAGACAGGGCCTTGTGAATTATGCCCTTCAGTTCGTAGGAGGGCGGTACCGTGCCGGAGGCAATGACCCTCACACTGGTGCAGACTGCTCTGGCTTTACCAAGTATGTGATGCTTAACGGCGCAGGAGTAAATATTAACCGCAGTTCCGCAAGCCAGGCCCTTCAGGGAGTCAGTGTGAGTGCAGATCAGATGAGACCTGGGGACCTGATCTTTTACGGCAGCGGCAGCAGGGTTAACCATGTGGCTATGTATATCGGTGACGGACAGATTGTACATGCCTCTACCTATAAGACAGGAATTAAGATATCGCCTTGGAATTACAGAGCGCCTATTTGTATTAAGAACATGTTAGGAGATTAAGGATTCGATTTTAGATAGAAAGAGAGCCAGGCAGGGGGTTGCCTGGCTCTTTTGCCGCACCTGATCAGTGCGGAATGCAGGAAAACGCCGAGACGAATTCCCGCCGAGGGGAGTATCAATCTTTTATAAGGATTAATCGGGTCTAAGGGAAACCCATACTCCGCTTCCATTATAATATAATCATTAAAAAAATGCAATTCTAAGTATAATTCGATGAAACAAAGCCATACTAGTCCTGTAATAAAAATTATATTTCAGGAGGTATCACTACCATGGCAAGAAATTACAATAATATGGAAGATTCAAAGAACTGCCACAACAACAATCAGAATAACAATCAGAACAAGAGCCAGAACAGCAACCAGAATAGCAGCCAGAACAGCAATCAGAATAAGAGTCAGAACAGCAGCCAGAACAGCAATCAGCGCTAGTGTGCTGCTGTGTTCCCCAAGCCGCCCCATAGTCATGGGACGGCTTTTTACATATACTGATAGTAAAAAAGGACAGGTGAAAGAATATGAACTACCCTACAATCAGCATGAGAGAACTGGATTGCTGGATACGATGCAAACGGCCTATGGAATTAATTGATTTGAGAAATAGAAATGCATACGAATGTTCCCATTTGATAGGAGCTGTCAATATTCCTTACGAAGAACTGGAGGCCATGGTAGAAGAGGGCATTCTGGAATACCAGGAGGGAATTCCTATGGTACTCTACTGTACCAGAGGAAGCCAAAGCATGCTGGCCTGCAACCACATGTCTGCCAGAGGCTACCCCGTAATCAACACCGCCGGCGGCCTAGCCGCCTACCGCGGCCACTGCTACACCCGCTAATCCTCAACAGAATCAGTTGACAGATATGGGGGAGGAGATTTAAAATGTACTATGAAAGTGTTGACCCGCAGCCATGGGGAATAATGCATGCAGGCATGTAATGAGCCATGGATCTGGGTCAACCAAGCCGGTATGAGCAAGCAGGCCGGATTGCGGATACAGGAGGAAGCAGAGGAGGGCGAGGCCCGAAGCTGCGGACTTTCATAGGAAGGAGAAATCTCAATGAAATACATGTTTGCATCTGACATTCACGGTTCCGCATACTTCTGCAAAAAGATGCTGGAAGCCTACGAGAGCTCGGGAGCGTCCCGTCTCATTCTCTTAGGGGATATTCTGTACCATGGCCCCCGCAACGAACTGCCCAGGGAATACGATCCCAAGCAGGTTTTTTCCATGTTAAATGAATACAAGACCAAGATCTATGCAGTCAGGGGGAACTGCGATTCCGAGGTAGACCAGATGGTGCTGGAATTTCCCATGATGGCGGACTATAGTGTGCTGGCCCTTAACGGAAAGACCATCTATGCCACCCATGGCCATATCTATCACAAGGACGCCCTGCCTCCTATGGCGCCGGGGGATGCTCTGATTCATGGACACATCCATCTGCCGGTAGCAGAGCCTATGGGGGAATGTTACCTTCTGAATCCGGGCTCCACATCCCTGCCCAAAGATGGGAATCCTAATTCCTACGGGATTCTGGACGACAATGTATTTACCATCTGGGATTTTGAGGGAAATAAGGTGAAAGAGATTACTCTTTTGTAAAGGAGATGCCAGTGAGAGAAAGATATGAACTGATTGCGCCCTGTCATTTTGGTTTGGAGGCAGTGCTGAAAAAAGAGGTTGGAGATCTGGGGTATGAGATTGTCCAGGTTGAGGATGGGAGAGTCACCTTTTTAGGCGGGCCGGAGGCGATCTGCAGGGCCAATGTATTCCTGCGCACGGCGGAGCGGGTGCTTTTAAAGGCGGGGAGCTTCCATGCAGAGACATTTGAGGAACTGTTCCAGAACACAAAGGCGATTCCCTGGGAAGAGCTGATTCCCCAGGACGGAAAGTTCTGGGTTACCAAGGCCTCTTCCATTAAAAGTAAATTATTCAGTCCATCGGACATTCAGAGGATCATGAAAAAAGCCATGGTGGAACGGATGAAGACAGCCTATAAGACAGAGATCTTTCCTGAGACAGGCAGCAGCTATCCCTTAAGGGTCTTTCTGTATAAGGATCAGGTGACTGTGGGAATCGATACTTCCGGAGATTCCCTGCATAAAAGGGGATACCGGACATTGACCAGCAAGGCCCCTATTACAGAAACCTTGGCGGCAGCGCTGATTATGCTTACACCATGGAAGAAAGACAGGATTTTGGTGGATCCCTTCTGCGGCAGCGGCACATTTCCCATTGAAGCGGCCATGATGGCGGCCAATATGGCTCCGGGGATGAACCGGTCATTTCTTTCCGAAGACTGGAAAAATCTCATACCCCGAAAAAGCTGGTATGAGGCCATGGATGAAGCCAACGATCTCTTAGACGATACGGTAGATGTGGATATTCAGGGATATGACATAGACGGGGAGATTGTGAAGGCCGCCAGGGCCAATGCCGAAGCTGCGGGGGTGGATCATCTCATTCATTTTCAGCAGCGCCCTGTAAGTGCCTTAAGCCATCCGAAGAAATACGGATTTCTTATTACCAATCCGCCCTATGGGGAACGGATTGAAGAGAAGGAGAACCTGCCCGGCTTATACCGGGAACTGGGAGAGCGCATAAAATCTCTGGACGCATGGTCTGCATATATCATTACAGCTTATGAGGACGCGGAAAAATATATTGGAAGAAAGGCAGACAGGAACAGAAAGATCTACAATGGGATGATGAAAACCTATTTTTACCAGTTTCTGGGGCCTAAACCTCCCGCAAGAAACAAGAGACAGGACTAAGGCCCATGAAATTCAGGTATAAAATGGCGGCAGTATGTCTGGCGGTTATTCTTATAGTGGCAGCAGGTCAGAGCTCTTTGCTGGAAGGATATGTGGACAGTATTCTCCAGGCTTTTCACGGCACTGAGACAAGGCAGGACCAAGAAGAGGTGCAGGAGCAGAAGACAAAGAGGAATAGAGCTGTGTCAGAACGGGCGGCAGGAAGCCTTAAGAATCTTCTGGAGCCCGGAGGGCTCTTTCTGGAGGCAGGGGGAGAATCCTGTCCGGTTCTTGCCCTTGGGGACGGAACCATAGAGGTCATGGTTCCGGCAGAATTTTTAAAGAGGGCCCTTGGGATCAGTGTGCTGGAATACAAAGACGCTGGGATTCTCATGCAGCAGGGCAGTAAATGTGTGGAGCTGGGGCCGGAAGGCGGCGGTGCGGCAGGGAAGGCACAGGGATTTTATCTTCCCCTGAGGGCAGTATGTGAAGGGTTCGGATACGAGGCAGAGCTGGCGCCGGGAAGCAGGAAGCTTTGTCTTAAGGACACGGTTTTCTACAAAAGGAGGACGCTTCCGGTGTCCTATGATTACCGGACAGTCGGCCGGGGAGTCCGGGTAAAGGATCAGGGCAGCTATGGAACCTGTTGGTCCTTTGCATCCCTGACAGCCCTTGAGACCGCCTTGGGCCCCAAGGACGGAAGGGAATTCTCGGCAGATCACATGTCCCTGCACAACGGATTTTCCCTGAATCAGAAGGAAGGCGGGGAGTACACCATGTCTATGGCCTATCTTTTAGGCTGGCAGGGGCCTGTGCTGGAGGAGGAGGATCCTTACGGCGATGGGTTTTCCCCGGATGGACTGGCGCCTGCCGTTCACGTTCAGGAGATACAGATTCTGCCCTCCAAGGATTATGAGGCCATAAAAAATGCGGTATTTCTCACGGGAGGGGTGCAGAGCTCTCTCTATACGTCCATAACCGGTTCCAGCAGCCGTTCCGTATATTATAATGAAGAAACCTATGGCTACTGTTACCAGGGGGAAAAGATTCCCAACCATGATATTGTCATTGTGGGGTGGGATGACAATTACCCGAAAGAGAATTTTCAGACAGAGACCGAAGGGGACGGCGCATTTTTATGTGTCAGCAGCTGGGGAGAGGAATTTGGAGACAAAGGATATTTTTATGTGTCTTACTATGACAGCAACATCGGAAGCAGCAATCTGGTGTATACAAAAATAGAAGCAGCAGATAATTATGACAATTTGTATCAAAGCGATCTGTGCGGCTGGGTGGGCCAGGTAGGCTATGGCAGGGAGGAAGCATACGGAGCCAATCTTTATGAGGCCAAGGGGGCGGAAGTCTTGAGGGCAGTGGGCTTCTATGCCACAGGGGATCACACCTCCTATGTGGTATCCCTGTCCCATGATGTGGGAGACGACATGGATTTTAAGGACAGAAAGATTGTGGCCAGAGGGAATCTTGAATGCAGCGGGTTCTATACCATTCCCCTAAAGGTTCCGGAGAACTTAAAGCCGGGAGAGCGTTTTGCCGTGATTCTTGAGGTCAGGACTTTGAAAGCAGTACATCCTCTGGCTGTGGAATATCAGGCTGATGATGCTACGGCGGAGGCAGATATCACCGACGGGGAGGGATATATCAGCCCTGACGGAGTCGTCTGGGAGCCCATGGAGAGCCGCTATCAATGCAATCTCTGTCTGAAGGCATACACAGATACCATAGGATTCGGAGGGTAAACCGGAAGTGATTCGGGGACAATACCAGTGTACTGACCCATTTACTTTCAGCCAAATGACACAGAATGAGTTTTCAGTCTGCAAGGCGGCGGAGGGAGGCGATGCGGTGGCATCGTTGACCGACAACAACGCGGCAGATGGAAATTCAGGCAAGTCATTTGGCGAAATG